>NZ_JBEXYK010000017.1:0-147205 GCF_040630865.1 Nonomuraea sp. NPDC005730
CGATATCTACCCGACTTGCTTCCCCCTCCCCCCCCCCCCGCTCTTCCTATCTTAACCCGCGGCGTGTAACGCCGTGGGGGCGGGCCGCCGCGGGCGCCCCGCCCTCTCGCATGTCCGCGTGTCGAAGCCTCATCCGGTGGGCACCGCTGCGTTACTCTGCCCTCAACTCACGGTCATCCTGCCTTGTCATGGTCGGGGTTGTCGGTCTCTCCCCCACCGAGGAGATCCATGTTGCGGCGACTCGCCCTGTTCCTGCCCCTCGCCCTCCTCCCCCTGGCCTCCCCGCCCACCGCCGCCGCCGCTGCTGTGACCACAGTGGTCAACGTCGCCCACCGGGGCGCGTCGGCGTACGCGCCGGAGAACACCGTCGCCGCCTTCCAGCTCGCCGCCCGCCAGGGGGCCGACATGTTCGAGCTGGACGTCCAGGAGACCAAGGACCACGAGCTGGTCCTGATGCACGACACCACCCTCGTCCGGACCACCGACGCCGAGCGCGTCCTGCCCGGCCTGGCGCCGTGGCGGGTGCGCGACCTCACGCTCGCGCAGATCCGCAGGCTGGACGCGGGCTCCTGGTTCGACCGGGAGTACACCGGCGAGCGGGTGCCGACCCTGCAGGAGGCGCTGCGCGCGATGGCCGGGTCCGGCGCCGGCATGCTGCTGGAGGTCAAGGAGCCGCGGCTCTACCCGGGCATCGAGGCCCGCATCGTCCGGGCGCTGCGCGCCGAGCCCTCCTGGCTCGGGCCGGGGCGGCTGGTGGCGCAGTCGTTCGACTGGGACTCGATGCGCGCCTTCCACCGGCTGCTGCCCGACGTGCCGATCGGGCTGCTCGGCACGCCGGGCACCGCCGCGCTGCCCGGTCTGGCCAGGTTCGCCGACCACGTCAACCCGCCGTACTCCGCGCTCACCCCTTCGTACGTGAAGCTGGCCCACGAGCACGGCATGAAGGTCTTCGCCTGGACGGTCGACAACCCCGACGACATGCAACGCCTGCTGACGTACCAGGTGGACGGCATCATCACCGACAAACCCGACGTCCTGCGCGACCTCCTGACCGGAACCTGA
Organism: Nonomuraea sp. NPDC005730; assembly: GCF_040630865.1. Classification (NCBI taxonomy): domain Bacteria; kingdom Bacillati; phylum Actinomycetota; class Actinomycetes; order Streptosporangiales; family Streptosporangiaceae; genus Nonomuraea; species Nonomuraea sp. NPDC005730. The sequence goes on from NZ_JBEXYK010000017.1 coordinate 1,063, forward strand.
CCCCGGAACGCCGATGAGGGGGACCCGTTCCCGGGCCCCCCTCATCTCAGTTCAGCGTGGATCAGCTGCAGCCGCTGGTCGAGCCGCAGCCCTCGCACACGTAGCAGCTTCCGGCCGGCCGCATCTTGGTGCCGCAGGTCATGCAGAGCGGCGCGTCGGCGGTGAACCGCTGGTGGCTCTCCAGCGTCAGCTCCCGGACCGGCTCGTCCTTCGGCTCGTCCTTCGGCTTCTCAATGGGCGCCGACTGGGCCAGCGCCTCCCGGTCGACCGCCTCCTGCAGCGCCGCCGGGTCCTCGCCGCGCTGCTGCGCGGCGCGCTCGGCCGCCGAGAAGATGCCGAGCGCCGCCCGCTCGTCGTAGGGCAGGTGGTCGAGGGCCAGGCGGCGGAAGATGTAGTCCATCACCGACGTGGCCATCCGGATGTCCGGGTCGTCCGTCATGCCCGCCGGCTCGAACCGCATGTTCACGAACTTGCTCATGTACGTCTCCAGCGGCACCCCGTACTGGAGACCGATGGAGATCGCCACCGAGAAGGCGTCCATGACGCCCGCCAGCGTCGAGCCCTGCTTGGACATCTTGAGGAAGACCTCGCCGAGCCCGTCGTCCGGGTAGGACGAAGCGGTCATGTAGCCCTTGGCGCCGCCCACGGTGAAGCGGGTGGTCATGCTGGGACGCTGGTTGGGCATGCGCCGCCGGGTCGGCCGGTTGACCTCGATGACCTTGACCTCGGGCTCGGCCTCGACGGCCTTCGGCTCGTCCTTCTTGGCGCCGGTGCCGGCCGACAGCGGCTGGCCGACCTTGCAGTTGTCGCGGTAGACGGCCAGCGCCTTCAGGCCGAGCTTCCAGCCCTCCAGGTAGACCTGCTCGATGTCGTCGATCGTGGCCGACTCCGGCAGGTTGACCGTCTTGGAGATCGCACCGGACAGGAACGGCTGGGTCGCCGCCATCATCCGCACGTGGCCCATCGGCGCGATGGCCCGCTCGCCCATCGCGCAGTCGAACACCTCGTAGTGCTCCTTGCGCAGGCCAGGGGCGTCGACGACGTGGCTGTGCTCGCCGATGTACTCGACGATGGCCTCGATCTGCTCCTGCTGGTAGCCGAGCTGCCTGAGCGCCCGCGGGATCGTCTGGTTGACGATCTGCATCGAGCCGCCGCCGACCAGCTTCTTGAACTTGACCAGCGCGAGGTCCGGCTCGATGCCGGTGGTGTCGCAGTCCATCATCAGGCCGATGGTGCCGGTGGGGGCGAGCAGGCTGGCCTGGGCGTTGCGGTAGCCGTTCTTCTCGCCGACCTTCAGGCACTCCGACCACTGGCGCGACGCCTCGGCGTGGATCTTCGCGTCCATGGTGCCGACCGTGCGCAGGTCGTCGTTGGCCGCGGCGTGCTTGCGCATGACCCGCTTGTGCGGCTCGGCGTTGCGGGCGTAACCGTCGTACGCCCCGACCACCCCGGCCAGCTCGGCGCTGCGCCGGTAGGACACACCGGTCATCAGCGACGTGATCGCCCCGGCCACCGCGCGGCCGCCGTCGGAGTCGTAGGCGTGGCCCGTGGCCATGAGCAGCGCGCCCAGGTTGGCGTAGCCGATGCCGAGCTGGCGGTAGGCCCGCGTGGTCTCGCCGATGCGCTCGGTCGGGAAGTCGGCGAAGGTGATCGAGATGTCCATCGCGGTGATGATCAGCTCGGTCAGCTTGACGAAGTCGGCGACGTTGAAGGTGTTGTCGTCCTTCAGGAACTTCAGCAGGTTGATGCTGGCCAGGTTGCACGAGGAGTTGTCCAGGTGCACGTACTCGGAGCACGGGTTGCTGGCGGTGATCCGGCCGGTCTCCGGCGTGGTGTGCCAGTCGTTGATCGTGTCGTCGTACTGCACGCCCGGGTCGGCGCACTCCCAGGCGGCCTTGGCCATCTTGCGGAACAGGTCCTTGGCGTCGACCTTCTCGATGACCTCGCCGGTCAGGCGGGCACGCAGGCCGAACTCGTCGCCCTTCTCCACCGCGCGCATGAACTCGTCGGAGACGCGCACCGAGTTGTTGGCGTTCTGGTACTGGACGGACACGATGTCCTTGCCGCCCAGGTCCATGTCGAAACCGGCGTCACGCAGGGCGCGGACCTTGTCCTCCTCGCGCGCCTTGGTCTCGATGAACTCCTCGATGTCGGGGTGGTCGACGTCGAGCACGACCATCTTGGCCGCCCGGCGCGTCGCGCCGCCCGACTTGATCGTGCCCGCGGAGGCGTCCGCGCCGCGCATGAAGCTGACCGGCCCGCTGGCCGTGCCGCCGCTGGAGAGCAGTTCCTTGGACGAACGGATGCGGGACAGGTTGACGCCCGACCCAGAACCGCCCTTGAAGATCACGCCCTCTTCCTTGTACCACTCCAGGATCGACTCCATCTGGTCGTCCACGGAGAGGATGAAACACGCGCTGACCTGCTGCGGCGAGGCGGTGCCCACGTTGAACCAGACCGGCGAGTTGAACGCGAAGACCTGGTGGACCAGCGCGTGCTTGAGCTCGTGGTCGAAGATCTCGGCGTCCTCGTCGCCGGCGAAGTAGCCGTGCTCGACGCCCGTCCGGGTGTAGACGCCGACCACCCGGTCGACGAGCTGCTTCAGGCTCCACTCGCGCTGCGGCGTGCCCACGGCGCCGCGGAAGTACTTGGTCGTCACGATGTTGGCCGCGTTCACCGACCAGAACTCGGGGAACTCGACACCCCGCTGCTCGAAGTTGATCGAGCCGTCGCGCCAGTTCGTCATCACGACGTCACGGCGCTCCCACTGGACCTCGTCATACGGGTGCACGCCGGGCTTCGTGAAGATCCGCTTCATCCTCAGCCCCTTACGCGGCCGCTTACCCCCGCGCGCCACTGAACCGCTGGCCGTGTCCGTCATGACTCCCCCTTCTCCGCCTTCAACTGTGAGATCTCGGCCTCGAAGTCCGCCAGGCTCTCGAAACCGCGATAAACCGATGCGAATCGCAGGTAGGCCACCTCGTCCAGCTCCCGGAGCGGGCCGAGGATCGCCAGGCCCACCTCGTTCGACGGCAGCTCGGCCGCGCCCTTGGCCCGGATGGCCTCCTCTACCCGCTGCCCGAGCTGTGCCAGCGAGTCCTCACTGACCGGCCTGCCCTGACAGGCCCGCCGCACGCCCGCGACGACCTTGTCCCGCGAGAACGGCTCCGTCACCCCGCTACGCTTGCTCACCATCAGCAGGACGGTCTCCTGCGTGGTGAACCTGCGCCCGCACTCGGGACAGGTGCGGCGGCGCCTGATGGCCGCGCCGTCGTCCGTGGACCGGCTGTCGATGACCCTGGTGTCAGGGTGGCGACAGAACGGACAGTGCACGGCTTCGCCTCCTCGACCCGCCCGGCCCACCACACGCGTAAAACCCTCGCCGCGGTACGCTCGCGCACGCCCCACGGCTCGCCATGGTGCGGTCACGGAAACACAAGGTGTGGTGAACCGACATCGGTGTAACTACTAGATGTTGTGGTCCAACCGTAGAAGCGCGCGACCATGAACGCAAGTTGAGCAACACCGTGGAGCTGAAGTCGCTGATCAGCCCCTCAGTCACAGGAGCCTCGGGCGTGTCGCCCCGGCCGGCGCCCCGCGCGCCGCACCGGGCCGGCCCCCTGTCACCCGACGGCGACCAGCCCAAACAGGCCCCACAAAGGTACCGGAGCCCACAGCCTCCCCCCACCTCCCACCACCCCCGAAGCCCCCTCCACTACCCCCACAGAACGCCCGGAACCCCTACGCCCCGCCCCCGTACGCCCCGCCTCCTTGAGCCCCGGTCCGCTTCCGCCCCCGGGCCCGTTCCTCGGGGCCCGTTCCCTTGAGCCAGGCCACCTGCCCACGTTCCGCTTCCTCGGGGGCGAGGCCGGGTGCCGGCTTTCCGCTTCCCTGGGCCAGGTCGGCCGAGCCCTCGTCCCGAGGCAGGGCGCGCCAGCGTGGGGCCCATCCCCTGGGCACCCCTTGGGGCCACGGGGCTCTACCCCCTGCACCCAGCGTCCGCGACCCCCGCAGCGTGTTCCCTCAGCCGACCTTCGCCCATGGCAACGCCCGGCCAGGCATCCCGGCACCCACAGCCACGTGACCAGGCACCCCGACGCCCACAGCGGAACCTCCGGGCATCCCGACGCCCACAGCCGCACGGCCGGCCGCCCGCGTCCCGAGCCAGAACCCGCCCAGGGAGAACAACACCATCGCCACCACCAGCACGATCCGCCCCCGCCGGGTCAGCCGCACCGGAGGAGCCGGAGCCTTGACGCCGGCGCCACCTCCAGAAACCACCCCGGCACCCCGCCTCCGCCGCCGCAACGTACGACGATTCCGCACAAGCCCCGCACCGTCACCGGCCGGAGCACCTTCCGCCCCCACAACACGTCCCAACATCTCCCGCCCCCCGCGAGCCTCACCGTCACCAGAACCCCCGTTCCCCCGCGCCCCCTGACGCCGCGAGCCCCCCGGCCCGCTCATCACCTGCCCCCGCTCCCGTCCCGCGACCTCCCCCGAGCGCCGCCCCCGTGCCATGAACCGCTCCGCCGTCCGTCCCGAGCGCCGCCCCTGCCTGCCCGACCGCTCGACCGACTCTCCCGAGTTCCGCCCCGGCTCGCCCAGCCGCTCCACCAACCGTCCCGAGCGCCGCCCCTGGTTGCTCGACCGCTCGGCGGTCTCCTCCTGGCGTCGTCCCTGCTCGTCCAACCGCTCGCCCCTCTTCCGGCGTCGCCCCTGTGGTGCGGGTTGCTCGGTCGACTCGCCAGAGCGCCGCCTTCGTACCTCGGGCCGGCCTGCGGGCTCACCCGAGCGCCGCCTGCGCAGGTCGGGGCGGCCCGTGGCCTCCCCCGGACGCCGCCGTTCCCAGGGGCGATCCGCTCGGGCTTCCGCCTGGCGCTCCTGCTGCCCTTCCGGCAGGATCGCCGAGTTCCGGCCCGCCTGTCGCGCCGCACGGCCCCCTCGCCCCCGCCTCTCCGACGCCTCCCCCTGAACTCGCCTCTCTGACGCCTCCCCCTGAACTCGCCTTCCCGGCGTCTCCGCCAGACCTCGCGTTCCCTGCCGCTCCGCCTCGCCTCGGCTTTCCCACCCCGCCGCCTCGCCCTCCGGGCGGTGTCCGCCCGCTTCGGGTGGCCGTCGGTGACGGGTGCCGGGCTCGGGCGGGCGGGCGCGGGGTTCGGTCATGTCCGTGCCGGGCGCGCCTTGCCTGCCTTCGGCTCGGCGGCGGGTGGTGAGCGTGTCGTCGGCGAGCGGCTGCCCACCGCCCTCGTGAGGCAGCGTCCGGTCAGCGTCCGTATCCGCGTCGGGACGCGGGGAGGGGACCAGCCACAGTCGGGGGCGGTCCGAGCCGCGGGCGGCTCCCCCGGAGCCGCCGGCGCGGCGCCGCCGGGTGTTCGAATCGGGAGCCGGTCGTTTTCCCGGATTTTCCTGGCGGCCGGAGTCGGTACGCGGGTCGTCGCCTCGTCGATCCCCGCCCCGGGTGGCGTCGGCGATGAGGGTGAGCCGATTGGCGTCTTCGCTGGTCGTGTCGGTGTTCGGGGTCGTTCGCACGATTGACCTCCCGCCGTCTGGCCCGAGGAAACGGCCAAAATAAGATCAGCAAATCGAACACGGTGTCGATCGAACTCCCGTACGATGTTGTACACCACGCTGGCGACAATTTCGAGGAAGACTCGAACAATTGTTTGAAGATGATCTTCAACAGCGATACGGTCGCTGTGTGCGACATCAAGACCACGGACCGGGAGGTTCGCCGGTGAGGCGGGCCGCCGCCAGGCGAGGAGGAAGAGCATGAGCGAGCGGGAAGACGCTAACGGGGTCACAGACCTCGCGGTGCGCCGGCGCGACTCCCTGGGCCTGACACCCAGGCAGCGCAAGATCCTCGAAGTGATCCGCGATTCGGTGCAGCAGCGCGGATACCCGCCCTCGATGCGCGAGATCGGCGAGGCCGTGCAGCTGACGAGCACGTCCAGCGTGTCGCACCAGTTGACCGCCCTGCAGCGCAAGGGCTACCTGCGGCGCGACCCGCACCGGCCGCGCGCCCTGGAGGTGCGCCTGCCCGGCGAGCCCGTGCTGTGGGTCGACCCCGACGCGACCGACGACGAGGCTCCGGTGAGCCGGCCGACCGCCGCCTACGTCCCGCTCGTGGGCCGCATCGCCGCCGGTGGCCCGATCCTGGCCGAGGAGAGCGTGGAAGACGTCTTCGCCCTGCCCAAGCAGCTCGTCGGCGAGGGCACGCTCTTCCTGCTCCAGGTCGCCGGTGACTCGATGATCGAGGCCGCCATCGCCGACGGCGACTGGGTGGTCGTCCGCCAGCAGCCGGTCGCCGAGAGCGGTGACATCGTGGCCGCCATGATCGAGGGCGAGGCCACGGTCAAGACGTTCAAGCGCAAGGACGGGCACGTGTGGCTGGTGCCTCACAACCCGAACTACGAGCCCATCCCCGGTGACGAGGCCAGCGTTCTGGGCAAGGTGGTGGCCGTCCTCCGCCGCCTCTAGTCCTCCGCCGGCCGGCCGCCCTCCCTGAGAGGCTGCGGCCGTCGTTCGATTTCTCGCGATCCGGCCTCCCTCGCACGGGGGCTGCGGTCGTCGGCGCCCTGTGGCGATTCCTCGCAAGTCGCACGCACCGAACGCCGCCCTCCAACGTCGAGGCCCTTCCATCCCGGCCTCGCGTGGGGGGCGGCGTCGTTTCGCCCGCTCGCCTTTCTCCCGGGACGTTCCTTCGGGCCCCGGACCAGAACGCGCCTGCCCCGACCGAGGCCTGAGCCTCCGTCCTCGCAGCGACGGGCGCCTCCACAACGCCCCCATCCGCGGGCACCGGCACCACGCGCACGCCTCCGCCCCGCCACACCGCACACTCCTAGACTGTGCCCGTGACCGACATGAATGCCCCAAAAGAGACCCCCGCCTCCAAAGAGATGAAGGACCTCAAAGAGACGCATGACGGTCTCAAATGGGCAATCACCGCCCCCGGTGTCATCCCCGCCTGGATCGCCGACATGGACCTGGCCACCGCCCCCGAGGTGGTCGAGGCCCTGACCCGCCGCGCCGCCGGCGATCTCGGCTACCCGACCTGGCTGGACAAGCCGCAGGGCGGCCCCCTGGCCGAGGCGTTCGCCGAGCGCATGGCCGCCCGCCACGGCTGGACGGCCGACCCCTCGCACGTCCACACGTTCAGCGACATCAACCAGGCCCTCCAGGTGCTGCTGCACCTCTGGACCAGGCCCGGGGACGGCGTCGCGCTGCACACCCCCGCCTACCACCCGTTCCTGACGACCCTCGGCGTGATGGAACGTCCGCTCGTCCCCATCCAGCTCGAACCGGACGGCGACGCGTGGCGGTTCAAGGTGCCCGACCTGTCCGGCTGCCGGGTGCTCCTGCTGGTCAACCCGCAGAACCCGACGGGCCGCGTGTTCACCCGCGCCGAGCTGGAAGAGCTGGCCGAGCACGTCGAACGCCACGACCTGCTGGTGCTGGCCGACGAGATCCACGCCGACCTCACCTACGAGTCCCACCGGCACATCCCCTTCGCCACGATCCTCCCCGAGCGCACGGTCACGCTCACCTCGGCGACGAAGGCGTTCAACCTGGGCGGCATCCGCTGCTCGGTCGCCCACATCGGGCACGCCGGGGTGCGCGCGGCCCTGGCGGCGCAGCCGCCGTTCCTCTTCGGGTCGACGCACCTGTTCGGGGTGGAGGCCACGGTCGCGGCCTGGCGGCACGGCGACGCCTGGCTGGACCGGACCCGGGCGCTGCTCGACCGCAACCGCCGGCTGATCGCCGAGCGGCTGCCGGACCGGTTCGGGTACCGGATGCCCCAGGCCACCTACCTGGCGTGGCTGCACACCGGGCGGCCCGGCATGGCCGAGGTCATCGAGCGGGAGGCCAGGGTGCGGCTCAACGACGGCGCGTCGTTCGGGCCGGGCGGCGCGGACTACGTACGGCTGAACTTCGCGACGACCGAACCGGTGCTCTCGGAGATCCTCACCAGACTGAGCTGAGAGAACCGGCGTTCCCGGAGATCCTCACCAGACTGTGCTGAGGGGCGGCCCCGGCGGGCCGCCCCTCAGGGCGGTCAGGCCAGCGGCGGCAGGTCCGGCGCGGTGGCGGCCGGACGCTCCTCCAACGCGGCGAGCGCCAGCTCGACCGCCTTCGCCAGCTGCGGGTCGCGGCCCGCCACCCGGTCCTGCGGCGTGATCACGACCTCGACGTCGGGATCGACGCCGTGGTTCTCCACCCCCCAGCCCGGCCCGTCCAGCCAGAACGCGTACCGCGGCTGGGTCACCACGGTCCCGTCCACCAGGGAGTAGCGCGAGTCGATGCCGATGACGCCGCCCCAGGTCCTGGTGCCGACCAGCGGGCCGAGGGCGCGGTTCTTGATCCCGGCGCTGACGATGTCGCCGTCGGACCCGGCGAACTCGTCGGCGACGGCCACGATGGGCCCGCGGGGCGAGTCCTCGGGGTAGCGCATCGGCTCGTAGCCGCGGGCCCGCGCCCAGCCGGTGACCTTGCGCGACAACTTCTCCAGCACCAGCTCCGACAGGTGCCCGCCGCCGTTCTCGCGCACGTCCACGACCAGTCCGTCGAAGGCCATCTCGGTCCGCAGGTCGCGGTGGAACTGTGCCCATCCCGAGGCCACCATGTCCGGGACGTGCAGGTAACCGAGCCGCCCGCCGGACGACTCGCGGACGAAGGCCCGCCGGCTCTCCACCCAGTCGTGGTAGCGCAGCTGGCTGTCGTCGGCGAGCGGGGTGACGACGACCCGGCGCGGCGAGCCGCCGGCCGCGGGCCGCACGGTCAGCTCCACGGGCTGGTCGGCGGTGCCGGACAGCAGCGCGAGCGGGCCGCGTACCGGATCGACCGGACGTCCGCCCACCGCCACGATCGCGTCGCCGGGACGGATCGCGACGCCGGGCGCGAGCAGCGGCGAGCGGGCCGCGTGGTCGGAGGTCTCGCCCGGCAGGATGCGCTCGACCCGCCAGGTCCCGTCCTCGTCCTTGGCCAGGTCGGCGCCGAGCAGGCCCTGGCGGCGGCGCGGATCGGTGACGCCGTCGTGGCCCCTGGCGTAGGCGTGCGAGGTGCCCAGCTCGCCCTGCACCTCCCACAGCAGGTCGATCAGCTCGGAGTGGCAGCCGAGGCGGTCGACCAGCGGCTCGTACCGGTCGAGCGTGGCCTGCCAGTCGACGCCGCCCATGTCCTCGCGCCAGAAGTGGTCGCGCATGAGCCGTCCGGCCTCGCGGTAGCCCTGGCGCCACTCGGCGACCGGGTCGATCTGGACGGTGATCCGGTCGAGGTCGATCGTGACGACCTCGTCGCCCTCGCCGGCCGCCCGCGTCTGCAGGCCGTTCTTGCCGTTGGTGACGAGCCTGGTGCCGTCGCCGCTGACCTCGAAGGCCCGCACCTCCTTGCCCAGCTCGGCCTTGGCGCGCTTCTTGAGGTCGTAGCGTTCGAGCACGATCTCGGTGACCGGCTCGGTGCCGTCGCCGAGCTGGCCCGCAAGGGGGTGGCGGAGCCAGAGCAGCGCGTCCTTGGCGGTCCTGAGGTTGCCGTAGCGGCCCGCCGGCACGGGTACGGGCACCACGCGAGAGGCCAGCGCCTCCGGGTCCACCTCGGTACGCGGCGGCGCGTCGTCCTTCTTGTCGTCCTTGCCGGGCTTGTCGTCCTCCCCGTTGAACCCGCGCCCCTGCAACGAGGGGTCGAACGGCGACGGCGTGGCGGCCTGCAGCGGCACGATGTACGGCCGGCAGCCCGCCGGGAACGACAGGTCGAACACGTGCGCGTCGTACACCGGGTCGAACGTGCGCACCGACAGGAAGGCCAGGTGCTTGCCGTCCTTGGTGAACACCGGGTCGTAGTCGGAGAAGCGCAGCGGCGTCACGTCGATCACGGACGTGCCGTCCACGCGGCCCATCTTGATCTGCGACAGCGGCTCGTGGTCGGGGTGCACCCAGGCCAGCCAGCCGGAGTCCGGCGAGAAGGTGACCCCGCTGATGTCGCCCTGCGTGGTGCGGTCGAGCTCGCGCAGGTCGCCCGACTCCAGGTCCACGACGAGCAGCCGCCCGTCGTGCGTGGCCACGGCCGCGTGCTTGCCGTCGGGCGCGGCGGTCAGTTCGAGCACCCTGCCGAGCTGCCCGCCGGCCAGGCTCCTGATCTCGCCGCCGGGGGTGCCGATCTCCAGCCCGTCCTCGCCGCCGGCGTCGGAGACCCACACGGCCCGCCCGTCGGCGCCGAGGGCGCGCGGCAGGCGTACCCGCACGCCGGGTTCCACCCGGAGCGCGCCCGCGGGCCCGTCGCGGTGGGTCACCCAGTGCGCGGTGCCGCGGATCTCGACCGCGCTGGCCCGTCCGGTCGCGTCCGGGGAGAAGCCGCCGACGCGCGTGGGCGCGGGCCGCCGGGCCCGTCCCGGCCGCGGGCCGCCGAGCTTCACCTCCAGCTTGTACGGCTCGGCGTCGAGGCTCTCCAGCAGCCACAGGTCCCCCGCGTGGCTGTAGATCACCCGCTCACCGTCGCTCGTGGCGTGACGGGCGTAGAACTCGTCGTGGCTGGTGTGCCGGCGCACGTCGGACCCGTCGGGAAGGGCCGAGTAGAGGTTCCCCACCCCGTCCGCGTCGGACAGGTAGACGATCCGGTCGCCGACCCAGTTCACCGCCCAGTACTGGGCGGGGCTGTCGGCGAACAGCCTGGCGAACTCCCCGTCGCCGTCGGCGTCGACCCAGATCTTGGCCGCCGTACCGCCCCGGTAGCGCTTCCACTGGGACGGCTCGCGCCAGACCGGCGACACCGTGGCCACCTTCGCGCCGCTGACGGCCGCCTCGCCGACCCACCCGTACGGCAGCCGCTCGGCCGGCCCTCCGTCGAGCGGCACGGCGTACGCCCACAGCCGGGTACGTGACGCCTCCCCGGTGGAGCTGACCGCGAGCACGGCTCCGTCCGCGGTCCAGCCGCGGACGCCGGTCATGGCGTTGCCCCAGTGCGTCAGCCGGGTGCCCTCGGCGCCGTCGAGCTCGGCCGCGAACACCTCGGGAGCGCCCTCCTTGCCGCTGGTCCACGCGATGCGCGAGCCGTCGGGCGAGAACCGCGGGGAGGAGACCGGCACGCGGTCGGCGGTGAAGCGCCAGGCCCGGCCGCCGGCGACGGGGGCGAGCCAGACATCGTCGTCGGCGACGAAGGTGACCAGGTCACCGGACAGATGTGGATATCTCAGGTATGCGCCATATGTCACAGCTAGACACTAATGCGAGACACCAAACGAGCTAAAGATTTTCTCTCACAGCAGGGTCCACCCTCCGCGAACAGCCAAGACCGTCCGATGTCCCGGATGTGCGGTGAACGGCAGGGAAGGAGCCAATCGCCACAAATCACACGCTGTGAGGAATCATGCGACTTTTCGTCCGCCCGCACCAGCTTCCGGGCCGCCTGGCCGCCGCCGCCATCATCCTCAACTCCGGGATCGGCAAGACCAAGGCCGACGAGCAGACGGCGGCCGGCCTGCACGGCATGGCCGCGGGCACGTACCCGTTCCTGCGCGGCCTGGACCCGGTGGCCTTCACCCGGCTGCTGTCGAAGGGCGAGCTCGCCCTCGGGGCCGCGCTCGTCCTGCCGTTCGTGCCGTCGTTGCTGGCCGGCGCGGGGCTGACCGCGTTCGCGGCGGGGCTGCTCGGGCTCTACGTCAGGACGCCGGGCATGCGCGAGGAGGGCAGCCTGCGCCCGACCCAGCAGGGCATCGGCCTGTCCAAGGACCTCTGGCTGCTGGCCATCGGCCTGGGGCTGGTGATCGAGGAGCTGCGCGGTGGCGATTGATCTCCGGACGCCCGACCCTAATCCGGACAAAGCTGGGTAGCCGGAGCGCATGGTACAAATCGGCTACACCTTGATGTCCGAGCAGACCCCGGCCCGCGAACTCGTGGACTACGCCGCCACCGCCGAGCGCGTCGGCTTCGACTACGCGGTCATCTCCGACCACTACTTCCCGTGGATCGAGGAGATGGGCCACTCGCCATACTGCTGGTCGGTGCTGGGCGCGGCGGCGCAGGTCACCCAGCGCCTGCCGCTCATGACGTACGTGACCTGCCCCATCATGCGTTACCACCCGGCCGTGGTGGCGCAGAAGGCGGCCACGATGGGGGTGCTGAGCGAGGGCAGGTTCACCCTGGGCCTGGGCGCCGGTGAGAACCTCAACGAGCACGTCGTCGGCGAGGGCTGGCCGCCGGTGGACACCAGGCACCGGATGTTCGCCGAGGCCGTGCAGATCATCAAGGAGCTGTTCAGCGGCGAGTACGTCACCTACCAGGGCGAGTTCTTCGACGTCGACTCCGCCAAGCTCTACGACCTGCCGGACGAGCAGGTGCCGATCGGCATCGCCGCCTCCGGCGGCCGGTCGGCCGAGCTCGCCGCGGAGCTGGGCGACGTGCTGGTCATCAACGACCCGATGCCCGAGGTGGTGCAGCAGTTCCACGCCGCGGGCGGCCAGGGCAAGCCGGTCTACGGCCAGCTTCCCATCGCCTACGACACCGACCCCGAGGCCGCCAAGGAGCGGGCGCACCGGCTGTGGCGCTGGTCGGGCGTGGGCGGCTGGAAGGTCATGGCCGAGCTGCCCGGCCCGGTGAACTTCACCGCCGCGGCCGGCTCGGTACGCCCCGAGGACGTCGCCGAGAGCGTGCCCTGCGGCGACGACCTGGACGCGGTCGTGCAGGGCGTCAAGAAGTTCGCCGACGCCGGGTACACGCACGTGGCGCTCGTGCAGATCGGGCACGACCAGCAGGAGCCGTTCTTCGACTGGGCGGAGAAGGAGCTCCTGCCGGCCCTGCGCCGGCTCTAGACGCCTACGGGACGATGTTGACCAGCTTGGGCGCGCGCACGATCACCTTGCGCGGCGCGCCCTGGAGGTAGGCGGCCACCTTGTCGGAGGCCAGGGCCAGGGCCCGCAGCTCGTCCTCGGAGATGTCGGGGGCGACCTCCAGCCGGTCGCGCACCTTGCCCGCCACCTGCACCACGCACGTGACCGACTCCTGCACCAGCAGCGCGGGGTCGGCGACCGGCCAGCCGGCGAAGGCGACCGGACCGGTGCGGCCCAGGCGCTCCCAGCCCTCCTCGGCGACGTAGGGCGCCACCAGCGACAGCATGACGGCCAGCGACTCGGCGGCCTCGCGCACCGCCGGGTCGGCCGCGCCGGGACCGGAGTCGATGGCCTTACGGGCGGCCGAGGTCAGCTCCATCATGCGGGCCACCGCGACGTTGAAGCGCTGCGACTCGACCAGCTTGGTGACCTCGTCGATCGTGCGGTGGGTGACCTTGCGCAGCTCGACGTCGCCGCCCTCGAACGGCACGCCGGGCTCGGCGGTCGGCTCCGACATCACGCGCAGCACGCGGGCCAGGAACTTCTGCGAGGCGGCCGGCGAGACGTCGGCCCAGTCGATGTCGTCCTCCGGCGGACCGGCGAAGATCATCGTCAGGCGTACGGCGTCGACGCCGTACGCGTCGATCTGCTGGCCCAGGTCGATGCCGTTGCCCAGGGACTTCGACATCGCCTTGCCGCCGTTGATCACCTGCCCCTGGTTCAGCATGCGCAGGAACGGCTCGGTGAAGCTCACCATGCCCATGTCGTGCAGGACCTTGGTGAAGAAGCGCGAGTACAGCAGGTGGAGGACGGCGTGCTCGATGCCGCCGACGTACTGGTCGATCGGGCCCCACTTGCGCACCTGCTCGGGGTCGAACGGCCCGTCGGTGTAGCCGGGCGAGGTGTAGCGCAGGAAGTACCAGGACGAGTCGACGAACGTGTCCATCGTGTCGGTGTCGCGCTTGGCCGGCCCGCCGCACTTGGGGCACTCGACGTTGACCCAGTCGGTGGCACTGGCCAGCGGGGAGACGCCCTTGGGCGCCAGCGCCTCGCCGCGCAGGTCGGGCAGCGTGACGGGCAGCTGCTCGTCGGGGACGGGCACCTCGCCGCAGTCGGCGCAGTGGATGATCGGGATCGGCGTGCCCCAGAAGCGCTGGCGGGACAGCAGCCAGTCGCGCAGCCGGAAGTTGACCGCGCCGGTGCCCCGGCCCTCGACCTCCAGGATCTCGATGATCTTGGCGATTGCCTCGACCTTGGTCAGCCCGTCGAGGGGGCCGGAGTTGACCAGCGTGCCCTCGCCGGGCGTGGCCTCGCCGGTCTCGCCGGGGTCGGCCAGGCCGGTGTGGACGACGACCTTGACCGGCAGCTCGAACTTCCTGGCGAAGTCGAGGTCGCGCTGGTCGTGGGCGGGCACGGCCATGATCGCGCCGTGGCCGTAGTCGGACAGCACGTAGTCGGCCGCCCAGACCGGGATGCGCTCGCCGCTGACCGGGTTGACCGCGTGGCGGCCCAGGAAGACGCCGCTCTTCTCCTTGTCGGTGGACAGGCGCTCGATGTCGCTCAGCTTGGCGACCTCGGCGCGGTAGGCCTCGAAGGCCGGGCGCTGCTCGTCGGTGACGATCTCGTCGGCCAGCGCGGCGTCGACCGCGACCACGAAGAACGTGGCGCCGTACAGGGTGTCGGGGCGCGTGGTGTAGACGTGGACCGGCTCGTCGCGGCCCTCGATCTCGAACAGCACGTCGGCGCCCTCGGAGCGGCCGATCCAGTTGCGCTGCATGGTCAGCAGGCGCTCGGGCCAGCCGTCGAGCTGCTCCATGTCGTCCAGCAGGCGCTGGGCGTAGTCAGTGATCTTGAAGTACCACTGCGTCAGCTCGCGGCGGATGACGTCGGCGCCGCAGCGCTCGCACCTGCCGGCCACGACCTGCTCGTTGGCCAGCACCGTCTGGTCGTTGGGGCACCAGTTGACCAGGCCGCCCTTGCGGTAGGCCAGGCCGCGCTCGAAGAAGCGGTTGAACAGCCACTGGTTCCAGCGGTAGTACTCGGGGTCGCTGGTGTGCAGGCGGCGCGACCAGTCGAAGGAGATGCCGTAGCGCCGGAAGGAGTTGGCCTGCGTCTCGATGTTGGCGTAGGTCCACTCGGCGGGGTGGGCGTTGCGCTTGATCGCGGCGTTCTCGGCGGGCAGGCCGAAGGAGTCCCAGCCGATCGGGTGCAGGACGTTGTAGCCCTGCTGCATCCAGTAGCGCGCGACGACGTCGCCGATGGCGAACACCTCGCCGTGGCCCATGTGGAGGTCGCCCGACGGGTAGGGGAACATGTCGAGCATGTAGCGCCGCTCCCGGGGGTCGGCCGCGTCCTCGCTCGCCCGGTGGGGCTCCTGTTCCTCCCATCGCTGCTGCCACTTGGCCTGCAGCGCCTGCGGGTCGTACTCACTCACGGCTACTGTCCTTCTGGCTTGACTCGGACCCATAAGAAAACCCCTCGTGCACGACGAGGGGTAGCCGCGACGGCGAGACCTCTCAGGGCCGTCGCGGCCCGCTAAGAAGCAGGGTCGCGGAACGCATGTGTCAAGCCTAGCGCACGTCTTCGACGGAATGCAGATACTCCGGCGACCGGCGCAGGCACAATAGACCCTTCAGGTCCAGCGAGACCTGATGGTGATGTATCCGTTGTGACCTCATATGTCCCTTTAGAATACTGTCGTCGCGTGGTGTACCCAGCTGAGCCAGATCGACCGGAGGGCGACCTGCCGCTGCAGGATCCGCCAACCGATCCGCACGGCTTCGCTCGTTTCGCTGCGAAACCAGCCGTATCTCCTGGAAAATCCCATGAGATCATGCCTGGTACGTCAAATCCGGATATAGCGGCACATCCGGACACAACCTCGGGAGGGCCGGCAGCAATGTCAACGGAGAATTCCGCGAGCTCCGGGGCGTCGCACCTGCCACCGTCCTGGCCGGAGGTCCGCAACGACGTGCCTTCCTCCTGGCCGTCCGGCGGGCAGGAGTCCTCCGGCGTGCCGATGTCGTGGCCGGAGGCCGCCCCGGCCCAGCCGTCCTGGCCCGAGGCCCCGCAGGCGCCTTCCTGGCCCGAGCCGCCGCGCCCCGACACCTCCTGGCCCGACGTCCCGCGCAACGACTCACCGCGGAACGATCTCCCTCGCAACGACTCTTCGCGCAACGACTCTTCGCGGAACGACGGCCGCGGGCAGCAGCGGGGCGGCGACGCGTCGTGGCCGGAGCCGGCGCGGCCGTCCTGGCCCGACCCGCCCCGGCAGGAGCAGGGCTGGCCCGAGACCCCCCGCCAGGAGGTCCCCGTCTCCTGGCCGGAGCAGCAGCAGCCGGTCCAGCCGCAGGACCCGGTGCCCGCCTGGTCGCAGCCGCCGACGCCGTCCCCCGGCGCGTGGTCCAACCTGTCCACGCCGGCGCCCTGGCCCAACAGCCCCGCCCCCGCCCCGTCGGCGCCCGTCGCCGACCCGCTGGACCACACGGTCACGCTGGGCCGCGCGCCCGGCCCGCTCGACGCTCCCGTCCAGCCCGCGCCGTCGCCGCTCGACGGGCCCGGCGCGCCGTCCGCCGTCCCGGCCGACGAGCACACCGTCATGTACGGCGGCCGGCAGGCCGACACCATGGTGGGCGGCCCCGCGATGCCCCCGGGCCCGCTCGCGGCGGCCCACGTCGGCGCGCCCCCGGCCGGACCGGGCATGCCCGGCGACGGCCACCCCGACCAGCCGCGCCCCGGCTCGAACCTGAACCGCGACCCCTCCGACCCCGACCGCCGGTTCGTGACGGCCGGCCAGATCAGCGGCTCGCGCACCCCGCCCCCCGACCGTCAGCAGGAGCTCTGGAACAACGTCTTCGGCGACGAGTACCAGGGCGGCGACCACGACTCCCTGGACGACGAGCAGGGCAAGCCCATCTGGGTCTACGCGCTCGGCGGCTCGGTCGTGATCGCCTTGATCGCGGCGCTGCTGTGGGCCTTCCTCGCGGGCCCGCTGGCCGGCGAGGACACCCCGGAGGGCAAGACCGCCTCCTCCCCCGCGGCCTCGGCGGGCCCGACGAAGACGGGCCCGGGCAAGCGCTCCACCACGATCCCCGCCCTGCCCAAGTACCCGGGCAAGGCGTCCCCGGTGACCGGCCGGGTCGAGGACGCGGCGGCCGGCGTCTCCCTGCCCCGCCTGGGCGGCAGCTGGCAGCTCGACCAGCGGGCCACGGTCAAGTCCACGTTCGGCTACGACACCCGCCAGTACACGGAGGTCGCGCCCGACAAGTACGCCCAGGTCATGTCGGGCCCGCTGCCGGCGAACCTGTCCTCCCTGTACCAGGAGGACGACCTGGAGCCGGTCATCAGGCGCATGGTGCTGCAGGCCCGCAAGGACTTCTACCCCGACGGCAACAAGGTCAGGAAGATCGCACAGCAGCCGATCAAGGTGGGCAACTCCACCGGCCGGCTCATCGCGTACGCCATGACCGCCGGCACGGAGAAGGCCACGATCGTCACGATGGCGGTCAACACCGGCGGCAGCGCGCCCGCCATCGTGTTCGTGTCGATCCCGGACGAGGGCAAGCAGCTGCTTCCGGACATCCGTACCGTGATGAACCAGCTCAAGCTGACCGCGCAGTCCTGAGCCCCGGCCGCGGCCGCGCCCGGCTCAGAACGTGCACTCCATGTGCTTGATCCCGTTGATGAACGAGGAGTGCAGGCGGTCGGGCCTGCCGCCCTCGATCTGCGGCACCCGGCGCAGCAGCTCGCGGAACATCACCGTGATCTCCCGCCGGGCCAGGTGGGCGCCGAGGCAGAAGTGCGGCCCCGGCCCGCCGAAACCGACGTGCGGGTTGGGGTGGCGGGTGATGTCGAAGCGGTACGGGTCGGCGAACACCCGCTCGTCCCGGTTCGCCGCCCAGTAGAACAGCACCACCTTCTCGCCGGCGCGGTAGAGGTGGCCGTTCATCTCGTGGTCGCGGGTGACCTTGCGGCGCATGAAGTTCACCGGTGAGGCCAGCCGGACGATCTCCTCCACGGCCCCGGGGGCGCGGCCCTCGACGTCCTGCAGCCACAGGGCGCGCTGGTCGGGGTTCTTGGTGAGCAGGCGCAGGCCGTAGGAGATGGCGTTCCTGGTCGTCTCGTTGCCCGCGACCACCAGCAGGATGAAGAACGACCCGAGCTCCTGCATCGTCAGCCGTTCGCCGTCGATGTTGGCGTTGACCAGCGAGGACGTCAGGTCGTTGGTGGGGTTGGCGGTGCGGTGGGCGGCGAGGTCCTGGACGAGCTGCTGCAGCTCCATGCCGGCGGTGAGCAGGCGGGTGGCGAGCTGGTCGAGGTCGCCGCCGGTGTACTCGGGGTCGAAGCCGCCGAGGATGATGTTCGAGCGGTCGAAGACGAACCGGTAGTCGCGCTCGGGGATGCCCATCATGTCGCAGATGATCTTCAGCGGAAGGCGGGCGGCCACGTCGGTGACGAAGTCGCCGCCGGGACCGGCGGCCACCAGGTCGTCGACGATGCGCACGGCGGCGGCGTCGACGTCCGACTCGAACTGTTTGATCATCTTGGGGGTGAACGCGCGGGAGACGATCCTGCGCAGCCGGGCGTGCCGGGGGTCGTCCATGTTGATCATGGAGCCGAAGTACTCGGTGAACTCGGCGGGCATGTCGGGGATGTTCGTCGCGCCGCCGTCGCCGGAGCAGAAGACCTCGGGGTTGCGGCTCGCCTCCAGGATGTCGGCGTGCCTGGCCAGCGCGTAGTAGCCGGGCCCCTTGGGCGCGACGGCCATCTCCATCTCCTCGAAGAAGGCCGGCGTCTCGCGGGCGCGCAACCGGTCGAACGCCGCCTCGCGCTCGCTCATGGGCCTGGCCCAGAAGTTCCGGTCCGAAAGGTCGAAGTCCAGGACGGTCATAGGGCCATCATTCGGAAAGCGACCACTTACGTCAATGGGTTCGACGTACACCGTACGTGGCTGCCGGAAAAACCGGTGGCTCGCGAGGACGGGGCTTTTGTAGGGTGCCGCGCATGACGTTCTTCTTCCTCCTCGGCTAGCGATCCGCCGGCGGGCCGTGGGCTGACCCACCGCCGGTGATGCGGGGCGGCCTGCCGCCGTCCCGGGTCGCTACGTGGGAGAAGAACAGTTGTTGCTCACCTTGGCGGTGGCCAGGGCGGTGCGTGGCACCGAGCCCTTGGTCGCGGCGGAGATCAGGCGTGCCCGTCTCGGGGCCGTCGTCGGCGTCCGCCATCGGGAGGTGTGGTTCGAGGTCCGGCCCGGCGCCGGGCTCCTGGGATTGCGCACCGCGGACGACGTACTGCTGGCCGCGGCCGTGGTGGACGGGGTCGGCCACGGCCGCTCCGCGCTCGCCCGGCTGGCGCGGGCGGCCCGCGGGATCGACCTCGGCGCGCCCGGCGGCCCCGACGTCGAGGTCTCGGCCTCGTTCGTGGGACGCCGCAACTACACCAGGCACGAGATCGAGGACGCCGTCGGAACCGAGCTGGCCCGGTCGTGGCGGCTGCGCTACCACTCCCGGCGGGACGGCGGCCGGCCACCCGCGGGGGCGACGGCCTGGCGGGTGACGATCGAGGGCGACCAGGCGGTCATCGCCCGGCGGGCCGGTGACCGGCCGCTGCACCGCCGGCCGTACAAGACGGCCTCGATCCCGGGCACGCTGCACCCGCCGCTGGCCGCGGCGATGGCCCAGCTCGCCGGGCTGGGCACCGAGGGCTTCCGCGGCGTCGTGCTCGATCCCTGCTCCGGGGCGGGCACCACGCTCATCGAGGCGCACGCGCTCGCGCCGCACGCCGGGCTCGCCGGGTTCGCCGGGTTCGACCGCGACCCGGCCGCCGTCGCCGCGGCCGCCGCGAACGCGCGGGCCGCCCTGCCCCCGGACGATCCGGACCCGTTTCGCTGGGGGCTCGCCGACGCCGGACGGCTCCCGGTGGCGGACGGAAGCGTGCGGCGGGTGCTGGTGAACCCGCCCTGGGGACGGCAGGTGCCGCCGCGCGGCCTGCTCGGGCCCGGCCTGGACCCGTTGTGGCGGGAGGTGCGGCGGGTGCTGGAACCCGGCGGCCTGGCCGTGGCGCTGCTCCACGACGATCCCGGCGCCGGCGGGACACCGGGTGGCGCGCCGGACGGGTTCGCGGTCGAGCAGGCGGTCCGGGTGAGCCTGTCAGGGCGCCACCCGGTGATCACCGTACTCAGCAGGCGGGACCGAGCCGGTCGAGGCGCCACCCGGTGATCGCGGCGGTCAGGAGGCGGGGCCGAGCCAGTCGAGGATGAGACGGTTGACCTCCGCGGGCCGTTCCAGGTGCAGGAAGTGGCCCGCGTCCGCCACCAGCTCGGCGCGCGACCCCGGCGGCAGGCCGCCGGCCGCGTCCTTGGCCATCTCCGCCCCCATGCACCCGTCCCGCTCGCCGTGCAGGTACAGGACCGGGCCCGCGGTGGCGGGATCGACGTCCGGGTAGCGGCCCGAGGGGGGCGTGGTGCCGAGCGCGGCGCGGTAGTAGCCGATGGCCGCCGCCATGTTGGCGGGCTCGCCCAGGCTGCGCCGGACGAACGCCAGGTCCTCGGCCGGGTCGTGGCCGGGCGACCAGTCCCGCCACAGCCGGTCGAGGAAGGCCGGGTCGGCGGCGGCCGGCTCGGCCAGCACGGTCTGGAACAGGAAGATGTAGAACGACCGCTTGAGCTGCTCGTACGCCAGCAACCCCGGGAGCTGCGCGCCCGGCGGCGGCACCGCGAGCGCGACGGCCCGGCGGAAACGCCCGGCCAGGGCGTAGGCGGGGAAGGCCCCCCAGTCGTGCCCGACGATCACCGCGTTCTCGTCGCCGCCGAGCTCCTCGTGCAACGCGCGCACGTCGGCGACCAGGGCCGCCTCCTCGTACGCGCCGTCGGCCGGGATCTCGGTGGGCGCGTAGCCGCGGCTGAACGGCGCCACCGCGCGGTAGCCGCGTCGGGCCAGCTCGGGCATCAGGTGCCGCCAGGTGTGCGCGGTGTCGGGGAACCCGTGCAGGCACAACGCCAGCGGCCCCTCCCCCACGGTCAGATACGCGAACTCCACACCGTTGGCATGGATCGTTCTGATCTCCATGACTGCGAAACCTAGCATTCGCCTCCTCCCAGGAGTACCACTCCACAAGGGGCCTCTCATCGTGAGGAGCAGGCATGCGACGCGGATGGTTCTCGCTCTCGCCTCACTGACCATCATGCTCGTGGTGGTGGACCTGACCGCCGTGACGATCGCGCTGCCCGACATCCGCGCCGCCCTGGGAGCGATCCTGGCCGAGGTGCAGTGGGTGGTGGACGCGTACGCGCTGACGCTGGCCGCGCTGCTGGGCGGCTGCACCTATCGCACCCTGCACGTGCGGGGCCCCCTGGAGGCGAGCCCGGTCGAGGCCGGGGTGCGTTTCCGGCCTTCAGCGTGGCCGCGGTCATCGGCCCGATCGCGGTCGGCCGGGTGCTGCACCGCTGGCCCATGGGCGTGCTGATCGCCGCCGACCCGGCGCCGGCGGGCGCGCTGCCGCCGCCGGCCCTGGCGGGCAGGCGGGTCAGTCGGTCTCCGGCCAGTCCCAGCCCAGCTGGAGGAACAGGCCCAGCCGGTCGCTGACCGCGCGGATCTCGCTGATCCGGCCCTCGCGCAGAGTGACCAGGAAGATCGCCTCGACCTCGAAGCTGCGCCCGGTGGGCACGGGCATGCGCGGGTGGGTGCCGGAGTGCGTGCCGGTCATGCGGATCCGGGCGACCAGCTTGTCCCCCTCGGCGACGACCTCCTCGACCTCGATGTGGAACGGGTCGAACGCGTCGAGCTGCATCCGGATGCCCTCGAAGGCGGCGCCGGGCTCGTCCGGCTCACCAAAGATGATCTTGTTGTGGTCGACGACGTCGGAGGTCAGGTAGGCGCCCAGGTCGTCGAGGCGGCGTTCGTTGACGGCGGTGAAGAAGTCGGCGATCACGGTCGGCTCTCTCTCTTACGATGTAAGACGGCAGTATCTTACGGTGTATGAGAGAGCGGATGTCAAGGGAGCGGGTGCTGGAAGCGGCGCTCGAACTCCTCGATCGCGAGGGCGCGGCCGGGCTGTCCATGCGCAGGCTGGGCAAGGAGCTGGGCGTGGAGGCGATGACGCTCTACTACTACGTGCCGAACAAGGACGCGGTCCTCGACGGGCTGGTCGAGCTGGTGCTCTCGCGCGTCACGATCGAGCCCTCCGGCGACTGGCGGGTGTGGATGCGGGCGTTCGCCGAGTCGATCAGGGCCGAGCTGCTGCGGCATCCGGCGCTCATGCCGGTGGTCGCGATCCGGCCGGTGGCCACGCCGGGAGCCCTGGGCATGGTCGAAGGCGCCGCCGCCGCGCTGACCCGGGCGGGCTTCACGGCCAGGGAGGCGCTGCACATGATCAACGCGGTGTCGACGTTCGTGATCGGGCACACGCTGGCCGAGGCCGGGCCGGACAGCCCGCAGCAGCCCGACCTGGACCTGGCGGACTATCCGGTGCTGGCGCGGGCGGTCGCCGACGGCCTCGGCACGCCCGAGGACCACCGGGAGCGCTTCGGGCTGGCCGTGGCGGCCCTGCTCAGCGGACTTGCTCCGCGAACCCCCGCAGCAGGCACGCCAGCCCGAACTCGAACTGGTCGCCGAAGCTGAGGTCGTCGGCCTCGACCACCCGCCGGTTGAACTCCGGGTAGGCGCCGGTGGCCATCACCTCGCGGATGTAGGGGCCGACCACGGCCCGCCACTCCTGCTCCGACAGCCCGGTACGGCGCAACGCCTCCTGCTCGGCCAGCTCCTTGGCCACCGCGCCGAGCACGTAGTCGCCGATCACCCCGATCACGGCGGCGGCCCGGGTGATGTCGGAGGTCAGCGACCGGGCCGCGGACAGCGCGTGCTCCACCCGCCGCAGCGAGTTGGGCCCGAGCGCCGGCCTGCTCGTCATCAGCGCGGCCAGCCACGGATGGCGCAACACGCCCGCGCGCTGGTCACGGGCCACCCCGGCCAGGTCGGCCCGCCAGTCTCCGGTCAGCGGGCCGGGCTCGCCCTCGCCCCACACCGCGTCGACCATGAGGTCGAGCAGCTCGTCGCGGTTCTCCAGGTAGCGGTAGAGCGAGGTGGTGCCCGACTTGACCTCGCTCGCCACCCGGCGCATGGACACCGCGTCGAGGCCCTCGGCGTCGGCCACCGCGATCGCGGCCCGCACGATCGCCTCGACGCTCAGGGCCTGACGCTTCGGCGCGTACGGCTCGCGACTCCACACCAGTGACATCCGGCTCCCCCCCTCTGGCCTTCATCGTACGCCTGTGGTTACAGTGTGCCCATGACGGAAACAGTGTTCCCACGAATCATCGACGTCCTGATCGTCGGCGGCGGCAGCGTCGGGCTGAGCGCGGCCGTGTTCCTCGCCCGCCACGGCGTGCCCGCCCTGGTCGTCGAACGCGAGCCCGGCCCGCGGGCGCACCCCCGCGCCACCGGCATCGGCCCGCGGACGGTCGAGCTGCTCCGCGAGGCGGGTCTGGAGCGGGCGGTGGACGAGGTGGCCATCGACATGACGAACGCGACCCTCGGCAAGATCACCGTGGACACGCTGGCCGGCGCCGACCTCGCCGCGATCGCGGCCGACCTGCCCGCCCGGACGCGGACGTTCGACGCGGCGGCCTACAGCCCGGCCCGGCTGCGCGGCATATGCCCGCAGAACCGGCTGGACCGGGTGCTGCTCGACGCCGCCCGCGAGCGCGGCGCGCACGTCGCGTACGACACCGAACTGCTCTCCCTGGACCAGGACGCCGACGGCGTGACGGCGGTCGTGTCCGGCCCGGACGGGACCCGCACCCTGCGCGCCCGCTACGTGATCGCCGCGGACGGCGTGCGCAGCGGGGTGCGCGCGGCGCTCGGCATCGGCGTGACCGGCCCCGGCGCACTCGGCCCCGAGCTGCACAACGTCATGTTCCACGCCGACCTGAGCCACCTGACCGACGGGTACGGCTTCGCGCTCGCCGAGATCACCACCCCCGACGCGCCCGGCATGCTCATGGCGATCGACGGCGAGACCGAATGGGTCTTCCACACCGCCCAGGAACCGAGCCCCGACCTGGTCAGGACCGCGATCGGCGACCCCGGCCTGAAGGTCGGGATCGTCAGCGTGCTCGGCTGGCGGGCCCGCGGCCAGGTCGCCGACCGGTTCCGCGCAGGGCGCGTCCTCCTGGCCGGCGACGCGGCGCACGCCGTGCCGCCGACGGGCGCGTTCGGGCTGAACACGGGGGTCGCCGACGCCCACAACCTGGCCTGGAAGCTGGCCCGCGTGCTGACCGGCCGGTCGGCGCCCGCGCTGCTGGACACCTACCACGACGAGCGGCGGCCGGTCGCGCTGCTGGCGCTGGAGCAGTCGCAGCTGCGCATGCGGGACCTGCGGATGCACTTCGGCTCCGGCCCCGAGGCCGCCCGGCTCAGGGCGGAGGCGGGCGCGGTGAACGCCCCGATCGTGCACGTCGGCTACCGTTACGGCGGCGCCTCGGCGGTCGAGGGCCTGCCCTCCACCGAGGACGTGACGCTCTGCCTCGACGGCACGCCCGGCTCGCGGCTGCCGCACGTGTGGATCGGCGAGCGGTCCAGCCTCGACCTGGTCGGGCCCGATTTCAGTGTGTTCACCGGCACGCCGGTGCCTGACCCGGGCGTCCCGGTGCACGTGGTCGAGGGCTGGCCGTACGGAACCGTGCTGGTGCGGCCGGACGGGTTCGTGGCCTGGCGCGGCGCGGACGACGCCCTGGCCGAGGCGGTCAGAACGTGTACGGCAGGCGCTTGATGCCGTTGATGAAGTTCGACAGCAGGAAGTCGGGCTCGCCGGCCGTCCTGATGCCGGGCAGGCGGGTGAACAGCTCGCGGAACATCACGCTCATCTCCCGGCGCGCCAGGTGGGCGCCCAGGCAGTAGTGGGGCCCCGGGCCGCCGAAGCCGACATGCGGATTGGGGTCGCGGGTGATGTCGAAGACGTCCGGGTCGGTGAAGACGGACTCGTCGCGGTTGGCCGAGTTGTAGAAGAGCAGCACCTTGTCGCCCTTCTTGTACGGCACGCCGTTCAGCTCGTGGTCCCGGGTCAGCGTGCGGCGGAACTGGATCACCGGGGTCGCGAAGCGCACGATCTCGTCGCACGCCCGGCCGACCCGCGCGTCGAAGTCGGCCAGCAGCAGTTCCCGCTGGCCGGGATGGTCGGTGAACAGCTTCAGACCGTAGGCGATGGCGTTGCGGGTGGTCTCGCTGCCGGCCACCACCAGCAGGATGAAGAACGACCCCAGCTCCTGCGGGCTGAGCCGCTCCTCGCCGCCCACGAGCAGGCTGACCAGGTCGCCGGTCGGGCGTTTGCGGCGCTCGTCGCCGAGGCGGGCGGCCATCCTGTTCAGCGAGTAGCCGGCGCGCAGCAGCTTGGCCAGGCCGCGGGCGACGTTGACGCGGCTGAAGTCCGGGTCGATGCCGGTGTACTCGGGGTCGGCGTTGCCGAGGATGACGTTGGTCCGCCGCAACACCGTGTCATGAAATTTCGGCGGGATCCCCATCATGTCGCAGATGACCCGGACGGGGAGCCGGGCGGCGACCTGCGCCACGAAGTCGCCCGGCCCCTGCTCGATCGCCTGGTCCACGATCTCGGCGGCGGCCCTGGCCAGGTCCTCCTCCATCTTCGACAGGATGCGCGGGGTGAAGGCCCTGGAGACGATCCTGCGCAGGCGGGCGTGGCGCGGGTCGTCCATGTTGATCATCGAGCCGAAGTAGACGCTGAGCCAGCGTGGCATGTCGGGGATGCTGTTGGAGCACGGCTCGCTGCTGAAGACGGCCGCGTTCCTGCTGGCCTCGGTCACGTCGGCGTGGCGCACGAGGGCGTGGTAGCCGGGCCCGCCGCCGATGAACGGCACGGTCTGCTCCGGCACGAAGAGGGGCCGTTCGAGCCGGCGCAGGCGGCGGAAGGTCTCCAAGCGGTCCGCCTGCGGCAGTCCCCAGAACGGTATCTGCGAGATGTCCAGATCCGCGGAGAGCGTCATACCGTACAAGCCTTGGGCAAGTGCTCACTTACGTCAAGGTCCGCCGCGTCGCGGCGCCCGGCTACCGGTTCCCCAGGATCAACTCGGAGCCCTTCTCGCCGATCATGATCGCGGGGGCGTGCGTGTGGCCGCGGTTGAGCGTCGGCATGACGGACACGTCCACCACCCTGAGCCCTTCGAGGCCGCGCACCCGGAGCGACGGGTCCACGACCGACCCCTCGTCGACGCCCATCCGGCAGGTGCCGACGGGGTGGTAGAGGGTCTCGCCGCGTTCGCGCACCCACTGGGCCAGCTCCTCGTCGCTCTCCGGCCCCCAGTACGGCGCCATCGGGCCGCCCGCGTACCGCTTCATCGCGCTCGTCGCGAACACCTGCTTGGCCGTCCTGAGCCCGGCGACCAGGCGTTTGACGTCGGCCTCCGCGCTCAGGTAGCCGGGGTCGATCAGCACGTCCCGGCCGCTCAGCCCGACCCTGCCGCGGCTCTCCGGCTGCAGCAGGACGACGCCGACGGTCAGGCCGTGGCCGGTCGGCGGGGTGAGCCCGTGGTCGACGAACGGGCCGGGGGCGAAGACGAGCTCGATGTCGGGGGCGGGCTCCTCGGCCGAGGTCCTGACGAAGGCGACCGCCTCGCCGACGTTCGTGGTGAGCATGCCCGAGCGCAGCACGATGTAGCGCAGCAGGTTCACCAGGGACTCGGCCTTGGTCAGCGTCACCGGCTCCTTGCACTCGACGTACACGCCGGAGGCGAGGTGGTCCTGGAGGTTCTTGCCGACCTCGGGCAGCTCGCGCACGACCGGCACCCCCGCGTCGCGCAGCTCCTCGGCCGCGCCCACCCCGGAGCGCATCAGCAGGTACGGCGAGCCGATCGCCCCCGCCGACAGGACGACCTCCTTCGCCGCCCTGACCAGGGTGCCGCCGCTGTGCTCGATGCCGACGGCGCGGGAGCCCTCGAACACCACGCGGTCCACGGTCGCGCCGGTGAGAACGGTGAGGTTGGGCCTGGCGGCGGCCGGGCGCAGGTAGGCGTCGGCCGCGCTCCACCTGCGGCCGCGGTTCTGGGTGACGGGGGTGGGGCTGTAGCCCTCGTTGGAGCGGCCGTTCAGCTCCGCCAGCCGGGTCAGGCCCAGCTCCTCGCAGGCCCGCAGGAAGGCCGCCGTGGTGACGTTGGGGCTGCGCAGCTCGGAGACGTAGAGCGGGCCGGAGGTGCCGTAGACGCCGCCGTGGTTGCTGCCGACGCGCTGCTCGGCCCTGGTGAAGTAGGGCAGGACCTCCTCGTACGTCCAGCCGGGCACGCCCCACTGGTCGTAGTCCTCCTGGCAGCCGCGCACCCACATCTGCGCGTTGAGCGAGGACGAGCCGCCGATCACCCGCCCGCGCGGCCAGTAGAGCTCGCGGCCGGACATCTCGCCCTGCTTGGCCGTCGTGAAGTTCCAGTCGTAGTCGGTCTTGAACAGCTTGGCGAAGCCGGCGGGCATGCGGATCTCCAGCTTGTCGTCATGCCCGCCCGCCTCGACCAGCGCCACCGACACCGACGGGTCCGCCGACAGCCGGTTGGCCAGCACGCACCCGGCGGACCCCGCTCCGACGATCACGTAGTCGTACTGCATGAGCACTCCAGGGGGCTAAGTAACCTGTCACTTGCTTACTCCAGGTGAGCTGGCGCGTCCATATGCATCTGTAACCTTGGTTACCTACCGGTCGGTATGGGCGGATGCCAAGATGGCCGCAAGCGCGTACAGAGGAGGAAGGCGTTCATGCTCAACTTGTCGGTCGTCCTGGAGGACAGCGCCAGAAACAACCCCGACGGCACGGCGATCGTCTTCGGCGACATGCGCCTGCCGTACGGCATGATCGACACTGTCGCCCGCCAGGTGGCGAACCTGCTGGTGTCGCGGGGCATCGGCAAGGGCGACAAGGTGGCGCTGGCCTGTCCCAACCTGCCGTACTTCCCGTTCGTCTACTTCGGCATCCTCAAGGCCGGCGCCACCGTGGTGCCGCTGAACGTGCTGCTGCAGGGCCGGGAGATCGCCTACCACCTCGACGACAGCGACGCCAAGGCGCTGTTCTGCTTCGAGGGCTCGCCGGAGCTGCCGCTGGGCGAGCGCGGCAAGGCGGGCTTCGAGGCCGCGGACGGCTGCGAGCACTTCTTCGTGCTGCCCGCCACCCCGCTGGCCACCGAGTCCCCGTACGGCGAGACGGTGTGGGCGGCGCTCAACGGCGTGCCGGCCGACTTCGAGACCGTGCAGACCGACCCCGAGGACACCGCCGTGATCCTCTACACCTCGGGCACCACGGGCCAGCCCAAGGGCGCCGAGCTCAGCCACCAGAACATGCTGATGAACGCCCTGATCAGCGACCGGATGTTCCCCCGCAGCGAGGGCGGCGACACCTACCTCGCGGTGCTGCCGCTGTTCCACTCCTTCGGCCAGACGACCGTCATGAACACCGCCTTCATGCGCGGCGCGACGGTCGTGCTGATGCCGCGCTTCGAGCCGGGCGAGGCCCTGGAGCTCATGCGCAGGGAGAACGTGACGACCTTCGCCGGCGTCCCGACGATGTACTGGGGCATGCTCACGAAGATCCACGCCGAGGGCGCCGAGGTGCCGCGCAGCCTGAAGGTGGCCGTGGCCGGCGGCGCGTCCTCGCCGGTGGAGGTGCTGAAGGACTTCGAGCAGACCTTCGGCATCGGCATCCTGGAGGGGTACGGCCTGTCGGAGACCTCCCCCGTGGCCAGCTTCAACCAGCTCGGACGGCCCACCAAGCCCGGCACGATCGGCACGCCCATCTGGGGCGTGGAGATGAAGCTGATCGAGGGCGACTGGAAGACGGTCGAGGGCGAGGGCCCCGGCGAGATCGCCATCCGCGGCCACAACGTCATGAAGGGCTACTACGGCCGCCCGGAGGCGACGTCCGAGGTGCTGAAGGACGGCTGGTTCCGCACCGGCGACATCGCCACCCGCGACGCCGACGGCTACTACGCCATCATCGACCGGGCCAAGGACATGATCATCCGTGGCGGCTTCAACGTCTACCCGCGTGAGCTGGAGGAGGTGCTCATGACCCACGAGGCGGTGTCGCTGGCGGCGGTCGTGGGCGTCCCGCACGAGTCGCACGGCGAGGAGGTCAAGGCGTACGTCATCCGCACGCCCGGCTCGTCGGTCACCGAGGACGAGCTGATCGCCTGGGCCAAGGAGAACATGGCGGCCTACAAGTACCCGAGGATCGTCGAGTTCCGCGACGCCCTGCCGATGACGGCGACGGGCAAGATCCTCAAGCGCGAGCTGCGCTGACCGGCCGCGGCGCGGGCCCCGGCCCGCGCCTTCCGGCCGCACCGACTCCTGCGCCGACCAGCGTGCCGGCCTCTGCGCCGGCCACCGAGCCGGCCACCGAGCCGGTCGCCAAGGCGCGGCCGCTCGTGCTGTTCGACCTGGACAACACGCTGATCGACCGGCTGGCCGCGTTCCGGCTGTGGGCGGCCGAGTTCGCCGCGGGGCGCGGGCTGGGCGCCGACGCCGTGGACTGGCTGGTGCGGCTGGACGCCGACGGGTCCGTGCCGATGGACGTCTTCTTCGCCCGCGTACGCGAGCGCTTCGCGCTTGCCGAGCCCGTCCAGGAGTTGTGGCGGGCCTACCGGGCCAGGCTGCCGTGGCTGGTGGAGTGCCGTGCCGAGGTGCTGGCGGGGCTCGACCGGCTGCGGGCGGCGGGGTGGGCGGTCGGGATCGTGACGAACGGGATGACCGACAACCAGACGGGCAAGATCCGGCGTACCGGGCTGGCCGAGCGGGTGGACGGCTGGGCGATCTCCGGTGCGGAGGGCGTGCGGAAACCCGGCGCGCGGCTGTTCCGGATCGCCGCCGCCCGGTGCGGAGCCGTGCCGGCGGGCGGGTGGATGGTGGGCGACGACCCGGACAAGGACATCGCGGGCGGACGCGCGGCCGGATTGCGGACGATCTGGATCGACCGCGGGACGGGCGCGGCGGCTCCCCCTGCCGACCTGGCGGTGGACGACGTGCTCGCGGCCATGGAGCTGTTGATCGGGATGCCGGGCGGCGAGGGCGGCCGCTAATGTGGCCGGATGCGTGACAGGCCCGCGGATCTGGACGAATCGCTGCTGGTGTCCGCCCTGGAGGCGTGGGGGATCGAGGCCGTCGGGCTGACGTACGCGCCGGTGGGCTTCGGCGACCACCACTGGATCGCGACCGGCGCCGACGGACGGCGCTGGTTCCTCACCGCCGCCACCCTCCCCCACGAACCGCGGGCGGCCGGTGAGCTGGACGGGGTGGCGCGAGTGGCGTTCGGGGAGCTGGGGCGGGCGCTGGAGACGGCGGCGGCGCTGTCCGCGACCCTGAGGTTCGTGGTCGCGCCCGTGCCGGACCTCGACGGCGGCGCGCTGCTCCGCCCGCTCGCCGCCCGGTACGCGCTGAGCGTATTCCCGTTCGTCGACGGCGTCACCGGCGGCTTCGACGACGAGCCGGCCGACCACGACCGCGCCCAGGTCATCGACCTGCTGGCCGAGCTGCACGGCACGGCCCCACCCCCGTCGACCCCGTCCCGCCCGCTGCAGCCGGCCGGACGGGCGGCGCTGGAGCGCGCCCTCGCCGAGACCGGCCGCCCGTGGACCGGCGGCCCGTACGCCGAGCCCGCCCGGGCCCTGCTCGCCCGCCACGCCGGAACCCTGCACACCCGGCTGCGCGACTTCGACCGCGGATGCCGCGACCTTGGCCCTCCCGTCGTCACCCACGGCGAACCGCACCCCGGCAACCTGCTCCGGCACGAGGGCCGCTGCCTGCTGGTCGACTGGGACACCGTCGGCCTGGCCGTACCGGAACGGGACCTGTGGCTGGTCGCCAGGACCCCCGGCGACCTGGCCAGGTACGCCGCCGCCACCGGCCGTACGCCCGACCCCGCCGCCCTGGCCCTCTACCGGCTGCGCTGGAGCCTCGACGACGTGGCCGAGTACGTCGCCCTGTTCCGCGCCCCGCACGGCCACACCCGCGACGCCGAGCTGAGCTGGCACTTCCTCACCCGCACGGTCGAGGACCTGGCCGCCGGCCGGGCCGCCGCCTTCTGAGCGTTCCCTGTGGTCAGGCGCCGAGCAGTTCGGCGAGCACCGCGGCCTCGCTGATCTCGGGCTGCTTGGTGGCGGTGAGCAGGGTCAGCGGGCCCTGCCCGGCGAGCTCGCGCAGGTGCGCCACCGCCTCGGCCCGCTCCGGCTCGGCCAGCTCGTCCCGGTAGCGGTGGCCGAACTCCGCGAACCGGTCGGGGTCGTGCCGGTACCAGGTGCGCAGCTCGGTGGAGGGAGCGACCTGTTTGCACCATTCGTCGAGGTGGGCGTCGGCCTTGGCCAGCCCGCGCGGCCACAGCCGGTCGACCAGCACCCTGGCGCCGTCGTCCGGCGCGGGCTCCTCGTAGACCCGGCGCACCCGAACCTTGTTCCCAGCCGTCACCGTCCGTCCCTCCCTCGACCGTGACACCACGCTACGCCGGGCGATGCCAAGCGCCGTTCAGGGACCCGGCCGGTGGACGTCTAGGATCCGGGATGTGGACGAGCCGATCCCCGACGCGCTGCTGCCCGTGCTGCGCGACCTGCGCGCCACCTGCGGGGTGCGCCCGGACCTGCGGGAGGAGACGCCGCTGTGGGGCGGCGAGCGGGTGCTCATGCTGTTCGCGCCCGACGGCAGCGGCGTGGGTCTGCGCCTCGACGTCGGCGGCGGCCCGGCCGAGCAGGTGGCCGACCTGGCCGACCAGGCGCAGGAGTGGGCGGTCGAGGCGCTGTGGGGGCAGGGGCTGCCCGCGGTGTGGCCGGAGTGCCCCGAGCATCCCGGCACCCACCCGCTGGCCGCGACGGTGGTGGACGGCGTCGCGACGTGGTCGTGCCCGCACACCCGCGCGCCCGTCGCCGCAGTGGGCCACCTCTGACCCCGGACAAGCCGCGAGCGTGGCGGGCGTCCCGCCCGGGGGCGGGCGCGTCCGTCAGGGGGTCTCGGCGCCCCAGTCCCAGAGCGCCTGGAGCACCGGGCCGAGGCGGCGGCCGCGCGGGGTGAGCGCGTAGTGGACCCGCGGCGGCCAGCCGGATTCCCGGCGGCGGTCGAGCACGCCCGCGCCCGTCAGGTGGGCCAGCCGCTCGGACAACACCTTGTCCGACAGCGCGGGCAGGGCCCGGCGCAGCTCGCTGAAGGTGCGCTCGCCGTGCAGGAGCTCACGGACCACCAGGGTCGTCCAGCGGCCGTGCAGGGCCGCGAGGGTGATCTCCACCGGACAGGACGGGCTCGGCGCGGCGACCTCGGCGCGAGGATCGTCCGGCAGGCCCGGGTGACCAACCGTTTGGGAAGTCACGAGAGCGCCTCCTAACGTGTGCCGCGTCCACCTGAGACCTGATTGCGAGAGGACGTGCGACGATGACGAGGCTACTTGCCGAACGCCCCGAGGACGTGCCCGCGGTGTTCGCCGAGCGGTTCAACACGGGCGACCCGGCGGCCCTGGCGGAGGTGTACGAGAGCGGGGCCGTGTTCGTCCCCGAGCCGGGGACCGGCCTGACCGGCGCGGCGGCCCGCGCCGCCAACGAACGGTTCCAGGCGCTCGGGCTGCCGATCGTGGTCCGGCCGCGGCACGTCTACGCGACCGGCGACCTGGCGCTGCTGATCGTCGACTGGGTCATCGACGGCACCGGCCACGACGGGCAGCCGGTGCACATCGAGGGCACCGCCACCGACGTCGCCCGCCGCGGCCAGGACGGCCGCTGGCGGTACGTCATCGACAACCCCTTCGGCGTGGCGGGGTGAGCCGTGGGGAGAGGGCGGCGGGCCCTCTCCCGCCCGTCACGGCCAGCTGACCGCCGGGCGCAGCTGCACGCCGGACCGGCCGTCGTCGTCGAGCTTGACGCCCAGCACCTGGTGCAGCTGGACCTTGTTGCGCTCGAAGCCCACGATGCAGCCCGCCATGTACAGGGCCCACACCCTGGCCGTGCCCATCCCGACCTCCTGGACGGCCTCGTCCCAGTTGGCGTCGAGGTTGTCGCACCAGTGGCGCAGGGTCTTGGCGTAGTGCTCGCGCAGGTTCTCCTCGTGGCGGATCTCGAAGCCGATGTCCTCCATCTGCCTGACCAGCCAGCCCACGGACTCCAGCTCGCCGTCGGGGAAGACGTAGCGGTTGATGAAGCCGCCCTTGTTGAACGTCTTCTCCTTGCCCGTCGGGCGGGTGATGCAGTGGTTGAGCAGCCGGCCGCCGGGCTTGAGCTTGCCGTAGAGGAACTCGAAGTACGACGGGACGTTGTCCTTGCCGATGTGCTCGGTCAGGCCGATGGAGCTGACCGCGTCGAAGCCGGTCTCCCGCACGTCGCGGTAGTCCATGAAGCGCACTTCGGCGAGGTCCTGGAGGCCCGCGTCGGCGATCGCCTTCTGGGCCCACTCGGCCTGCTGGCGGCTCAGCGTCACGCCCAGCGCCTTGACGCCGTAGTGCTTGGCGGCGTGGATGACCATGCCGCCCCAGCCGCAGCCGACGTCGAGCAGGCGCATGCCCGGCTTGAGGTCGAGCTTCCTGGCCACCAGGTCGAACTTGGTGTACTGGGCCTCCTCCAGCGTCGCGTCCTCCTCGGGGAAGGTCGCGCACGTGTAGGCCATGGACGGCCCCAGCACCCACCGGTAGAACCGGTTGGACACGTCGTAGTGGTGGTGGATCGCCTCGGCGTCACGCTGCTTGGCGTGCCGCGAGCCGAGCCGGGCCAGGGCGCTCTGGCGCACCTCCTGCGGGGGCGGCGGCACCCGCATGAGCAACGGCTTGACGCCCAGCGACCGTACGGCGGCGAGCTTCTCGCCCGCGGTCAGGTCGTTGGTGGTGATGTTCCACATGCGGTCGAGCAGGGTGTACAGGTCGCCGTGCACGTCGATGTGGCCCGAGATGTACGCCCTGGCCAGGCCCAGTTCCCCGGGGGCCTGCGCCAGGTAGGCCACCGCGATGGGCGACTTGACCTCAAGACCGAGGTCGGCGCCGTCGGGACCGGCCTTGCTGCCGTCGTAGGCCATGAACGAGATGTTCGCTTCAGAGCCGACGATCTTCTCAAAGATGCTTGCGAGAGCCATGCTCACCTTCCCCGTACACACTTTTCGTACAGGTCCAGCAGGCGACCGTTCGGGTCGTATTCCCGCTTGACCGGCCAATAAGCATCACCGTTGTACAGCTCCCAGAACTGCTCACGGGCGTAGAAGGAGGTCGAGTAGAGCGACTTGTGGCCGTCCAGCTCGTGTACCGAGTCCTCGATGAGCTTGTTGTAGTAGCCGTCGAACTGGCCGCGCGGCAGCGGGACCATGCCCCAGAAGCCGAAGTTGACGTAGAGCTTGCCCGGCTCCAGCGGGTACAGCGGCCACTGGGAGCTCGCCCGCAGCGGGCACATCCAGACGGGGGTCATGCCCACCTTGTCGTGGAAGAACTCCAGGAACTGCGCGCCGCGCTCGATCGGCACCTCGACGTCCTGGATGACCGACTCCTGGACGGGCTGGTCGCGCCACCGGTCGATGCGGGCGGTCAGGCCGGTCCGCCGGTCGAGGGCGACGAGTCTGCGGTAGACGTCGGAGCGCATCCAGCGGCGCGGCATCAGCGAGCGGACCACCGGCTGCTGCACGCCGAACGCCCGCGAGCACCAGAACCAGTCGGTGTCCCAGCGCCACAGGTAGTCGTGGATGCTCAGCCAGTCGCGGCTGCGCTGCCTGATCGACTGGTAGTAGATGCGCATGCCGGTGTAGTCGGAGACGTAGGGCGCGCGGTCGGCGAAGCGGCCCAGCGTGATGTACATCTCCTCCGGGTCGAAGAAGACGCCGTCCACGAAGTCGACCTGCTCGCCGTCGTGCACCATGCTGTCGCAGATCTCCTGCATGGCCAGCATGCACTTGGCCGCGTCGGTGAACCTGATGTGCGTCAGGTGCACGTACGGCTGGACCTTGCGGAGCTTGATCCGGATGCGCAGGGCGTAGCCGAGCGTCCCGTAGGAGTTGGGGAAGGCGCGGAACAGATCCTGGTGCTCGTTGTCGTCGCGGGCCACGATGATGTGGCCGTCGCCGGTGAGGATCTCCAGTTCCTCCACCGACTCGTGCGGGAGGCCGTCCCTGAAGCTGGTCGACTCGATGCCGAGGCCGGTCACGGCGCCGCCGAGCGTGATCGTCTTGAGCTGCGGCACCACGTACGGCA
Organism: Nonomuraea sp. NPDC005730; assembly: GCF_040630865.1. Classification (NCBI taxonomy): domain Bacteria; kingdom Bacillati; phylum Actinomycetota; class Actinomycetes; order Streptosporangiales; family Streptosporangiaceae; genus Nonomuraea; species Nonomuraea sp. NPDC005730. The sequence continues at coordinate 36,053 of NZ_JBEXYK010000017.1, forward strand.
TGAGCCCGTGCGGCAACGTGGCCTCGACGAGGTGCTCGTACGTGGTCATGCCCTGGACCTCGGCCGTCATCGTCGCCGGGTCGACGCTGATGACCTCGTCGAGGTCTCTGGCCGACAGCTTGGCCGTCCTGCCTCCGTCACGGAACCTGAACAGGTTGGACGTGGACTTGGCCAACCGGGGAGCGGCGTCGCCGGGGATCTCGGCGTAGGACTGCCGGATCTGCTCTACTGCCCGTTGGTGTGTCGACATCGTCGTCGTCACGGAAGCACCCCCTTGAGCTGGTAGAGATCGTCCGTAAGACCGTATCTCCCGCAGCCCGGCTCGAACAGACCGGGGTCGTTAAAGACACGAAAACTGTTCATCGTGCCAGGTGAAACGCCTATGTGGCAGGCAAATGCGGAAATCTCCTGCGAACCAGGGGTGAGACCCCGTTGAGCACGGCACGCACCTCTCGTCCCTCCAGTGCCGCGGTGAGGTTGTCCAGCGTGGCCGTGAGCAGGCGCGTCGTCGCTTCGGGCGTCACCCCGGCGGCGTGCGGCGACAGCAGCACGTCCGGCAGATCGCGCAGCGGATCGCCGGCGGGCAGCGGCTCGGTGTCGAACACGTCGAGCGCGGCCCCGCCGAGGTGCCCGTCGCGCAGCGCAGCGACCAGCGCCGCCTGGTCGACGACGCCGCCCCTGGCCGCGTTGACCAGCAGCGCGCCCCGCTTCATGCGGCGCGGGTCGATCAGCCCGCGGGTCTCCTCCGACAGCGCGATCACCACGACCAGCACGTCGCTGGCGGCCACCAGCGTCTCCAGGTCGGCGCGGCCGGGTGCCTGCCGCGGGGACCTGGTCCAGTAGGAGACCTCGCAGCCCAGGGCGCCGAACAGGCGCACGCAGTTCTCGCCGATCGGGCCGTACCCGACGACGCCGACCCGGCGGCCGCTCAGCTCGCGCGGGCGCAGGCCCTGCTGCGGCCACTCCCCCGCGCGCACGGCGGCGTCGGCGGCCCCCAGCCGGCGCGACAGCGACAGCGTGGCGGCCAGGCACCACTCCGACACCGCGACGGCGCTGACGCCCGGCGTGTTGGCCAGCGGCACCCCGGCCTCGGCCAGGGCGGCCAGGTCGTGGCCGTCGACGCCCACGGAGGGCTGCTGCACGAAGGCCAGCGCGGGCGCGTGCTTGACCGCCTCGGCGTCGAGCACGAGCGTGGAGGTCCAGTCGCCGAGCACGATCTCGGCCTCGGGCAGCGCGGCCAGCAGCCCGGCCCGGTCACGGGTGGCGGGCACGCGGACCGTCACCCGGTCGCCGAGCGGGGCGAGCAGGCCGCGCGTCGCCTCCTCGGGGAGCGGCGGCAGGGCGAGCAGGTTCCAGGGGCTCATGCCTTCACCGTAAAGCTGTCGATCACCTGTCGCATCAGTCCCCTGTTGCGCAGCCACTGGTCCTGGGCGACCGTCCAGGACAGGATGTAGGCCGTCTCGCCGGACACCACCGCGCGGCGCACCTCGTGGTAGGTCATGCCCGGCCTGATCCAGTGCGTGCCGGCGGCGCTGGCGGCGGTCCAGGAGAACTCCCACTCGACCGCCCTGACGCCCCGGTGGTCGACCACGCGGCGGCCGCGGCTGATCACCTCCTGGCCCTCCTGCCGCAGCGTCTCCTCCGAGTCACGCAGGATCTGGTTGGCGTCGAGGCTGGAGAACAGGGCCTGGACGCCGAGGTGGGCGTTGCCGTCGCGGCGCGTCCACTCGGTGGCGGACTCGCCCAGCGCGCCCCGCCAGCCGATCGGGCGCAGGATCGACCAGCCGTCCCGCGAGGTCCACGCGCGTACCACCGGGCGCACCCGCCGCACGGTCGGCGTGGGGGTCGCCGACGGCGTCCGGCTCGTCGTGGGCTGCTGCGAGGGGGACGGGCTCAGCGGGCTGGCCGCGGCGGCCGGCTGGGCGGTGCGCGGGGCGCCCTCGGCGGGCGTGGCGAGCTTGAAGTAGGCGACCGCGCCGCCCGCGACGACCACCACGGCGGCGGCGGCCACGGCCAGCACGGCCCGCCCGCGCCCGCTGCCCGGCTTCTTCTCCGGCAGGTCGGTGTAGGCCGGCTTGGCCGCCACCTCGATGGCCGCGAGCAGCCGGTCGGCCTCCTCGGCGTCCACCCGGTCGGCGGGCTCCTTGCGCAGCAGGCCCTTCAGGATCGGATGCATGACCGGCGGGATGCGCCGGTAGTCGGGCTCCTCGTTGAGCAGCGCGTTGATCGTCGCCATGGCCTCGCCGCGGTCGAAGGGCGAGCGGCCGACCATCGCGGCGAACAGCGTCGCGCCGAGCGACCACAGGTCGGAGGGCGGTCCGGCCTCGTCCGCGCGCACCCGTTCGGGGGCCAGGAAGCTGGGCGAGCCGGTCACCATGCCCGTCCTGGTCAGCGAGGCGTCGCCCTCGACCGTGGCGATGCCGAAGTCCATCAGCACCACGCGGCCGTCGTCGGCGAGCAGGATGTTGGCGGGCTTGACGTCTCTGTGCAGGATCCCGGCCTGGTGGGCGGCCTTGAGCGCCGACAGCACCTGGCGGCCCACGTCGGCCGCCTGCCGTACGGGCAGGGCCCCCGAGGTGGCCACCACCTCTTCGAGCGAGGGGTGCGCGACCAGCTCCATGACGATCCAGGGCCGGCCGCCCTCCTCGACCACGTCGTAGACCGCGACCACGGAGGGGTGGTTGAGCTTGGCCGCCGTACGGGCCTCGCGGGCGGTGCGCATGAGGTGGCGCTCCTGCTCGCCCGGCGACAGCCCCTCGGGCAGCAGCACTTCCTTGATGGCCACCTGCCGGTTGAGCAGCGTGTCGTAGCCCTCCCAGACGACGCCCATACCCCCGCGGCCCAGTTCGCGCAGTAACTGGTAGCGCCTGGCGACAAGCCCGTTGCTCTCCGAAACCATGTCCTACCCCTGTAGCGGCGCGAGCGCCTGCTGCAGACAGCCGCTTGACGCCGGCGATCTGTAGACCACCCGAACAGTGGGCAAGTTTCCCATACCTCCCACGAGTTCGCGGGAAGGACGCAAAAGGCCGCTTGCCACGACTTGCCGAATGTTGTTCTACTGAGGCAGGTTCGGAGCCGTGAAGCCAAGCGTTTGCCGGCGCAACTGTCGAGGAGATGTCCATGTCGAAGGGTAGTGGCGGCCCGCTGGCCGGAGTGCGCGTGCTGGAGCTCGCCGGGCTGGCCCCGGGGCCGTTCGCCGGGATGATGCTGGCCGACCACGGCGCGGAGGTGTTGCGGGTCGACCGGGTGAAGGCCGTCTCCGACAGACCTCGTACGGACGTCATGGACCGCGGCAAGCGGACGATCGGCCTGGACCTGAAGTCGCCCGAGGGCGTGGCCGCCTTCAAGGAGCTGGCCCGCAACGCCGACGCGGTGATCGAGGTCTTCCGCCCCGGCGTCGCCGAACGGCTCGGCATCGGCCCCGCAGACCTGCACGCGGTGAACGAGCGGCTGATCTACGGCCGGATGACCGGCTGGGGCCAGGACGGCCCGCTCGCGCCCACCGCGGGCCACGACATCGACTACATCGCGATCTCCGGCGTGCTGTCGATGCTCGGCCGCGAGGACGGCAAGCCGACCCCGCCGATCAACATCCTCGGCGACTTCGCCGGCGGCGGCCTCATGCTCGCCTACGGCGTGCTGCTGGCCCTGTTCGAACGCGAGCGCACCGGCAAGGGCCGGGTGATCGACGCCGCCATGGTGGACGGCGCCGCCCTGCTGTTCTCGATGTTCTACCAGGCCGCGCAGAGCGGCTTCTGGGGCCCGCGCGGCACCAACCTGCTCGACACCGGCGCCCCCCAGTACGACACCTACGAGACCGCCGACGGCGGCTTCCTGGCCGTCGGCTCGCTCGAACCGCAGTTCTGGGACGCCATGGTGAACCTGATGGGCCTGACCGGCCTGCCCGACCGGAACGACAGGACGCAGTGGCCCGCGCTCAAGGCCCGGCTGGCCGAGGAGTTCGCCAGGCGCACCCGTGCCGAGTGGGAGGCCCTGTTCGAGGGCTCGGACGCCTGCGTCTCGCCCGTCCTTTCCATGGCCGAGGCCGCGCGGCACCCGCACAACGTCGCCCGGGGCACGTTCGCCGAGGTCGGCGGCGTGACGCACCCGGTGCCCGCGCCGCGCCTGCTCGGCGTGCCGGCCCCGGACCTGTCGCCCGCCACCCGCCTCGCGGACCTGTCCGCGTGGGGGCTGCCGGCGGCGGAGGCGGAGAAGTTGCGGGAGCAGGGCGTGCTGGCCTGAGCCCTCGTCAGGGGCGGGACGGCGTCGCCGGTCGCGCGTGGGCGGCGTAGTCCTTGAGACGGATCGAGTCGTGCAGGCGCACCCCCTTGCTACTGATCTTGGTCGCGGCCCTGGTCAGGGCGACCGGCACGTGGTTGACCAGCCGGATGCCCTGGGCCAGCGCCCACACGTCGAAGCGGCTCCCCGGGACGATCCCCCTGGCCGCGCGGCGGGCGAAGGCGCGGCTGCGGCGCACGTACTCGCCGATCTCGGCCTCGTAGGCGGGGTAGGCCGTGCGGTGGTCGCCGCCGTGCGCGGCCAGCTCGCCCGCCAGCACGTACGCCCCCACGACCGCCAGGCTCGTGCTGCCGCCCACGGCCGGCCCCGGGCAGTAACCGGCGTCGCCGGCCAGCGTCACCCGGCCGCGTGACCAGGAGTCGAGCCTGAGCTGGGTGATGGAGTCGAAGTAGAAGACGGACGTGCGGTCCACCTCGTCCAGGATCCTGGGGACCTGCCAGCCGAGGCCGCCGAACCGCTCGCGCAGCAGTTCCTTCTGCCGGGCCACGTCCCGATGGTGGTAGTCGAGCGGCTCCGGCGTCCTGAACAGGAATCCGGCCCGCGCGTCGTCCATGTGCGCGGCGCTGTAGACGGCGGCCATGTAGCCCTCGCCCGCCATGGCCTCCATCCGGCCGTCGAGGCCCATGAAGTCGGGCACGGAGGCGACGGCGAGGTACGCGCCGATCCAGGTGGTGAAGCGCTCCTCGGGGCCGAAGGTCAGGCGGCGCACGTTGGAGTGCAGTCCGTCGGCGCCGATCACCAGGTCGAAGCGGTCCTGCCGGCCGCTGTCGAAGCGCACCTCGCCGTCCTCGGAGATCGAGGCGATGGAGTCGCCGAAGACGTAGGCGGCGTCGTGCCGGGTGGCCTCGTAGAGGACCTCGCTCAGGTCGTCGCGCATGATCTCGACGTGCCGGTCGGAGACGGCGGTGAGGACGCGGCGCAGTTCCAGCCGCACGGGCCGCGCCCGGCCCGCGCGGTGGACGGTGAGCCAGTCGGTGCCGGTCCTCCTCGCCGTGACCGGCTCCAGGAGCCCCATCTTCTCGACGATGTCCATGGCGGGCCGGAACAGGTCCACCGCGTGGCCGCCCGACCTCCTGAGCGCCGGGGCCCGTTCGACGACCGTGACCTCGAAGCCGTACCTGGTCAGCCAGTACGCCAGCACCGGCCCGGTGACGCTGGCGCCCGAGACGAGGACCTTCATGGCCGCCTCCTTACTTAACGGTTGGTAAGTCCACGCTAGCACGCGTCCTTACTTAACGGTAGGTAAGGGATAAACTTCAGGCATGCCCAGTGACACCAAGTCCCGTATCCAGGCGGTGGCCCGCGAGCTGTTCGCCGAGCAGGGCGTGCAGAACACCAGCCTGCGCCAGATCTCCGACCGGCTGGGCATCACCAAGCCCGCGCTCTACTACCACTTCGCCTCGCGCGACGACCTGGTGCGCAGCATCGTGCAGCCGCTGGTGGAGGACTTCGAGCGCTTCACCGCAAGGCAGCGGCCCGGCGACCCGCGCGCGCTGCTCGACGACTACTTCGAGCTCATGTGGCGCCACCGCGACGTGACCGGGATGATGGTGCGCGACATCTCGATCCTGGCCTACCTCGACCTGGGTCAGCGCATGTTCGAATGGCGGCGCGAGCTGATCGCCCTGCTGCTCGGCCCCGACCTCACGCAGGCCCAGCAGATCCGCGCCACGCTGGCGCTCGGCGGCATGGCCGACTGCACGGTCGAGTACGCCGGCCTCCCCCTGGAGGAGGTCAAGCCGACGGCGGTCGAGGCGGCGGCCGAGGCGCTCGGCCTGTGACTCCTGCGGCCTAGACGGCCACGTAGAGGTCAGCGCCCTCGAAGTGATGGACCTCCAGGTCCGTGGTGAAGGCGCGGGAGGGCTGGCCACCCGACTCGGTGTGCCGCCACACCTGCTGCCACGCCTCGATCAGCGCCTGCGGCAGCTGGCCGCGGGCCTCCAGCCTGATCGACTTGGCGGCCGGCACGCGCACCGCCACCATGCCCTCGGGCAGGCGCGGCACCGTGCGCACGCCGATGCCGACGATCTGCGTGTAGGCGCCGGTGTGGTCGCTCTCGTAGTCGGTCAGCACCGCGTAGAGGTTCTCGTCGATGCGGCCCGGCACGTGCGCGAAGGCCCCCGGTGCGCCCGCCCGCTGCCACAGCGCGGGCAGCGCGGCCCGGGCCGGATCCGCCTCGTCGGCGTTCGTCGTGCGTACGGCGAAGCCCACGACGGTCAGCTCGGCCCGTTCGACGATGTCCACGACATACCTCCCCCAAATGTGTCCCCGGCCGATCATAAGCCCCGGAGAACGGGGGAAACCCCTTGTTAGCCCTGTCACCCCATAAGATGGATGAACGTGAAGTTTCTCAACGACCAAGAGCCTCGTTACGATTTGACTTACAGCGACGTGTTCATGGTGCCGTCGCGCTCCTCGGTCGGATCGCGGCTCGCGGTCGACCTCTCCACGAACGACGGCACAGGAACCACGATCCCCGTCGTCGTCGCCAACATGACCGCGGTCGCCGGCCGCCGCATGGCCGAGACCGTGGCCCGCCGCGGCGGGATCACCGTGATCCCCCAGGACATCCCCCTCGACGTCGTCGCCGACGTGGTCGACTGGGTCAAGAAGCGCGACCTGGTCCACGACACGCCGCTCACCCTCACACCGCACGACACCGTGGGCGAGGCGCTGCAACTGCTGCCCAAGCGCGCCCACAACGCGGTCATCGTCGTCGACTGGGACAACCGGCCCGTCGGCGTGGTGACCGAGGCCGACTGCCAGGGCGTGGACATGTACACGCAGCTGTCGGAGGTCATGTCGAGCGAGCTGCTGACGCTGCCCGCCGGGCTCGACCCGCGCGCCGCCTTCGACCGCCTGCACGAGGGCCGCCACCGCCTCGCGCCCATCGTGGACGACGAGGGCCGGCTGGTCGGCATCCTCACCCGTACGGGCGCGCTGCGGGCCACGCTCTACCAGCCCGCGCTCGACGCCCAGGGCCGCCTGCGCGTCGCCGCGGCCGTCGGCGTGAACGGCGACGTCGCCGCCAAGGCCAAGGAGCTGCTGGAGGCCGGGGCCGACTGCCTGGTCGTGGACACCGCCCACGGCCACCAGGAGAAGATGATCGCCGCCCTGCGCGCCGTCCGGGCGCTCGACCCCGGCGTGCCGGTCGCGGCGGGCAACGTGGTGACCGCCGAGGGCGTGCGCGACCTGGTCGAGGCGGGGGCCGACATCCTCAAGGTCGGCGTGGGGCCGGGCGCCATGTGCACCACGCGGATGATGACCGGCGTCGGGCGTCCGCAGTTCTCGGCGGTGCTCGAATGCTCGACCGAGGCCCGCCGGCTCGGCAGGCACGTCTGGGCGGACGGCGGCGTCCGGCACCCCCGCGACGTGGCCCTGGCGCTGGCGGCCGGGGCGTCCAACGTGATGATCGGCTCGTGGTTCGCCGGCACGTACGAGTCGCCCGGCGACGCCCGTACCGACGCCGACGGGCGCAAGTACAAGGAGAACTTCGGCATGGCCTCCTCCCGGGCCGTACGGCTCAGGACGGCCGAGGACTCCGCCTACGACCGGGCCAGGAAGGCGCTGTTCGAGGAGGGCATCTCGACCTCGCGCATGTACCTCGACCCCAAGCGGCCCAGCGTGGAGGACCAGATCGACGGGATCGTCGCGGGCCTGCGGTCGTCGTGCACGTACGCGGGCGCGGCCAACCTGGAGGAGTTCCACCAGCAGGCCGTCGTCGGCATCCAGAGCTCCTCCGGTTACGCGGAGGGCATGCCGCTCCACCAGAGCTGGTGACCTTCCGGCGCCGATGACCCCGGCGACGCGCCCGCCGAGCGGCCCGGCGCCGGGAGAAAGGGCGGCCATGAACGACGGCCGTACCCCGACGGCATAGAGTCGTCGGGTTATTGTCACCGTCAACAGGAGCACTTTCGTGGCACTCGAGAAGCCCGAGATCGACTTCCCCGAGGGCAACCCGCCCGCCGACCTGGAGATCGTCGACCTCGTCGAAGGCACTGGCCCCGAGGCCAAGCCGGGCCACAACGTCAGCGTCCACTACGTGGGTGTCTCGTTCTCGTCCGGGGAGGAGTTCGACGCGTCGTGGAACCGCGGCCAGGCGTTCGAGTTCCCGCTCGGGGGCGGCCGCGTCATCGCGGGCTGGGACCGCGGGGTCGCCGGGATGAAGGTCGGCGGCCGTCGCAAGCTCGTCATCCCGCCGCACCTCGGTTACGGCGACCGCGGCGCGCCGCCGCGCATCAAGGGCGGCGAGACGCTGATCTTCGTGGTCGACCTGCTCGGCGTCAGCTAGATCGGGAACGGGCGGGCCGCCGACGGCGGCCCGCCCGGCTACCCCTGCTTTGGAAAACCCGGGACATATCGGGTGGGGAAATGTCGGCGTGGTGAGGCACGATAGCGGTGTGCTTCTGATCGACGTGGTCCGGACCTCCGACGCGGTGACGCGCACCTCCGCACGGCTGGGCAAGGTCGGGCATCTGGCCGAGCTGCTCGCCCGGGTCGGCCCGGACGAGGCGGAGATCGCCATCGCCTACCTGTCGGGCGACCTGCCGCAACGCCAGATCGGCGTGGGCTGGCGCTCGCTGGAGGACGTCCCGCAGCCCAAACTCGCCGCCACCGCCACCCTCACAGCCGTCGACGCGCTGCTGACCCGGATCAAGGCCGTCTCCGGCCCCGGCTCGCAGGCGGCGCGCAGGGCGCTGGTCGCCGAGCTGTTCGCCGGGCTGACCAGCCAGGAGCAGCAGTTCATGCGCAGGCTGCTCAACGGCGAGCTGCGCCAGGGCGCCCTCGACGGCGTGATGATCGAAGCGCTGGCCAAGGCGTCCGGCGCGCCGTCGGCCGACGTGCGGCGGGCGCTCACCCTGCGCGGCTGGCTGCCCGCCGTGGGCGCGGCGGCCCTGACGGGCGGCGTGGCGGCGCTGCACGCGTTCAAGCTGGAGGTGGGGCGGCCGGTCTCCCCCATGCTCGCCGGCAGCGCGCCCAACGTGGCCGCCGCGCTGGACAAGGCCGGCTCGCCCGCGTCCCTGGAGTGGAAGCTCGACGGCGTACGCGTGCAGGCCCACCGCTCGGGCACGCAGGTGCGGGTCTTCACCCGTACCCTCGACGACATCACCCCGCAGGTGCCCGAGCTGGTCGAGGCGGTGCTCGGCCTCGACTCCGCCGACCTGGTGCTCGACGGCGAGGTCCTCGCGCTGCGGCCGGACGGGCGTCCCCACCCGTTCCAGGTGACCGCGAGCCGCGTCTCCAGCAAGACCGACGTCGCCAGGCTGCGCGAGCAGACCCCGCTCAGCGTGTTCTTCTTCGACGCGCTGCGCGCCGACGGCGCCGACCTGCTCGACCTGCCGTACTCGCAGCGCCAGGAGGCCCTGGCCCGCGCCGTCCCGCCCGGCCTGCTGACGCCGCGGCTGATCACCGCCGACGTGGCCGAGGCGGAGAAGTTCTTCACCGACGTGGTCAAGGCGGGCCACGAGGGCCTGGTGGTGAAGTCCCTGTCCTCCCCGTACGCGGCCGGCCGGCGCGGCGCTGGCTGGATCAAGGTCAAGCCCCGGCACACGCTCGACCTGGTGGTCCTGGCGGCCGAGTGGGGCCACGGCCGGCGCGAGGGCAAGCTGTCCAACCTCCACCTGGGCGCGCGCGACCCCGAGGGCGGGTTCGTCATGCTCGGCAAGACGTTCAAGGGGCTCACCGACGAGCTGCTGGCCTGGCAGACCGAACGCTTCCTCGAACTCGCCGACGGTCCCACCGACGAATGGGCGGTCAAGCTGCGGCCCGAACTGGTCGTGGAGATCGCCTTCGACGGCGTGCAGCGTTCGCCGCGCTACCCCGGCGGGATGGCGCTGCGCTTCGCCCGGGTGCTGCGCTACCGCCCGGACAAACGCCCCGAGGACGCCGACACCGTAGCCACCGTCCGCTCCCTCATGCTCTGACCCCCGCTTGCCGGGCTGTACGTCCGGAGCGGGGACGGCACGCTGAGGTAGGCGAGGGGTTTGCCTGGCGTTGCGATCGCAGCCTTGGGTCAGGTTGGGCCCGTTCGCGGTCTGAGGTCGGATTGGCCTGAGGCATGGCCTTAGACGAGTTCTGTCGTTCTTCGGAAACCCCAAGATCCTCGGCGTACGCTCGGCGTTCTGGGCCTCTTGCGCCCTTAAGTGATATATGTCACTGTATGTCGCATTAAGTTGTCTTTACCTGCTGTTTGTCGCATATGTTCGTCCTCGCCCGCCGGATGCCCCATCCCTTGCGGGCGGACAGGCCGTCACACGCCTCCCACCCCCCTTGACCTGGCCTTTCCCCTTCCTGTCCCCTAGCTAGGACCGTGGTTTACCTTGGGCCAGCACTCCCACAAATCGTCCCCCAACGACCGCAAGCTCTCCTCGGGCAAGCGCCGCTGGACCGCCATCGCCGCTGGGGCCGCCGTAGTGGCCGCCGCATCGACCACCGCCTGGGCCGCCGTCGGCAACGACGCCCCCGGCACCACCGCCGCCAAGGACGCCGCCACGGCGACCACCTCCACCGGCACCCCCAACCCGCCGGTCGCGGCCAACGTCTCCCAGGCCAGGACCACCACCCCGGCTCCCACGGCTTCGAGCCCCAGCGCCTCGACCTCCACCGCTTCGGGGCCGAGCGCGAAGGGCGTCCCGAACTCCCCGCACGGCGCCACCCCCGCGCCGAAGGCCCCCACCGCCGCCCGGCCCGACGCCACCGAAACGTCGGCATCCGACACAGCCGCGTCCGACACGGCGGCATCGGACACGACAGCGTCCGGTACGGCGAAGAAGACGGCCAAGACCGTCAAGCCGGTCAAGCTCCGGGCCACGAAGCCGAAGGTCCGCGTCCTGTCCTCCGGGACCTGTGGCGCCTCGTACTACGGCGAGCCCCAGATGACGGCCAGTGGCGAACGCTTCAACCCCTCCGCCATGACCGCCGCTCACAAGACCCTCCCGCTGGGCAGCCGCGTCCGCGTCACCAACCCGCGTAACGGCTCGTCGGTCACCGTACGCATCAACGACCGCGGCCCGTACGTGGGCGGCCGGTGCCTCGACCTCTCCACGGCCGCGTTCGACGCGATCGGCAGCCTGGGCGCGGGCGTGATGACCGTCCGCTACGAAGTCCTGGCCCGCTGACCGCCTCCGGTCTCTCCTCGGCCCCGTCTCGCTCGTTCGTCACCCGGGGGCGGGGCGGACCCTCCCCCAGCACCGCCCCCACGAATTCCCACAAATGCCCCGCACCTGACCCCGGACAGCCCAGTCCCGATCCCCCGGGTCAGTTCTCAGAGTGCGTTAAGCGAGCTAATGCCCCCTTCGTCGTTGCGGTTGGTTGGATGAGGTCTGCTGGTCGGTCAGCCGGCGTCCGGCCTACGGGCGCGGCCGGCGCGGACACCGGACCGCTCGTGAGCAGGTTCTCTGCGCATACCGCGACCGAGCTGGTCACGGTCAGCCCGGTGTCCGCGGCGGCGGGCGTCACGCCGTAGGGCTTTACACGGACACCTACTGTCGAAGGTCGGTCGTCGCGGGACCGGCCGGGACGGCGGGGGTTCGAGGCCATGTCCGGGCGGAGCGCAGGATGAAGGCCAGGAGCAGCACCTCGATTCCGATGGAGAGGCCGTAGAAGGGGGCCCATTCCCAGGACTCCCCTACCGCGTTGAACACCGAGTAGGGGATGTAGAGCGATGCAACGACGAGGTTCGTGGCGCGGTTCACCCGGGCGGGCAGCGTCATGGAGAGCATCACCATCAGGGCCGGGATCGCCACGGACGCGAGCATCATGGTCAACAACGTCGGGCTGGTGTCGAACTCGAAGACGACGCCGGCACGGAGGTTGTCGATGACGCCGGGCTTGTGGAGGTGGAAGTAGTCGACGTAGATGTAGAGGAACATGAAGCTGGTCCATGCGGCGGCGAGCTTGGCGTGCACGGGGACCGACCGGCTGTCGAGCAGGTTCGGGGTTCTCGTTCGGATGGTCATCGGTTCTTCTTTCGACAGGAGCGGTCCCTCCGCCGGACTGGCGGCAGGGATGTACCGAGGCCGCGCTCACCTGGACGAGCACATCGCCTCGACCGGGCAGCGGTAGCCCGGACCAACGACTCGAGCGCTGAGGGCAGGCCGTAACGGTGCTGGTCGGCGGCCTGCATCGTCGTCGCCCCGGCCGGACTCGCCCCCGGCACCAGGCGTGCTCCGGCACTTGATCGCTGTTCGATTCCCACAGAAGCCTCCTCACGTCCGAGCTACGACTCCGGCGATTTCGTACACCGTACGTCGTACAGCGTACTACGAGTAGTACGCTGTACCATGGCCGTGCGCTGGACGATTGTCAAGCCGCTCGAGCGAGCGAGAGGAGACCCGTGTCTGCGAGGGAACAACGCCAGGCGGCGTCAGACGCGGCGCTGAGCAAGCAACGGGTGGTGGTCGAGGCGGTCCGGCTCGCCGACCGCGAGGGGGTCGACGGGCTGAGCATGCGCCGGCTGGCCGGCGCGCTCGGCGCGGGCGCGATGTCGCTCTACTACTACGTGGCGAACAAGGAAGAGTTGCTGGACGCCATGATCGACGTCGTGTTCGAGGAGATCGAGCTCCCGCCCGAAGAGACCGACTGGCAGTCAGCGATGCGATGTCGGGCGGTATCCACCCGACAGGTTCTCGCACGCCACCCGTGGGCGATCAGCCTGATGGAGTCGCGGACATCGCCGGGGCCGGCGAACCTCCGCCACCGCGAAGCGGTCACCGCCTGCCTGCGGAGGGCCGGCTTCCCGGTCTTGATGGCGACGCACGCCAACTGGTTGCTCGACAGCTATGTATACGGTTTCGCCCTGCAGGAAGCCAGCCTGCCGTTCGACACCGCCGATGAGTTCGCGGACATGACCGAGGACGTCTTCCTGCCCCAGCTTCCTCCTGACGAGTTCCCCTACCTCAACGAGTCCGCCGCGGTGCTCGCCGCTGCCGGCTACGACCCGGCGGAGGAGTTCACCTTCGGCCTCGACCTCGTCCTGGCCGCCCTAGAGCCCCTGAGAGTGCCTACGTGAGCCTCCATCCGTGATGCCGTCATGTGATCGTGTGGATTTGTAGTGGTACCGCCGGTCTGCGGGTCCAGTTGTGCTGGGATGGCGCGGCGACTGAGCGCAAGCCGTACCCGAGCGACTTAACCGACGCTCAGTGGGCGTTGATCGAACCGGTCCTCACGGCATGGAAGGCCGCGCACCCCTCGGTCAGCGGCCACGAAGGCAACCATGCGCTGCGGGAGATCGCCAACGCGTTCCGCTACCAGGGACGAACCGGCGTCCAATGGGACTGTCTCCCGCACGATCTGCCGCCCAAGGGCGCGACGTACCACTACACCCGCGAACAGGCCCTGACCCGCCAGATCGAGCAGCCCCAGACCGACATCGACTCCCTGACCGCGCGCTCAGTGAACTCAGCCAGGAGGCCGAGCATCTGCGGACCAGCCGCAAGACGCTCCTGTCCCTCGCTGAAGCGGACCCTGCTCCGGCCGAACCGGACGCGCCGCCGCTGGTCGGCTTCGATCATCCCGACTACCAGCAGATCCTCACCGTCTTCGGCCAGACCGGCGGCTCGCTGCGTGCCCGCGACCTGGCTCTGGCGGCGGTTCTGATCCCGTGATCCCTCGGGACCACTCCCCGGACGTCTCCTCAATCACGGTCCCGAACCGCGGTTCCGATGCCTCCGGCCCCCGACCCGAAATCCTCCGGACCCCGACACCCCGAAGACGTCCCCCGAAATCCCCGGACATCCCCCAACGTCCCTCGGTCCCGATACCGCAGGCCCCGATCCGGATCCCCACCGTTCCCGGACGTCCCCGACATCCCTCGGGACCACTCCCCGGACGTCTCCTCGATCACGATCCCGAACCGCGGTTCCGATACCTCGGGCCCCCGACCCGAAATCCTCCGGACCCTCGGCATCCCCGGACACCCCGATGCGGTTCTGATCCCGTGATCCCTCGACCCCGCCCCCCGGCTCCCGATATCCCGGGGACGCCCCCGATGCCCCCGGACGTCCCCCAACGTCCCTCGGTCGCGGTGCCGCGCGGCCTCCCCCGGCCCTCCGCCATTCCCGGACGTCCCCCGACATCCTTCGGGCCCGATCTGAGTTCCCCGGCCCCCGACACCTCTTGGTCCTGATCCAGCCTCCCGGATATCCCCCCGACATCCGCTATCCGCGAGGCCCCCGCATCTGCAGTCCGCGCGTCCGTTCGGTGGCTCCAGCCGCGCGTCGCACTTGCCCCCAGCCCGTGCGCACGCCGCCGTTCCGCCGAGAGCTGGCTCCCCCGCGTGCTGCCGAGAGGCGTTACTTGACCAGCCGGACCGTCAGCGGGTAGCGGAAGCTGCTCTCCGCCAGGGCCGAGATGCCACCGACGATGCCCAGGACGACGGCGCCGACCCAGATCACCGGCAGCAGCACGATGCCGATGACGGTGAGCGGCAGGATGCAGGTGGCCCCCACCACGGTGAGCTGGAAGTTCAGGGCCTCCAGCGCCTGCCGCCGCAGGTACGGAGAGGTCTTGGCCGCCGTGAGCAGCAGGATCAACGGGCCCACCACCGGGATCCCGATGGCCATCAGCAGGTGGCCGAAGGCGGCCTGGACGCGTTCGTTGCTCTCCGGAGCCCGCTCCGGACGGACCGGCCGAGGCATCGGCGGCGCGAATCTCGGCACCGCCATCGCCCCGTACAGCTCGTTCATGATGGGCAACAGGTCGCCGTGGGTACGCGCGGTCATCGCACGCTCCAGCCGGTCGTCGAACTCCAGCTTGTCGAACCGGCCCTCCGCGTAGGCGGCCTTGACGTGCTCGACGACGTGCTCTCGGTCCTGGTGGGTGACGCGCAGATGAGCTGGCGGCACCTGTCCCGGCCCGGGGGTCTTGGGTACCCCAGCCATGATGGTCATGCCTCTCCTTGGAATCGGCAGTCAACCTTCATACTGCGTCCTCGGAGCCGGACGTGCCATCGGGAGAAACCCCGAGCTGTCCCCGAGATCATCCCCGACACCGGCGCTCCGGACGGTATAAAAAGGATCCATGAGATGGCGAGACCGCTACGGTATCCGTCGGCTGCGCGGGCAGAAGATCGCGCGGTTCGACCGCGAGGCGACCGATGCCGACATCGAAGCGCTCATCGCCTTCGCACGTTCGCGGCGTGGCGTCGAGTTCTACGTCGAGCCTGAGACGTTCGCCACCGACACGACCGCTGTGGCGGTGGCCGACGACGGCGAGTGGACCAGGCGCAGGGTCGGGTCGCCCGCGGTGATCCACAAGGTGGCCCGAGATCTGGCGTTACCGGTGTACGACGTGCAGCTGACGGGCTATCCCCCTCGGATGCGGGCGTACAACGAGCGCCGGCGGCGCGAAGAAGGCGGCCTGTAGTTCTGGCGGGAAGGGTGCTGGTGGAGGCCACCGGCACCCTTTCTTCATGCGCTCCCACCCGCCTCCGGGTGCCGGTCGGGCCCCGGCGGGGACGGGGCGTCGTCGAGCAGGCCGAGCATGGGGATCAGCCAGCCGCCGTTCGCCGGGCCCATGGCGGTGTCGAGCTCGGCGGGGGTGGGCAGGCGGTCTCGGACGACGGCGGGTGAGAGCAGGCTCTGCAGGGCGTGCATCAGGAGGTTGGCCATCGAGTAGTGGGGGTCGGTGGTGAGGGCGCGTTCGAGGGCGATGGTGGCCAGGATGTTGTCGCCCGCGCGCCAGGCCGCCATGGCCAGCAGGGAGGCGGCCGGCGGGACGAAACGGGGCTCCAGGCGGCGGGTGAGGTCTTTCCACAGAGGCAGGTGGGCCTCGCGCATCATGGTCCAGGCTTCGTCGCGGACTCTGATCACGGTCAGGGCCAGGCCCAGCCGGGCGGCTGCGATGTCGTCGAGGCGAACGCCGCCGGTGTGGGCGGTCAGGGTCGCGCGGACTTCGGCGAGCGCCTCGGCGACGTAGCCGCGGGCGAAGGTGTCCAGGTCGGGGGCGGCCGTCAGGCGGGCTCGCACCTCGGCGACGGCGGCGGCGGTGGCCTGGCGCATCGCCATGCGGACCGGGCCGGCGGCGGGGGCGATCGTGCGTTCGAGACTGCGGCGGTCGGGGAGGGCGACCAGGCCGCGAACCGTGGCCTCGGCGGCGATCTGGCTGGTGGTCGGGTCGTAGGGGGTGCCTTCGGGCGGGCAGCAGCGGGGTAGGTCGCAGACGTAGGACCAGTAGCGGCCTTCGTGGGCGCGGAGCGCCTCGCCCACGCGGATCTCCGACGCGGCGGCCAGCAGCCTGGCCTCGTCGACGGCGGGCGTGACCGTGTCGCCGCTGCCGTAGCCGACGATGACCAGCTCGGTGACGCCTTCACGGGAGAGGAGGCCGGGGAGGGGGTCGAGGGTGCCCCGGGGGAACGGGAGGTCCCACCGCGCGGCCACCTTGGCCTGGCCGCGGTGGAGGCCGATCACGACCAGGCTGTCGTGAGGGTGGAAGCCGACCAGGTAGGGGACGGCGGCCAGGATGTCGGCCGGGCTGGTCAGGGTGAGGCAGGGGGCCGGGGCGTTGGTCGTCATGAGCGTCAAGGGTGCCGGGGAGGCCCGTCTCGAAAGCGCCCGAGCGCGGTTCTGTGGACGACGAGCGCCCCGACGGCCCACCCTGTGGACGACCGCGGAGGGCGAAACAGACCGGCAGGTCAGGCGGGTGGGGCCGCAGGTGGGGATCACGCGGATGGGGATCAGGCCGGTGGGATCACGCGGGTGGGGATCAGGCCGGTGGGGTCAGGTGGGTGGGGTTGGGGGTGGGGTCCAGGGGTGGGGTGGGGGCGATGCGGGCGCGTACGAGGAGGGCGGCGCCGGCCACCGCGGCCGGCATGGCCACCACCGCCACGAACGGCACCAGGAACAGCAGGAACCCCACCACCCCGAACCCCAGCGTGGTCGCCATGTTCCGGCGCAGCAGC
The DNA here is from genome assembly GCF_040630865.1 of Nonomuraea sp. NPDC005730. Lineage (NCBI taxonomy): Bacteria > Bacillati > Actinomycetota > Actinomycetes > Streptosporangiales > Streptosporangiaceae > Nonomuraea > Nonomuraea sp. NPDC005730. The sequence continues at coordinate 53,250 of NZ_JBEXYK010000017.1, forward strand.
GCGAAGCGTTCCTTCCTGGCCACCCCCCGGCGTTCGAGGGCCAGCGTGGTCAGCTCGACCGTCAGGAAGAACCCTGAGATGAAGGCCCCGAGCACGGGCACCACCGTCTGGCCGATCACCGGCACGAACCCCAGGAAGAACAGCGGCACGGTGAACAGCAGCACGTAGAACAGGGTGACCAGGCTGTCCCTGATCGAGCGGGGCAGCGTACGCCACCACGGCTGCTCCACCGCGCCGGGCAGCGGGTCGGCCTCGGCCGAGAGGCGTTCGTAGAACGGCTCGCCGATCGCCAGCGTCAGCGCCGCGAACGTCAGCACCGCCAGCGCCAGCCCGCCGAGGAAGAGCGCGATGCCCACCAGCGTGCGGAACAGGTCGACCCAGCTCCACGAGTCGGCGAACGGGGTGAAGAACTCGGCCAGGTCGCGCGCGTGGGTGCCGAGCAGGATCAGCGCCGCCACGTAGACGGCGAACGCGATCACCGCCGGGATCAGCCCGAACAGCCACCACCGGCCGTGCCGCGACACCCAGCCGAGACCCTGGAAGAAGAAGCCGACGCCGGCGGCGAAGTCGCGCAGAGATCGCATGCCCGGCAGGCTAGCGCCAGAACGACGTGATCGCGTAACCCAGCTCGTCGAACAGCTCGCGCAGCAGCGGCAGGGACACCCCGAGCACGTTGCCGTGGTCGCCCTCGATGCCCTCGACGAACCAGCCGCCGCGCCCCTCGATGCTGAACCCGCCGGCCAGGCCGAGCGGTTCGCCGGTGGCGACGTAGGCGGCGATCTCCTCCTCCGACGGCTGGCCGAAGCGCACCACGGTGGAGGCCACCTGCGCCGCCTGCCGGCCCGCCGGCACGTCGATCACGCAGTGGCCGGTCACCAGGCGGCCGGTGCGGCCGCGCATGATCCGCCAGCGCTGGACGGCCTCCTCGGGCGTGCCGGGCTTGCCGTAGGGGCGGCCGTCGAGCTCGAGGATCGAGTCGCAGCCGATGACCAGGCCCTCCTCCAGCCCGCTCGCGACCGCCTCCGCCTTGGCCTTGGCCAGGACGAGGCTGAGCGCCGCCGGTGAGTGCGCGGAGAAGGCGTCCTCGTCGACCCCGGAGACGATCACCTTGGGGTCGAGGCCGGCGTTGCGCAGCACGGTGAGGCGGGTGGGCGAGGCAGAGGCCAGAACGATCATCGTCCCAGCTTACCGAAGGCCCGCGCGGTCACCAGTCGTGGTTGGGGGTGCCCCTGGCGGGCTGCCGGTCGGCCGGGTCGTACGGGCCGCCCTGGGCCGGGACGGTGCCGCCGAAGATGCCGCTGAGCAGGCCGTCGAGCAGGTGGCCGAGGCCGCCGGGCAGCGAGGCCTGCTCCTCGCGCAGGTCGGCGGCCAGGGCGGAGGCGTCCATGTTGGCCCTCGCGGCGCGGCCGGCCAGGAGGGACATGACCATGGGGGCGACGAGCGGGAGCAGCCTCATGATGGTGCCGGAGCTGACGCAGGCCAGTTGCGAGAGCCCGGCCGCGGCCCGTTCGGTGCCCTGGCCACCGAGGACGTGGCCGAGGATGCTGTGGCCGTCGCGGGTCAGCGAGGCCACGTCGCCGTTGAAGGGGTCGGCGTCGACGTGGTCGTCGAGGGCGCCGCGCAGGGCCTCGGCGCCGTCGGGGTGCTCGGCGTTGCGGGCCATGCCGCCGATCACGGTGCCGGCCACGGCCTCGACGACCTTGCGCGCCGTGGCCGTGTCGGTGCCGAGCATGCCGGCGATCTGGTCTACGCCTGAGTCGCCGAGCTGGGTGAGGAGCTCGTCATTCAGTGTCAAGGCAGTCCCCCGATCCGAGTCGCGGGAGACGTTCCCCGGCCGTGATCGAGGCAAGGCCGGGGTTCCGCTAAGTCTCGGGAAAGGCGGGTCTGCCGTGGCTCAGTCGAGGGCGGGCTGCTTGCTGCCGCTGGCCAGGCCGGCGGCGGCGTACGCGCTCGCCTCGTCGAGCGTCTCGTGTTCGAGCAGGGCCGCCACGATGCCGTCGAGCCGTTCGCGGTTCTCGGTGAGCACCTGGACGGCGCGCTCGTAGCACTCGTCCACGATGCGCCGCGCCTCCTCGTCGACGGTGGCCAGCGTGGCCGGCGACGCCTGCGGCGAGGAGCCGTCGTTGGGCAGGATGGTCAGCGGGCCGATCTTCTCCGACATGCCCCAGCGGCCCACCATGCCGCGCGCGATCATGGTGACCTGTTCGAGGTCGTTCTCGGCGCCGGTGGTGATGATGCCGTAGACGACCTGCTCGGCCGCCATGCCGCCGAGCGCGCCGGTGATGCGCCCGCGCAGGTACGGCTCGTCGTAGGCGTAGCGGTCGGTGTCGGGGGTGGACAGCGTGACGCCGAGCGCCCGGCCGCGGGGGATGATCGAGATCTTCCTGACCGGGTCGGCGCCGGGCTGGAGCATGCCGAGCAGGGCGTGCCCGGCCTCGTGGAAGGCGGTGCGGGTGCGCTCCTCCTCCGGCATCACGATGCTGCGGGCCGCGCCGAGCTGGAGCTTCTCCAGCGCGTCCGCGAAGTCGGACATGTCGACCTTCTCCTTGCCGCGCTTGGCGGCGAGGAGTGCGGCCTCGTTGACCAGGTTGGCCAGGTCGGCGCCGGTCATGCCGGGCGTGGTCTTGGCGATGCGGTCGAGGCTGACCCCGCCGTCGAGCGGCACGCCGCGCGAGTGGACCTCCAGGATGGCCGTGCGTCCGGCCGCGTCGGGCAGGCCCACCTGCACCGTACGGTCGAAGCGCCCAGGGCGCAGCAGCGCCGGGTCGAGGATCTCGGGCCGGTTGGTGGCCCCGATGACGATCACGCCCTCGGCGCCGGAGAAGCCGTCCATCTCGGTGAGGATCTGGTTGAGCGTCTGCTCGCGCTCGTCGTGGCCGCCGATGCCGCCCGCGCCGCCGCGGGCCCGTCCGATGGCGTCGATCTCGTCGATGAACACGATCGAGGGCGCGACCTTGCGGGCCTCCTCGAACAGGTCGCGGACGCGCGAGGCGCCCACGCCGACGATCATCTCGATGAACTCGGAGGCGCTGGCCGAGAAGTACGGCACCTTGGCCTCGCCCGCCACGGCCCTGGCCAGCAGCGTCTTGCCGGTGCCGGGAGGGCCGGCGAGCAGCACGCCCTTGGGCAGCTTGGCGCCCAGCCTGCGGTACTTGCCGGGGTCCTTGAGGTAGTCGACGACCTCGACGAGCTCGTTCTCCACCTCGTCGATGCCGGCGACGTCGTCGAACGTGACGCGCACCTTGCCGGCCTCGACCGGCTTGGCGGCCTTGGACTTGCCGAGCCCGCTCAGGCCGCCGCCCATCATGCTGGCGCCGCGGCGCATGATCCAGATCCACAGGCCGGCCAGCAGCAGCACGGGCAGCAGCGACAGCAGCAGGTTGGAGAAGAAGCCGCGGGTCAGCGGCTTGGACGTGGTCTCCACCTGGGCCGACTTGAGCTGCTGGTCGAGCTGGTCGGTGTTGGCGAAGGCGGGGATCTCGGTCTGGAACTTGGTGTAGGACTCGTTGCTCTCGGGGTTCTTGGCCGCGCTCCTCAGGTCGCCCTCGACCGACAGGCCCTGGGCGTAGATGTCCTTGACGTTCTTCGCGTCGACCTGCTTGGTGAACTCGGTGTAGGAGATCGTCTCGACCGAGTTGTTGTCGACCAGCGAGGAGACGACGAAGAAGCCCGCGTACACCACGAGCAGGGTGACGACGAAGCGCCACCAGTTGATCTTCGGCCGCCCGCCTGGCGAACCGGGCAGGCCCTCCGAGCGCCAGGGCGGCTTGACCTTGCCCTTGTTCGGTGCCTGCGGCGGTCCAGAGCGTTCCACGGCGTCACTCCCCCACATCGCCGCATACATGATCTTTCTAGCCTAGAACACGCACTCCTGAGACCACGCGGCCAATATCACGCCAACGCTTTCTCTGCGAGTCAGGCACTGTGACGAACGCAAGTCCCGGCTTGCTCATTCCCCCGTCCATCACCACGACGGCCGCTCGGGAGGAATGTCTGCCGTATTTGACGCGGTATACGAGCATCCATCCGGTTTTGACACGTTGTGAGGCGAGCCAACTGATCTTGGAGCCCTTGGGGTGGTGGTTGAGCGTCCAGCGCGCGGCCAGCAGCGCCGTGTCGCGCGGCGACCTCTGCTCCATGATCGGCAGCGGGCAGGTCACGAGCATGCCGCGCAGCTTGCCGCCGCGCGCCGCCGGCAGCACCTGCTTGCTGGTGAACGGCGCCGCGCCGTGCACCTTCCACGGCTTGCCCAGCCGGGGCACGGCCAGGCCGGTGCGCCTGTCCTTCACCAGGCGCCTGGCCGGCCGGGGCAGGGCCATCCGCTTGACCCGTCCGGTCAGGCGGGGGACCCGGGGGTCGGCGTACAGGGCCTGCATGGCGGTGTAGCCGGGCGCGAGCGAGGCGCCCGGCGACGGAGTCGGGGTCGGCGTGAGGGCGGACGTCGGCGTGGGGGGCGACGTCCGCGTGAGGGTGGCCGACGGCGTGGGGGCCGGAGCGGATGAGGCGGGTGCGGACGAGGCGGGTGCGGCCGGCGGCGCGGTTACCGGCCCCGCCACGACCTCGTCCGGCCCGGAGGGGAGCGCCAGGACGATCACCGTGGCGCCGACCGCCACGGCCGCCACGGCGGCGAGCCCCCGATATATCGACCGCATCCGGACATCGCCGATGCGGGAGCGCCTGGGCGGTGAAACAGGGTTCGCAGGGCGGTCTGTGGTTCTCACTCGTGAACCCTCGGTCTCATCTTCCCCATGGAGCACGACGGGAGCGTACGACATATCCCGCCATTGCGTGTGTGAAGCGACCGAAGTGCAATCATGGCGTGGTGGAACAGGTGGAACTGCGGTTCGGCGAGGACTCCCGGTTCGCCCAGACGCACACGAATCTCTCGGCGGTCAGGTGGGAACCGTCGGGGTTGTGGGTGGCCGGCGACGAGACCGCCACCGTCGAGCGGCTCACCTGGACCGGCGACCACTTCGGCGACGAGCGCTCCTTCTTTCTGGCCGACTACGTGGACCTGCCCGCCGGACGCTTCGACGAGGCCGACATCGAGGGGCTGGCCAGGGCCGACGGCCATCTGTGGGCGGTCGGCTCGCACAGTCTCAAGCGCCGCAAGGCCAAGCCGGGCTCGCCGGAGAAGTCGATCAGGAGGCTGGGCACGGTCGTCCGCGAGGAGAACCGGTTCATCCTGGTCCGGCTGCCGCTGGACGGGACCGGCGAGCGTCCGCTGCCCGGCGCGATCCTGTCCGGCGAGCGCAACGTCGCCGCCATGCTGGCCGGCGACCGCCATCTGGCGCCGTTCCTGGCGCTGCCAGGCAAGGACAACGGGCTCGACATCGAGGGCATCGCGGTCGTGGGCGAGCGGGTCTACCTGGGGCTGCGCGGGCCGGTGCTGCGCGGCTGGGCGGTGGTGCTGGAGATCCGTCCGGTGGACGACGGCGGCGGCCGGTTACGGCTCGACGGGCCGTACCGCAAACACTTCCTGGACCTCGGCGGGCTGGGCGTGCGGGACATGTGCCCGCACGGCGGCGACCTGCTGCTGCTCACCGGTCCCACGATGAGTTTGGACGGCCCGGTGCGGGTCGTGCGCTGGCGCGAGCGGCAGGGCGGCGGGCTCGTGCCCGCGCACGATCTGGAGACGGTCCTGGAGCTGCCCTACGGCGTCGGCGACGACCATCCGGAGGGGCTGGCCGTGCTGCCCGACGGCCGGCTCATGGTCGTCTACGACAGCCCGTCGCCCGCCCGGATCACCCCGGCGGGCGGCGTGCTGGCCGACGTCTTCACGATCTAGCGACCCGCCCGAGGAGCCAGGGCGCCTCGGCGACGAACGTGCACGAACCCGGCTCGATCTCGGTGAACCCGGCGTCGCGCACCACGGGCAGCCCGGCGGCCACCTTGGCGTCGAAGTCGTCCCTGCCGGGCGCGGCGCGCACGGCGACCGCCAGGCCGTCCGCCCGCCAGGCGGCCCGCTCGGCCTCGTCGCTGGCCCACCAGGCGAGCTGCGCGGCGTGCCCGGCCTGGGCCATGGCCTTGCCCGCCGACATGGTCAGCTTCGGGTTCTCCCACAGGACCGGCGGACCAGTCGGGTCGCCCGGCTCGGCCGTGTCGCTCAGCTCGGTGCCGCCCACCTGGAGCCGGGCCAGGTCCTTGGGCCAGGCGTCGAGCGGCACGGGCGGGTGCACCCGCACCTCCGCCGTGCGGTGCTCGACCGTGCGGCCGGGGAGCGCGGCGGCCCTGCGCCACTCGGCGCCCCTGGCGCGCCGCACCACCTTGCGGATCTTGCCGGTGGACTGCCAGGCGTGCAGCTCGGCGGCCCACTCCCCCGGGTCGTCCAAAAGGCTCAGCACGGCCATGGCGGCGGCCTCCAGCGCGTCGGTGCGCTCGGGGGGAGCGGCCCTCTCGATCCTGACCACGAGGGGGAGGACCATCAGTTCGGTCTCGTTCATCACCGTCTAGCATGCCGGATGGCCAGGGACATTCCCGCGGCCAGCAGGCAGAGGGCCCCGGCGGCGTACCAGGCCAGGTCGTAGGCGCCGAGGTGGTCGCGGGTCAGGCCGGCGCCCACGGCGGCGACGGCGGCGCCCACCTGGTGCGAGGCGAACACCCAGCCGAACACGACCGCGCCGTCCTGGCCGTAGATCTGGCGGCACAGGGCGACGGTCGGGGGCACGGTGGCCACCCAGTCCAGGCCGTAGAACACGATGAAGATCAGCATGCTCGGCTCGGTGGTGGCCGCGAACAGGCCGGGCAGCAACATCAGCGACAGGCCGCGCAGGCCGTAGTACACGCCGAGCAGCAGCTTGGGGTTGACCTTGTCGCTGAGCCAGCCGGAGGCGACCGTCCCGGCGATGTCGAAGATCCCGATGATCGCGAGCAGGCCGGCGGCGACCGGCTCGGCCATGCCGTGGTCGTGCGCGGCGGGGATGAAGTGGGTGCCGACCAGGCCGTTCGTGCTCATGCCGCAGATCGCGAAGCCGCCGGCGAGGAACCAGAAGGGCCGCGTGCGCGCGGCCGAGCGCAGCACCGTCAGCGCCCGCGCCGCCGCGTTCCCGCCGGCCGGCCCGGTCCGTACGGCGCCCGCCTCGGCGCCGAGCGCCGTCGTGCCCACCTCCTCGGGGTGGTCGCGCAGCAACCACCAGACGAACGGCACCACCGCGAGCGCGGCGCCCGCCACCGTCAGGGAGGCCACCCGCCAGCCCGGCCCCTCGGCGAGCCAGGCCAGCACGGGCAGGAAGATGAGCTGTCCCGTCGCGCCCGCCGCGGTCAGGATGCCGGTGACCAGCCCCCGGTGCCGGACGAACCAGCGGTCGGTCACCGTGGCGGCGAACACCAGCGCCATCGACCCGGTGCCGAGCCCGATGAACACGCCCCAGAACAGCAGCAGGTGCCAGCTCGCCGTCATGATCACGGTGAGCCCGCTGCCCACCGCGACCAGCAGCAGGGCCAGCGACACCACGCGGCGCATGCCGAAGCGGTCCATCAGCGCGGCGGCGAAGGGCGCGGTCAGCCCGTAGAGCACCAGGTTGATCGACACGGCCAGCGAGATCGTGCCCGTGCTCCAGCCGAACTCGTCGTGCAGCGGGGTGATCAGCACGCCGGGGGTGGCGCGGAAGCCGGCCGCGCCGAGGATGGCCACGAAGGCCACGGCCGCGACCCACCAGGCGCGGTGGATCCTGCGGGTCCGCGTGGGGGCGGGGGTGGTGCTCAACGTCATGCGCCAATCCTGATTCATCGCTTTTTGACGGCGCGAGTGGCCCGAAAGCCAATATGTGCAAGAATCGGGCCATGGCCCATCGTGTCGCGGTCGTCGTGCTGAACCACTTCGCCCCGCTCGACCTCGGCGTGCCCGGCCAGGTCTTCGAGTCGGCCGAGACGCCGGACGGCGAGAAGCTCTACGAGGTCGTGACCTGCTCCCCCGACCGCGAGCCGGTCCGCTGCACGGCCGGCTACACCGTGCTGCCCGACCACGACCTCGACGTGCTGGACACGGCCGACACGGTGCTGGTGCCCGGCATCCACGCGGGCCGGGCGATGAAGGACGGCACGATCACCGCCACCCTGCGGGCGGCCCTCCAGGACCGGCCGCGGGTCATGTCGATCTGCACGGGCGCGTTCGTGCTGGCCGCGGCGGGCCTGCTTGACGGCCGCCCGGCCACCACGCACTGGCGCGAGGCGGGCCGGTTCGCCGCGCTGTTCCCGCAGGTCAAGCTGGACCCCGACGTGCTCTTCGTGGACGACGGCGACGTGCTGACCTCGGCCGGGGTGGCGGCCGGCCTCGACCTGTGCCTGTACGTGATCAAGCGCGACCACGGCACCGAGGTGGCCAACCGGACCGCCCGCCGCTGCGTGATGCCGCCCTGGCGGGACGGCGGCCAGGCGCAGTACATCGAGCGCCCCCTGCCGCACGACGGCGCCGGCGGCACCGCCGCGACCCGCGACTGGATGCTGTCCCACCTCGACGCCCCGCTCGACCTCGCCGTGCTGGCCGCCCACGCCAGGATGAGCGTGCGCACCTTCACCAGGCGCTTTCGCGAGGAGACCGGCATGAGCCCGGCCAAATGGCTGTCCGGCCACCGCGTCCGCCACGCCAGGCGCCTGCTGGAGACCACCGACCTCGGCGTGGAGGAGGTGGCCAGGCGCTCCGGCTTCGGCACGGCGGTCTCGCTCCGGCAGCACCTGCACGCGGCCGTCGGCGTCGCGCCGCTGACCTACCGGCACACCTTCCGCAGCGCCTGAGAGCCCTACTCGAACAGGTCGGGCTGCTCGCGCACGATCTGGTCGTGCAGCGGCTGGTAGTTGATCCAGCCGACCAGGTCGTTGCCGATCTGCTGGTGGGTGAGCGCGGCGTTGTCGGGCTCGATGGGCACGACCTGCCCGGCGGCCTTGGCCAGGAGCTGCACCTGGGCCGAGCGTTCCATGGTGATGAACCACCAGGCGGCCGCGTCGACCGTGTCGCCGACGGTCAGCAGGCCGTGGTTGCGCAGCACGAGGGCCTTGTTGCCGCCCAGCGTCGCGGCGATGCGCTTGCCCTCCTCCAGGTCGGTCACGACGCCCGTGTAGTCGTCGAACAGCGCGTTGTCCTGGTAGAAGGCGCAGGCGTCCTGGGTGATGGGCTCGATGGTCTGGCCGAGCGCCGACAGGGCGCGGCCGTGGATCGAGTGGCTGTGGGCGGCCGCGACGACGTCGGGACGGGCCTGGTGCACCTGGGAGTGGATGGCGAAGGCGGCCTCGTTGACGTGGTAGCGGCCCTCGACGACCTGGCCCTCGTGGTTGACCAGGATGAGGTCGCTGACCCTGACGTGCTTGAACGACATGCCGAACGGGTTGACCCAGAAGTGGTCGCTCAGCTCGGGGTCGCGGGCGGTGATGTGCCCGGCCACCCCCTCCTCGAACCCGAACCTGCCGAAGATGCGCAGCGCCGCCGCGAGCCGTTCCTTGCGGTGCCGCCGCTCCTCCTCGATCGTCTCGAACGTCGGCGGCAGGCGGAAGATGAGGTTGTCCGGCATGGCTCTCCTCGTGCACAGAATGTTGTTCTGACCGCAGACTAACGCTTGAACGGCGCGCCCGCCGTCCGCGACCTGGCCAGGATCACCAGAGCCTCGCCGAGCAGGCCGACGCCGATCGACAGCGGGATCGAGCGCACCTCCTCGTGCATGCCGGCGGCCAGCGCCAGCGCGCCCACGCCGAAGCTGATCGCGAACGTCACGACCCACACGACCAGCGTCCGCCAGGTGTAGCGCTGCCAGAGCACGCCGTCCTTGGGGAAGATCTGCGTGGTGGCGGCGCGCAGGGCGCCGAAGGCCACGCCGATCAGGGCGGTGACCACCAGCCACATGATGTCGAGCGCGGTGGGGCGCAGGTCGAGCAGGCCGTGGAGGCCGATGCCGATGAGGATGACCGGCGGCGCGTACACGTCCTTGGCGACCAGCGGCTGGCCGATCATGCGCCGGGCCACGGCGTAGACGACGAGCGCGGCGATTAGTAGCACGTCCATGCTAAATAAATTAGCAGGGCCGTGCTATAAAGGACAACATGCCGAAAGTCGTGGATCCCGAGGCCCGCCGCGACGAGGTGGCCGACGCCGTGTTCCGGGTCGTGCGCCGCGCCGGGTTCGAGCAGGCGTCGCTGCGGAACGTGGCGGAGGAGGCCGGGCTCGCCATCGGCTCGGTCCGCCACTACTTCGCCGGGCACACCGAGCTGATGACGTTCGCGATGCGCGCCTCGATCGAGCGGGTCGGCGCCCGCCTGGAGGAACGCGTCGGCCCGCTGCTCGCCGCACAGAACGGCGCGGAGCGGACCGAGCTGGTGGAGCGGATGTTGTCGGAGCTGCTGCCCCTGGACGAGCCGCGGCTGGAGGAGGCGGCGGTCTGGCTGGCCTTCACGACGGCCGCGCGCACCCGGCCGGAGCTGCGGCCGCTGGCCCGCGAGGCCTACGACGGCATGCGCCGCCTGGTCGGCCGGATCATCGAGGGCATCGCCGCGCACGGCCGTCTGGGCGCCGACGTCGAGGTGGAGACCGAACGGCTGGGCGCGCTGATCGACGGGCTCACGGTCGAGGGCGTGCTGCACCCCGAACGGATGACGCCCGGCCTGATGCGCCGCTGTCTACGCCGCCACCTCGACACCCTTGCCGAACCAGGTCTCTAGCGCCTGCGTCAGCGTCTCGTCCGGCGTGCCCGCCCAGGCCACGTAGCCGTCGGGGCGGACCAGCACGGCCTCGGCCGGGCACGACGGCACGGTGACCGTCTCGACCCGCTCGTGGCGCACGCGCAGCGCGCCGGTGCGGTCGAGCAGCAGCGGCCGGGCCCGCAAGGCGGGCTCCGCGGGCAGGTCGGCCAGGAACCGGCCGGCGAGGGGATGCCCGCCGCCGGGCGTCGGGTAGGGCAGGTCGGAGCCCGCCATGAGCGCCGCGACGCGCCGCCGGTTGGCGTCGTCGCCCAGCAGCTCGGCGAACAGCGTGCGCAGCGCGGTCACGTCGGGGCCCGGCGCGGCCAGGGCGAGCTGGGCGCTGGAGTGCACGGCCACCCGTTCGGCGGCGGGCCTGCGCTCGGCGTCGTAGGTGTCCAGCAGCCCCTCGGGCGCCCAGCCCTGGAGCTCGGCGGCCAGCTTCCAGGCCAGGTTGGCGGCGTCCTGGAGGCCGAGGTTGAGCCCGGGGGCGCCCATGGCCGAGTGCACGTGCGCGGCGTCGCCGGCCACGAAGACGCGGCCCGCCCGGTAGCGGTCGGCCACCCGGGTCTCGCGGCCGTTCAGACGCCGGAGCAGGTGGGTGCCCTCGCCGGTGGGCGGGGCGAGCGGCAGGTCGGCCCCGAGCACGCGGGCCAGGCTCGCGCGCAGCTCGCCGATCGTCATCGGCACGTCGTCGCCGGGGGTCTCGCCGCCCCACTCCATCGCGGTGACCGAGAGCACGCCCGGCCCCGTGGGGAGCATCGCGTACGCGCCGCGCTCGGTCCGGTGCCACGTGTAGAGCACGAACGTGCCGTGGCCGGGCACCTCCATCTCGGCCGTGCCGGGCCGCACGTCCGCCCCCGGCACGGTGACGTGGGCCGTGCGACTGACGACGTCGGGCGCGCTCACCCCCGGGAAGCCGATGCCGGCCCGCTTCCTGACCAGGCTGTGGGCGCCGTCGCAACCCACCAGGTAGCGCGTACGCAGCTCGGCGGAACCTTCGGGGCCCGTCACCGCCAGCGTGACGCCCTCGGCGTCCTGCTCGAAGCCGGTCAGCTCGTGGCCGCGCCGGATCTGCACGCCCAGCTCGGCGGCCCGCCGCTCGAACAGCTCCTCCAGCTCCGGCTGCCGGACGGGGAGCGCGCGCAGCGGGTTGCCGTCGAGCCCGGCCAGGTCGAGCGGCATGGCGCCGAAGACGAACGCGGGCACGGGCACGGGCGCTGCGGCGAGCCCGCGCTGGTGCAGCAGGCCGACGACCTGGCCGATGATGCCGTTGGCCTTGGGCTGGTCGCTGCGGGCGGGCAGGCGTTCGAGCACGACGGACCGGATCCCGGCCAGGCCGAGCTCGCAGGCCAGCATCAGGCCGTTGGGGCCGGCGCCGGCGATGACGACGTCCGCGATCGTGGAGTCTGCCGAGGTCATGAGGTCTCTCCTTCGGTTCGGGGGTGGGGGGACGGCAGTCCCGCGGCCAGGCGGTGCAGCGCCTCGCGCAGCACCGGCACCAGCGGGACGGGCGGGTCGGAGCGCAGCCAGTGGCCGACGGCCACCTGCACGGCGGCGCTCACGGTGGCCGCCACCAGGTGCGGGTAGAGGTCTTCGCCCGGATCGGTGCCCGTACGCTCGGCCACGGCCGCGGCCAGCTCGCCGTCGGCCGCGAACTGGGCCTTCAGCGCCTCGGCGCGCAGCGCGGGCTCCTCGGCCAGCAGCCTGGTGAGGGCCAGCCGGTCGGCGTCCGGCGGCCCCGGGCTGGTCATGGCCTGTTCCCAGGGCTCGGCGACGGCCGCGATCAGCGCCTCCCACAGCGGCTCGGCCGCCGGGCGGGCGCGCAGCACGGCCACCGTCCGCCGGACGCGGTCGGTGTGGCGGGCGGCCAGGGCCTCGTACTTGCTGGAGAAGTAGTTGTTGAACGTGCGTGGCGACACGCCGACCCGCTCGGCGACGTCCTCCACCCGGACGTTCTCCAGCCCGCGCTCCAGGGCGAGCCCGAGCGCCGCGTCCATCAGCGCCTCGCGGGTCGCCTGCTTCTTCCGTTCCCTCAATCCGGTCACCCTTTCAGGTTACGCACTTTTGCTGATCGCGCAATCTTTCCGGACAGGCAATTTTTTACCTAACGGCAGCGCTGTCCAACCGGCGTTAGATTGGAGCCATGTCCACCACGCTGACCATGGAGTTCGCCGGCACGGTCCAGGCCGACCGCTCCGGGCCCGTCGACCGGCTGCGCGACGCCGCCGCGATGACCGAATGGCTCCGCGAGCACGCGGCCGACCTGGGGCTGCCGCCCGACTTCACCGCCACGGAGGAGTTGCGCGAGCAGACCGTACGCCTACGCCAGGCCGTGAGGGCACTGCTGGCCAGGGCGATCGCGCCGGAGCCGCCGAGCGTCGCGGACGCGGCCACCCTGCCCGGCTTCGCCGAGTCGCTGGCGCTCGTCAACGCGACCGCCCTGGCCGCCCCGACGGCCCCGCAACTGTCGTGGACCGGCGAGCCGGCGCTGACCATGGTCCCGGCGGTCAAGGCGAACCCGTCCACGCGCCTGCGGGGGCGGCTCGCCGTCGCGGCCGTGGAGTTCCTGGCCGGCCCCGACCACGTCCTGCTCCGCACCTGCGGGGCCCCGCGCTGCGTGCTCTATTTCGTCAAGGAGCACCCGCGCCAGGAATGGTGCTCGCCGGCGTGCGGCAACCGCGCACGGGCGGCGCGGCACTACCGGGAGCACAAGAAGTAGCCCCATCTAACGCCAACGACCGACTTTTGCCGTTATATTGGTTTCTAACGGCCACTCGGTCGTGCAACCGTTAGACGAGGAGAGTCGTATGTCGTTCCGGACCGGGCACGTCGGGCTCAATGTCACCGACCTCGACAGGTCGAAGGAGTTCTACGGCCGCGTCTTCGGCTTCACCGTCGCCAGTGAGTCCGCCGAGGACGGCCGCCGCTACGCCCTCCTCGCCCAGGACGGCAAGCTCGTGGTCACGCTCTGGCAGCAGAGCGACGGCCGCTTCCCCACCGCCCTGCCCGGCCTGCACCACCTGTCCTTCCAGGTCGAGGACCTCGACGCGGTGCGCAGGGCCGAGCAGGTCATCAGGGAGATCGGCGCGAAGCTGCACCACGACGGCGTGGTCCCCCACGGCGAGGGCGCCTCCTCCGGCGGCGTGTTCTTCGAGGACCCCGACGGCATCCGGCTGGAGATCTCCGCCCCCGGCGCCGCCGGGGACCGTCCCGCTCCCACCGCCGGCGCTCCGACCTGCGGATTCTTCTAAATGAGACATCCAGGGGAGATCGCCGTCCAGGCCCGCGCCGGGGTGCGGACGCCGGGGGCGTTCGGCAGCTCGCGCACCCGTCCCGAGATCCCCGAGGTGGCCGCCGCGTTCCTGCGTGCGCAGCACCTGCTGGTCGCGGGCGCGGCCGACGACCTCGGCCAGGTGTGGGCCGACGTGCTGACCGGGCCGCCGGGGTTCGCCGACGCCGACGACGACCGCACGATCACCGTCCGCACCCTGCCCGCGGCGCCGCTGCGGGGCCTGTTCACGGCGGAACGCGACATCGGGCTGCTGGCCATCGAGCCGCACACCCGGCGCCGGATGCGGGTGAACGGCACCGCCGTGCAGGCGGGCGGCGGCCTGGTGATCTGGACGGAGCAGGTGTACTCCAACTGCCCCAAGTACATCCAGGCCCGCGAGCCCACCGCCGCGCCCGGCGTCCGGGAGGTCGTCGGCGGCGGGACGCGGCTCGCGCCGGGCCACGTCGAGTGGATCGAGCGGGCCGACACGTTCTTCATCGCCACCCGCGCCGAGGGCCTGGGCGCCGACGTCTCCCATCGCGGCGGCAACCCGGGGTTCGTCCGGGTGACCGGGCCGGGGTCGCTGGAGTTCCCGGACTACGTCGGCAACTCGATGTACATGACGCTCGGCAACCTGGAGCTCGACCCGGCCGCCGGGCTGCTGTTCGTCGACTGGGACGCCGGCCGGACCCTCCACCTGACCGGGCGGGCGGAGGTGGACTGGGCCGCGGCGCAACGGTCGGTGCGGTTCGAGCTGACCGCGTACACGGAGGTGGCCGGCACGGTCGGGGCGGGCTGGACGCCGCCGGAACACCACCGCTTCAACCCGCCCGTCACCCGCTGACGACGGGCGGCGGGCTCACAGGTTCTCGGGCATCGAGGTCATGCCGTTCAGCAGCGGGACGAGCTGTTCCTCCTCGTAGTCCAGGTGGGCCTCCAGCTCGGCGGCCAGCCGGTCGAGCTCGTCCCCCGCGCTCGCGTCCGTGCCGGCCAGGTCGCGGACGCGGGCGACCAGCCGGGCCACCACGCGGTGCTCGGCGCCCAGCCGGGCCAGGACGCCGGCCAGCTCCGGACGCTCGGCGGCCAGGTGCGGGAACAGGACCGCGTCCTCGCCCTCGTGGTGGGCGTGCACGGCGTCGCAGAAGGCCAGGCAGTGCGTACGCAGGTCGAACCCCGCGCCCCCGGCCCGCAGACGCGCCAGCTCCCGGCGGAAACCGTCGTGCAGCTTCACCAGCTCGTCGCCCCACGCGATCAGGCGCTGTTCCGCGCTCATGCCCACGCCACCGCCTTCGCCCGGTGGACGGCCGCGAACACGGCGGCCAGCAGGGCGGCCACGGCGGCGACGCCGAAGCTCCAGCCGGCTCCCCCGGTGGCCGACACGGCCGCGCCGACGGCTCCGGCCAGGCTGCTGCCCACGACTCTGACCAGCGCGTTCACACCGCCGGCCGCCGCGGTCTTGGCCGGTTCGACATGCTCGACGGCCATCGTGCCGAGCGCCGCGTAGACCAGGCCGACGCCGAGGCCCAGGACGGCGGCGGCCCCGTACAGGTCGGCGGCGGTGTCGCGGAAGACCACCAGCCACACCGCGGCGGCGGTGACCAGCGCGGAGCCGCCGGAGACCAGCGCCGCGGCCGGGAAGCGCCGCATCAGCGGCCCGGCCAGCATCGAGACGGCGAGCATCAGCACCGTGGTCGGCAGCAGGTACAGCCCCACCTGCAGCACCGAGGCCCCGAGGGCGCCCTGGGCGACCGCCGACAGCGTGGTGATCGCCCCGAACAGCGCGAACCCGATGAGGAACGAGGCCACCGTGGCCCCGACCGTGCCCCGGTGCAGCAGCATGGGGATCTCGATCAGCGGCGAGGCGGTGCGCCGGGCCGTGACCACCCACGCCACCGCGAGCACGACCGCCCCCGCGAGCAGCCCCCACGTCGGCGGCGACGTCCAGCCCCAGGCGCCGCCCTTGCTGATCGCGAGCAGCAGGCAGACCAGCCAGCCGGCGACCAGCACGGCCCCCACCAGGTCGGGACGCCCGGCGCGCCCGGCCGGCACGGCCTCCCGCACCAGGGCCGCCACCAGGACGAAGCTCAGCGCGCCCAGCGCCGCCAGGATCCAGAACATGGCCCGGTGGTCGCCGCCGACCAGCCCGGCCAGGATCATGCCGCCGCCGCTGCCCACGCCGATGGTGGCGCTCAGCACGCCGATCGCCGTGGCCAGCCGGTGGGCGGGGACCGCCTGCCTGGCCAGCCCCATGGCCAGCGGGAGCAGCGCGGCGGACACGCCCTGGAGCACCCGTCCCGCGACGACCGCGCCGAGCGTGCCGGACAGCGCGGCGACCGCCGCACCGGCCACGAGCAGGGCGAGCGCGGACAGGGCGACGGCGCGGCGGCCGTACATGTCGCCGAGCCGGGACAGCAGCGGGATCGCGACCGCGCCGGACAGCAGGCCGGCGGTGAGCGTCCAGGAGACGGAGGTGGGTGACGCGCCGAGCTGCCTCTGGAGCAGCGGGAGCATCGGGACGACGACGGTCATCTGGAGTGACCCGACGGCGACGGCGAACGCCAGGACCACCACCGCCGTCCAGGGAGATGTCTTTTTATACATGTATAGAAAGTAACATGACGGCATGCCCGCACGCACTGGAAGGCCGCCCCGGATCTCGCGGGCGGACATCGTGGCAGCGGCGCACCGGGTCATCGAGGCCGACGGCGTCGGCGGGCTGACCATGCGCAGGCTGGCCAAGGAGGTCGGCAGCACGCCGATGGCGCTCTACCACCACGTCCGCGACAAGGAGGAGCTCCTGCTGCTCCTGCTCGACGAGTACGCGGCCGGGCTGCCGCGCCCCGACCTGCCCGCCGACCCGCGCGAACGCGTGGTCGTCGTGGCCCTGGCCATGCGCGACGGGGTGGCCGGCTGCCCGTGGGCGGTGGACGTGCTGCGCGCCGACGACCTGCTCGCGGTCGGCGCGCTGTGGTACCCGGAGAAGATCATCGACGCCGCCCTCGACGCGGGCCTGACGGCCGAGCGCGCCGTGCACCTCTACCGGATCATCTGGCACTACACGGCGGGCGAGATCGCCATCCGCGCGGCGGCCGGGCGCAGGCGCGAGGAGGGCGGGCCGACCTACCGCGACCAGGTCTTCGCCGGCCTCGACCCGGCCGCCCTGCCCCGCCTGGCCGAACTGGGCGGCCGCTGGGCCGAGCTCACCGCCGAGGACACCTACGAGCTGGGGCTGCGCACCCTGGTGGACGGCCTGCTCCCCCGCCCCGGCCACACGGCAACGGGTTGAGTCAGGGACCGAAGGCGCGGCGGTAGGCGGAGGGCGAGGTGCGCATGGCGCGCGTGAAGTGGTGCCGGAACGTCGCCGGGCTCTCGAACCCGACGGCCGCCCCGATCTCCTCCACCGGAACCGCCGTCGACTCCAGCATCGGCAGGCTCGCCGCCACCCGCTGCGAGATCACCCACCGCAGCGGGCTGGTCCCGGTCTGCCGCTTGAAGTGCCTGATGAACGAGCGTTGCGACATGTGCGCCACCGCGGCCAGGTCCGCCACGCCGATCGGCTCGGCCAGATGCGCGAGCACCCACCCCATGGCCCTGGCCACGCCGCCGTCGTCGGCCACGGGCGTGACGGCGGCCTCGATGAACTGGGCCTGACCGCCCTCCCGGTGCGGCGGGACGACCAGGCGGCGGGCGACCGCGTTGGCCACGTTCGGCCCGTGGTCGGTGCGTACCAGGTGGACGAGCAGGTCGAGGCCGGCGGCGCTGCCCGCGCTGGTCAGCACGTCGCCGCCGTCCACGTACAGGACCGAGGGGTTGACGCGGACGGCGGGGAAGCGCCGCTGGAGCAGGTCGGCGTACCTCCAGTGGGTGGTGGCCTCACGGCCGTCCAGCAGACCGGCGGCGGCCAGTGCGAACGCGCCGGAGCAGATCGACACCATCCGGGCACCCCGGCCGTGGGCCACGCGCAGCGCCTCGACCAGCTCGCCCGAGACCTCGCCCCGGACGTCGGCCACGCCGGGCACGATCACCGTCCCGGCCCCCGCCAGGACGTCGAGCCCGTGCGCGGCCTGCATGGTGAACCCGCCGACCACGCGCAGCGGCTCGGCGGTCTCGGCGCACACCTTGAGGTCGTACCAGGGCACGTCCAGCTCGGGCCGGGGCAGCCCGAAGAACTCCACGACACACCCCAGCTCGAACGGCGCCATCCCGTCGAAGGCCAGCACGGCGACCGTGGGCAGCCGGGCGGGAACCGGAAGCGGCAGCCGGACCGGGGCCGGAAGCGGGGCGGCATGGGTGGAGGGCGGTCGGCCGGAGGTCGGAAGCGGCACATCTGCATATTAACCGCCCATATCCGGCGCGAGCAGGTTAGCGCTCCGCTCCCTGCGGCAGGAGTGATATATGCATATTTCGGGGGTAGAGACCGTTTTCCCCGATCACCGCTACGAGCAGGCGGAGATCACCGAAGCGTTCTCCCGTCTGACGGACTGCGACGAGGAGTTGCTGCGGCGCTTCCACGCGGCCACCGGCGTCGTGGGCCGCAACCTCGCACTCCCGCTGGACGGCTACACCAAGCTCGACTCCTTCGCCCGCGCCAACGCCATGTACGTCGAGATCGCCCTCGACCTGGGCGAACAGGCCGTCAGAGGCGCCCTCGAAAAGGCCGACGTGCCGCCGGAGAAGATCGACCACCTGCTGTTCTGCTCGACCACCGGCCTGGCCACGCCCTCGCTGGACGCCAAGCTCGCCCAGCGCCTCGGGTTGCGCGGCGACGTCAAGCGGGTGCCCGTGTTCGGCCTCGGCTGCGCGGCCGGGGCCTCGGGCCTGTCGCGCCTGCACGACTATTTGCGCGGCTGGCCCGACCACGCCGCCGTGCTGGTCTGCGTGGAGCTGTGCTCGCTGACCATCCAGCGCGATGACTCCTCGATCGCCAACATGATCGCCAGCGGCCTGTTCGGGGACGGCGCGGCGGCCGTCGTGGCCACCGGGCGCGGCCGGGGCCCCGAGGTCGTCGCCACCCGCAGCAGGCTCTACCCCGACACCGAGCACCTGATGGGATGGGAGGTGGGCGACCACGGCTTCCACATCGTGCTCGACGCCGACCTCACCCACTTCGTGGACCAGGTGCTGGCCGACGACATCAGGGCTTTCCTGGCCGACTACGGCCTGACCCCCGACCAGGTGCCGACGTGGATCTGCCACCCCGGCGGCCCCAAGGTCATCGACAAGATCGTGCAGAGCCTCGACCTCGACCCCAGGGCCCTGGACGTGACGTGGCGGTCGCTGCGGACGTACGGGAACCTGTCGTCGGTCTCGGTGCTCCACGTGCTCCAGGAGACCCGCGGGCACCCCGGGCTGCCCGCCGTGCTGATGGCGCTGGGCCCCGGCTTCTCCGCCGAACTGCTCCTGCTGCACTGGTGACGGCGACCGGCCGACGGCAGGCGATCGGGCGAGGGCCGGCCACCGACGACAGGGCGACGACAGGGCGACGACAGGGCGACGACAGGGCGAGGGTCGATAACGACCGGGCGACGGCCGGTAACGACGGGGCGACGGCGACCTCCGCCGGGCCCGCGCGACCGTCCGCGCCGCTCATCCCCGCTCATCTCATTGATCCGTATTTGTCACAACTGATCACATGATGATCGCGGTTTGTGCTCGCTTGCGTCTCCGGCCCGGCCGCTCCCGCGCCGATCCCCGTCATAGGACGCGGAGGTGGTTGCGATGAGATGTCGCCCCTTAGCCATTCGTCCCCTGGCCATCAGCGTCGGGCTCGCCGCGCTTCTCGGACTCGCCGCGTGCGGCGGCTCCGGCGGATCGTCGAGCGGTAGCGCCGCGCGGGCCCCCCTGTCCGACACGCAGCGTCAGCCCGTGCCGAGCGCGTCCCCGGCCGGCACCCAGGAAACCGAGCAGGACACGACCACGGCGCAGATCTCCACCTTCGCCCTGGACGTGGACACCGCCTCGTACGGCTACGCCCGCCGTACGCTCCAGGAGGGGCGCTGGCCCGCGCCCGGCGAGATCCGCCCCGAGGAGTGGGTCAACGCCTTCGGGCAGGACTACGCGCAGCCCGCCGACGACGGCTTCGCCGTGCACGTGGACGGCGCGCGGCTGCCCGGCCGCGACGAGGCCGTGCTCCGCGTAGGCCTGCAGACCCGCGCCTCCGACTCGGCCGCGCGCCGCCCGGCCAACCTCACGTTCGTGGTCGACGTCTCCGGCTCGATGGCCGAGACCGGCCGCCTCGACCTGGTCAAGTCGGCCCTGCACAAGCTGCTCGACCAGCTCGCGCCCGGCGACCAGGTGTCGCTCGTGGCCTTCAGCGACGAGGCGAAGCTGCTGGCCTCCATGACGCCGCTCACCGCCAGGAGCCAACTCCACGCCGCGGTGGACGAGCTGGCCACCGACGGCGGCACGAACCTGCAGAGCGGCATCCTGGCCGGGTACCGGGAGGCGTCCCAGGCGTTCCGGGCCGCCGCCACGAACCGGGTCATCCTGCTCTCCGACGGCCTGGCCAACCAGGGCGAGACCGAGTGGCGGACCATCGTGGAGCAGGTCAAGGAGTACGCGGGCAAGCAGGTCACGCTGCTCACCGTCGGCGTCGGCCGCGACTACGGCGACGAGCTGATGGAGCAGCTGGCCGACAACGGCGACGGCATGGCCGTCTACGTGGACTCCGAGCAGGAGGCCGAGAAGGTCTTCACCACCCGGCTCCCGGCCAACATCGAGGTACGGGCCCGCGACGCCAAGGCGCAGGTCGTCTTCAACCCCTCGGTCGTGGAGAGCTACCAGCTCATCGGCTACGAGAACCGTGCGATGTCGGCCGAGGAGTTCCGTGACGACAGCCGCGACGGCGGCGAGATCGGCCCCGGCCACTCGGTCACGGCCCTGTACGCCCTCCACCTCAAGCCGGGTGCGCGGGGACAGCTCGCCCAGGCGACCGTGCGCTGGCAGGACCCCGACACCCGGGCGGCCTCCGAGGCCGGCAAGTCGCTGCGGGCCGACGAGCTGAACCCCTCGATCTGGACCGGTACGCCGGTCCGGCTGCAGGTGGACGTGGTGGTCGCGGCCTTCGCGGTCTACCTGCGCGACAGGAAGGCGTTCGGCCTGGACCTGCCGACGCTGCGCGAGCACGCCGAGCGCCTGTCGCGGACCGCGGAGGACCCGATGGTCGCCGAGCTGGTCACCCTGATCGACAAGGCCGGCTCGGTCGGCTGACCGCCCACCCGGGTCAGGCGGGGTCAGGGGCCGGCCGGGAGGCGACGAAGCCCTGGTGGGGCGAGCGCGAGACGGGCAGTGTGCCCGCGTAGAGCTCCCCCACCAGCGGCATGGGCTCGGGGTGGCAGAACACCGACGAGCCCGTGCGCAGGATCGCCGGGCTGTTGAGCACCAGCGGCAGCCCGGCCAGCAGGAAGGGCAGCGCGTTCGCGGCCTGCTCGGGGGTGAGCTCCTGGCCGCCGACGCTCGGCAGCACCGCCGCCACGCACCGCGCGCGGAACGAGGCGTCCTTGGCGGCCAGCCGCTCCAGCTCCCGCCGGGAGCGCCGGTAGGCGCGGTTGCCGGCCAGCTCGTTCCAGTCGAAGACGGTGGCGTTGGCCGCGCCCATGCCTTCGAGCACCCGGATCACCCGGTTGCGCGTGTTGTTGGCCGCCGACCGCGCCTTGATCAGCGCCGCCCCGGACGGGAGCCCGCGCGCCACCAGCGTGCCGGCCAGCTCGACGCCAGGCACGAGCACGTGCACGCCGGTGAACGTGCGGGTCGCCCACTCCAGCAGGCTGCGGATGGCCCGCAGGGTGAAGAACCCGTTGAACGCGCTGACCTCGACGACGGCATGCTCACGAGCGGCGAGGATCTTCGCGCACCGCGGGGTCAACGGGACGGCCTGCACGCTGGACATGGCACGGAGAGTAGCAAGATTTGACTCAGCGTATGCCTGGTACGCGCATGTGTGTCGCGGGTCCCGGAGTCCGATACACTTGTGACCGCAGCAAGGGGCTATGGCGCAGTTGGTAGCGCGCCTCCATGGCATGGAGGAGGTCTGGGGTTCGAATCCCCATAGCTCCACCCCTCATCCACCCGGGCGTTCGCCCGGGTCACTTCCCGCCCGCAGCTCGTAGTCCAGGGTGTAGGAGTGCGAGCCGTCCGGGGCGATGGTGATGTTCATCCCTCCCGTGATGCCGGTCAGCTCGCCGACGCCCGAGTCGGGCACGATCGTGATGGTCAGCGACTGCCCTCCGCGGTCGCTCATCGCGTGGTGCGCCACGACGAAGCCGCCCTTCCGGCCCTCCAGGGTGCCCTCGACGCGTTCCAGCGCCACGTACACGCGCGAGTCCTCGACCGGGGTCGAGGCCACCATCAGATGGACGACGCTCGTCCCGGTCAGGTCGCCGTGGAAGGTCTTGGTCATGCTGACGAGGCCGAGCGCGACGCCGTCGCGGTCGTCGAAGGGCGGCTTGGCGTCCCAGCCGGCGGTGTCGAAGGTTCCCTTTGCGGTCATGGGAGGCATCCTGCCGGTCTTACCTGTCAGCTTCCGTCAGGTACCGGCCAGACGTTCCACGACGGGCGCGAAGGCGTCGATGAACTGGGCGTTCACCGTCACGTACGAGATCCCGAGCCGGTCCCTGCGCCGCCGCAGGACGTCGGCCATCTCGTCGGGGGTGCCGGTGAGCAGGCCGGTGGCCTCGGGGCCGAGCGGGCCGAAGCGGCCGGTCAGCCAGGCGGGCGGCTCGCCGCCGGCGGCCACCAGGTTCATGCCGAGCTCCAGGTCGTGGAAGCGGTCGCCGGCCAGCTCGTACAGCTCGTCCAGCTTGGCCGCGACCTGGTCCTCGGTGTGCTGCGGCGGCACGCCGAGCGCCACCGTGTCGGCCTTGCGCGCGGCCAGCCCCAGCACGCGGGCGCCCGTCGCGGCGACCAGGATCGGCACGTCCTTGACCGCGTCGATCGTCGCGGCCAGGCGTTCCACGCGCTCGGCCGGGCTGCCGAACGGCACGCCGAGCGCCGCCGCGTCCTGCTCGGCGCCCGGACGGCCGGCGCCCAGCCCCAGCTCGAAGCGCCCCCCGGTGAGGGTGTGCAGGGTGGCGGTCTCCCAGGCGACGGTCTCGGGCGTGCGATACGGGGCGCTGACCACGTACGTGCCGACGCGCAACGTCGTGGTGACGGCGGCGGCCGCGGCCGCGGCGGCGAACGGCGACAGCGTCCCGAGCGTGTCGGGGACGAGCAGGGTGGAGAAGCCCAGGCTCTCGACCCTGCGGGCCAGCCCGGTCCAGGCCTGCGCGGTGGGGGCGTAACCGGCGACGGCCCCGAATCTGAACGGGTGATCGGTCATGGGCTCCACGATGCCGTGACGGCGCGGCCGGCACATCGTCCGCCGGACCGGTGGCCCGCTACGACGGCGGGCGCATGCCCGGCGCGGGCCGCTACTCCCCCAGCAGTAGCCGGACGAAGTCGTTGGCGAACTTGCCCGCCGGGTCCAGCCGTCCGGCCAGCTCGCGGAAGTCGTCGGGGCAGCCGGGGCGGCGGGTGAACAGCTTGCCCCAGTGCGGCCGCGGCTCGAAGGGGGCGAGCGTCCGCTCGACCAGGTCGATCGCCGGGAGCACGGTGGCGACGTCCCTGATCCAGGTGAAGTGCACGCCGACGCTGTCGCGGTCGCGGAACGGGCTGAGCCACAGGTCGTCGGCGGCGATCGTGCGCACCTCCGAGATCTGCAGGGCCGGCCGGACCTGGTCGCCGACGGCGTACAGCTCGCGCAGCGCCGCGACCGCGTGCGCCCGGGGCAGCAGGAACTCCGACTGGAGCTCGTCGGCGGCGCCGCTCGGCGGGGCGTCGGGCCGGAAGTGCGGCAGCCGCTCGTGCCAGGGGCCCGGCACGCCGAGCTGCGTGGTGCAGGCGTCGGCGGGCATCCCGGCCAGTGGGTGGCGGGGGGCGGGGGCGGGGCGGGTGCCGTGCCAGGAGTCGCCGGTGAACTCCTCGCGGCGCTTCAGCCAGATCCGGGTGTCGCGCCAGTCGGTGAACAGGCTGACGCTGTAGCCGCCGGCCATGATGTCGTCGAACCCGTCGAGCTCGTCGGGCGTCAGGCCCTCGCGGACGTACTGGCGCAGCTCGAAGACCGGTACGAGGTCGAGCGTCAGCGTGTGGACGACGCCGAGGGCGCCCAGCGAGACGACCGCACCGGCGAAGCCGTCGTCCCCGCGGGACAACGACAGCAGCGAGCCGTCGGCGGTGACCAGCTCCAGCCCGGACACGGCGGCGGCCAGGCAGCGGTTGGCGTCGCCGGAGCCGTGCGTGCCGGTCGCGACCGAGCCGGCGATCGAGATGTGCGGCAGCGAGGCCATGTTCTCCAGCGCGAACCCGGCCGCGTGCACCGCCTCGGCCAGCCGCGCGTACGTGGTGCCGGCCGCGACCCGGACCTTGCGCGCCGCGCTGTCGACCTCGATCGTCGCGGGCATGCGGTCGAGCACGACGAGGTCGCCGGTGGTGTCGGCGACGTCGTTGAAGGAATGACCGCTGCCCAGGGCCCGCACCCGGTCACTGGCGGCCACCAGGCCGCGCAGCTCGTCGAGCGAGACGGGACGGTGGACGGCCCGCGCCCGGAAGGCGGTGTTGCCCGCCCAGTTGGTCAACATCACGGCTTCACCCTATTCATCCGGTTTCCCTTGCCGACTCCCCCGCCCGTCACTACGTTCGGCCCCGTGCTGTATCTGTCCGAGGCCATGGGCCTGGCCACCCTCGTGTTGTGGCTCTACTGCCTCTTCGACGTGATCACCACGCCGGACGCGGTCTGCAGGAACCTGCCCAAGATCGTATGGGTGCTGGTGGTCCTGCTGTTCCCGCTGGTCGGCTCGGTCGTCTGGCTCGTGGCCGGCCGTCCGGAACGCGCCCCGCAGGCGGCCTCGCGCCCGAGCGCGTTCCCCGAGTACGACCGCCCGGGGCGCTTCACCGCCACCGACCCCGACGACGACGCGGAGTTCCTGCGCCGCTGCCGCGAACGTGCCGAGGAGCAGCGCAGGAACGCCCCGAAGAAGCCGCCGGAGGACTAGAAGCCCTGGGCGAGCCGGTAGTACGCCTGGTTCCAGCGGATCTCCTTGGCGAACTGCGCCGTCGTGGTGTCCTTGTCGATCACCAGCAGCTCCACGCCGAGCATGTCGGCCAGGTCGGTCAGCTCCTCGCGCCCGACGGCCGTGGACAGCACGGTGTGGTGCGGCGCCCCGGCGGTCAGCCACGACTCGGTCGAGGTGCGCAGGTTCGGCCGCGGCGACCAGACGGCACGGGCCACGGGCAGCTTCGGCAGCGGCCGCGGCGGCGCGACGACGTCGATCTCGTTGGCCACCAGGCGGAACCGGTCGCCCATGTCGGCCAGGCCGACGACGATGCCGGGGCCGGGCGCGGCGTCGAACACCAGCCGCACCGGGTCCTCCCGCCCGCCGATGCCCAGCGGGTGGATCTCGCACGACGGCGTCCCGGCGGCGATGGACGGGCACACCTCCAGCATGTGCGCGCCGAGGATGAGCTCGTTCCCGGGCGTCAGGTCGTAGGTGTAGTCCTCCATGAACGACGTCCCGCCCGGCCTCATCGCCTTGAGGGTGCGCAGCAGGACCGAGGTCTTCCAGTCGCCCTCGCCGCCGAAGCCGTAGCCGTCGGCCATCAGGCGCTGCACGGCCAGGCCGGGGAGCTGGCGCAGGCCGCCGAGGTCCTCGAAGTTCGTGGTGAAGGCACGGAAGCCGCCGCGCTCCAGGAAACCGCGCAGGCCGAGCTCGATCCTGGCGGCGTACCGCAGCGACTCGTGGCGCTCGCCGAGCAGCTCGGGGGCCACCCGGTACAGTTCGGCGTACTCCTTGACCAGGGCCGACACGTCGGCGTCGGAGGCCGCGTCCACGGCCTCGACCAGGTCGTTGACGCCGTAGGTGTTGACCGAGACGCCGAACCGGAGCTGCGCCTCGACCTTGTCGCCCTCGGTCACGGCCACGTCGCGCATGTTGTCGCCGAAGCGGGCCAGCTTGAGCGCCCGCACCTCGGCCACGCCCCTGGCCGCGCGCGCCCACGCCTCGATGCGCGCGCCGACGGCCGGGTCGCTGACGTGCCCGGCGACGGTCTTGCGCGGCACGCCGAGCCGGGTCTGCACGAACCCGAACTCGCGGTCGCCGTGCGCGGCCTGGTTGAGGTTCATGAAGTCCATGTCGATGGAGCTCCACGGCAGCTCGACGTTCGCCTGCGTGTGCAGGTGCAGCAGCGGCTTGCGCAGCGCGTCGAGGCCGGCGATCCACATCTTGGCCGGGGAGAAGGTGTGCATCCAGGCGATGACGCCGGCGCACTCGTCGTCCGCGTTGGCCTCCAGCATGACGCGCCTGATCGCGGTGGCGTCGGTCAGCACGGGCCGCCACTGCACGGGCACGGGAAGCTGCTCGGCGATGCGCCGCGACTGCTCGGCCACCTGGCTCAGCGTGTCCTCGCCGTACAGTCCCTGGCTGCCGGTCAGAAACCAGATGTTCAACGCGGGCTCCTCTGTCCGTAGACGTTCTGATAGCGGTCGTACAGGCGGTCGATGTGGGCCGGGCCGATCGGCAGCGGCGTGCCGAGCTGCCTGGACACGTGGACGGTGCGGGCCACGTCCTCGCACATCACGGCGGCCTTGACGGCGGCCTTGGGGTCCTTGCCGATGCTGAAGACGCCGTGGTTCTGCATGAGGACGGCCGGCGAGCGGTGGCCCCTGAGCGTCTGCACGATGCCCTGGCCGATGGAGTCGTCCCCGA
The DNA here is from genome assembly GCF_040630865.1 of Nonomuraea sp. NPDC005730. NCBI lineage: Bacteria > Bacillati > Actinomycetota > Actinomycetes > Streptosporangiales > Streptosporangiaceae > Nonomuraea > Nonomuraea sp. NPDC005730. The sequence continues at coordinate 79,923 of NZ_JBEXYK010000017.1, forward strand.
TCAGCGCGAACGGGCCGACCGGGATCTCGCCGCCGAACTCGTCGGCCATGGCCGTCAGCACGCACGGGATCGGCTCGCCGCGGGCCGCCCACGCCGAGGCGTAGGTCGAGTGGGTGTGCACGACGCCGCCGACCTCGGGCATCTCGCGGTAGACGCAGGCGTGCGCGGCGGTGTCGCTGGAGGGCGCGTGGGCCCCCTCGACCAGGTTGCCGTCGAGGTCGCAGACGACCATGTTCTCCGGGGTCAGCTCGTCGTAGGAGACCCCGGACGGCTTGATGACGAACAGGTCCTCGCCCGGGACGCGGCCCGAGACGTTGCCCGCGGTCCAGACGACCAGGCCGTAGTTCACCAGCTCGGCGTGCAGCCCGGCGACGGTCGCTCTCATTGCCTCGTGGTTCACCTGGCGGCCTCGTTCCTGATCGCGCGGAGCGTGTGCAGCATGCGCCCGTCCCCGAAGTGGTCGTGCAGTTCCCGGTACTGGGCGTACAGGCGGTCGTAGGCGTCGGCGCGGGCCTCGTCGGGCACGTACGCCGCCCGCGTGCGCTTGCCCATCGCCGCGGCGGCCTCCTCGATGCCCGGGTAGGCCCCGGCGGCGACGGCCGCGTGGACGGCTGAGCCGAGCGCGGGGCCCTGGTCGGAGCCGATGACCGACAGCGGGCGGCGCAGCACGTCGGCGTAGACCTGCATGAGGAAGCGGTTCTTCAGCAGCCCGCCGGCGACCACGAACTCCTCGACGGGCACGCCGGACTTCTCGAACGTCTCGACGATCATGCGGGCGCCGTACGCGGTGGACTCGATGAGCGCGCGGTAGACGTCCTCGGGCCTGGTGGCGAGGGTCTGGCCGACGATCACGCCGGACAGGTCGTGGTCCACGAGCACCGAGCGGTTGCCGCCGAACCAGTCGAGCGCGACCAGCCCGTGCGCGCCGACGGCCTGTTGCTCGGCCAGCTCGGTCAGGCGCTCGTGGCCGTCGGTGCCGAAGGTGTCGACGTACCAGGCGAAGATGTCGCCGACGGCGGACTGGCCGGCCTCGTAGCCCCACAGGCCGGGCACGATGCCGTCCCGGACGACACCACACATCCCGGGCACCTCGGCCAGCCGGTCGCTGGGCATGATGTGGCAGGTGGAGGTGCCCATGATGGCCACCATCTGGCCGGGGCGCACGGCGTCCGCGGCGGCGGCGGTGACGTGGGCGTCCACGTTGCCGACGGCCACGGCGATGCCCTCGGGCAGGCCGGTCCACCCGGCCGCCCGCGCCGTCAGCACGCCGGCCAGGCCGCCGAGGGGGGCCAGGGTGGTGCCGCCGACGTCCTCGCCGACCACGCCGGTGGCCAGTTTGCCGGCGAAGCCGGAGAAGCCGGGGTCGAGGGCGGCGAGGAAGTCCTCGGAGGGGTAGCTCCCGTCCTGGAAGACGCCCTTGTAGCCGGCCGTGCAGATGTTGCGGCTCTCGACGCCGGACAGCTGCCAGACGATCCAGTCGGCCGCCTCGATCCAGCGCTCGGCCCTGGCGTACACCTCGGGGGCCTCCTCCAGGACCTGCAGGGCCTTGGCGAACTCCCACTCCGAGGAGATCTTGCCGCCGTAGCGCGGCAGCCAGCTCTCGCCCCGCCGCGCGGCCAGCTCGTTGATGCGGTCGGCGTGCGGCTGGGCGGCGTGGTGCTTCCACAACTTCGGCCAGGCGTGCGGCTGCTCGGGCGTCTCGAAGCACAGGGGCGTGCCGTCGGCCGTGGTCGGCAGGACGGTGCAGGCGGTGAAGTCGGTACCGATGCCGATCACGTCCTCGGCGGCGACCCCGGCGGCGGCCAGGGCCCCGGGCACGGCCACGCGCAGCACGTCCAGCCAGTCGCGCGGCGACTGCAACGCCCAGTCGGGGCCGAGCCGCACGCCGGTGCCGGGGAGCGTGTGCTCGATGACGCGCTCGGCGTACTCGTGGACGGCGCTGCCCAGCTCAGCGCCGTCGGACACGCGGACGACGACCGCGCGCCCCGACAGCGTGCCGAAGTCCACTCCGACCACGAACTTGTTAGCGTTCACATTGCACTCCAGAGAGTTGTCTGTTCGCCTGCCGGCTATCGGGCCGGCGCGGTGCTGGACCTGACGACGAAGCTGGGACGCACCACCATGCGCTCGTACGCCGCCGGCCCGGCGTCGATCTGCCGCAGCAGCACCTCGATGCAGTGGCGGCCCACCACGTCGAAGTCCTGCCGGACCGTGGTGAGCGGCGGGGAGAAGAACTCGGACTCGGGGATGTCGTCGAAGCCGACGACGCTGATCCGCCCCGGGACGGGCACCCCGGCCTCGCTGAGCGCGCGCAGCACGCCCAGCGCCATCTGGTCGTTGGCGGCGAACACCGCGGTGACCCCGTCCATCGCGGCCAGGCGCCGGCCGGCCGCGTACCCGGCGCGCGGGCTCCAGTCGCCGGACAGCGGCTCGGGCACCGCGCGGCCGGCCGCCTCCAGCGTGGAGCGCCAGCCCTCGACGCGGCCCTCGGTCTCCAGCCAGTCGGACGGCCCCGCGACGTGCCAGACCGTCTCGTGGCCCAGGTCCAGCAGGTGCCGGGTGGCGAGCCTGGCGCCCTCGACCTGGTCGATGCAGACCGCGGAGACGTCGGCGCCGTGCGCGCCCTCGACCACGACCGCGGGCACCCCGGCCGGCAGGCTCTCCAGGGCGGCGGCGGCCGAGCGCTGCGGCGCGACCACCACCACCCCGTCGACGCTCTGCTCGGCCAGGTAGTCGAGCGCGTCGCGGACACTGGCCGCGTCGATCGACTTCAGGCTCACGATGCTGACGAAGTAACCCGCGGTCCTGGCCGCCTGCTCGATGCCGTAGACCATGCTGGCCGGGCCGTACAGGGTGGTGTCGAAGCTGACCACCCCGAGGGTGCGCGACCGCTTGGTGACCAGCGCGCGGGCGACCAGGTTGCGCCGGTAGCCCAGCCGGACGATCGCCTCCTCCACCCGGGCGCGGGTGTCGGCCCGGACGTTCGGGTGGTCGTTGAGCACCCGCGAGACCGTCTGGTGCGACACGCCGGCCTCCTTGGCCACGTCGGCCATGACCGGCGGACGCGGCCTGGGGCTCGGTACCACGGGTTCTCCTTTCGCGGGGCTTGCCGGGCCTGCGGTGGTCAGCGGGAGGCGCCGGCCCGCCGCTTGGTCCATACGTCGAACGCGACGGCGGCCAGCAGCACGGCGCCCTTGACGAGCATCACGCGCTCACTGGGCGAACCGATGAGCGACATGCCGTTGTTGATGACAGCCATGATCAGACCGCCGGTGATCGCGCCGACGACCTTGCCCACGCCGCCCTGGACGGCCGCGCCGCCGATGAAGGCCGCCGCGATGGCGTCCAGCTCGAAGCTGTTGCCCGCGGTCGGGCCCGCCTGGTTGAGCCGGCCGGCGAAGATGATGCCGGCGACGGAGGCCAGCACGCCCATGTTGACGAAGATCCAGAAGACCACCGACTTGACCTTGACGCCGGACATGACCGCCGCCTGGAGGTTGCCGCCGATGGCGTAGATCTGCCGGCCGAAGACCGTGCGGTTGGCCATCAGCGAGTACGCCAGCACCAGCGCGGCCAGCAGCACCAGCACCCACGGCAGGTTCTTGAAGCGGGCGAGCTGCACGACCAGGAACAGGATCAGCGCGGCGCCGGCCGCCATCTTCAGCGCGAACACGGCCATCGGCTCGACCGACTGGCCGTAGCCCCGGCGGGCGTTGCGGGTGCGCCACTGCGCGGCGACCATGCCGCCGATCGCGACCAGGCCGACGATCAGGCTGAACAGGTCGGCGCCGCCCAGCGGGCCGAGGCCCACGTTGCCGAGGTAGCCGTCGGTGAAGCCGTTGGCCAGCGTACGGACCTGGTCGGGGAACGGGCCGATGCCCTGGTTGCCGAGGACGGTCATGGTGAGCGCGCGGAACAGCAGCATGCCGGCCAGCGTGACGATGAAGGCCGGGATGCCGAAGTAGGCGATCCAGTACCCCTGCCAGGCCCCGATCAGCGCCCCGGCGGCCACCGTGATCAGCAGGGCCAGCGGCCACGGCAGGCCCATGTTCACCATGAGCACGGCGGCCAGCGCCCCGGTGACCGCCACCACCGAGCCGACCGACAGGTCGATGTGCCCGGCGATGATGACCAGGATCATCCCGATCGCCAGGATCAGGACGTAGGAGTTCTGGACGATGATGTTGGAGATGTTCTGCGGCTGGAGCAACGCGCCGTCGGTGAGCACCGAGAACAGCACGATGATCAGCGCGAAGGCGATGTAGATGCCGCTCGAACGCAGGTTCAGCGACAGGCCGCCCAGCGAGACCCGGCCGGGCCGCCGCGGCGCTCCCCCGTCGCCTCCCGCGCCGACCTGCACGTCGGCGGGCGTGATGCTGCTCATCGGAGCTACTCCTGTCCCTTGGTCATGAGATGCATGAGGCTTTCCTGGGTGGCCTCCCGGCGGGGGACCTCGCCGGTGACGCGACCTTCGGAGAGCGTGTAGATGCGGTCGCACAGGCCGAGCAGCTCAGGCAACTCACTGGAGATCACCAGCACGGCCTTGCCCTGGTCGGCGAGGCGGTTGATGATCGTGTAGATCTCGTACTTGGCGCCGACGTCGATGCCGCGGGTGGGCTCGTCGAGGATGAGCACGTCAGGCTGCGTCAGGATCCACTTGGAGAGCACGACCTTCTGCTGGTTGCCGCCGCTCAGCTTGCCGACGACGCTGTCGACGCTGGGCGCCTTGATGTTCATGCTCCGGTGGAACTCCTCGGCGACCTTGTACTCCTCGTTCTCGTTCACCCAGCCGCGCCGGGCCAGGCCCTTGAGCCCGGCCGCGCTGATGTTGCGCTTGATGTCCTCGATGAGGTTGAGGCCGTACCGCTTGCGGTCCTCGGTGGCGTAGGCCAGGCCGTGGCGGATCGCGTCCTGCACGTTGCGGATCTCGATCGGCTTGCCGTCCTTGAAGACCTTGCCGGAGATGTGCACGCCGTACGTGCGGCCGAACAGGCTCATCGCCAGCTCGGTGCGCCCGGCGCCCATCAGGCCGGCCAGGCCGACGATCTCGCCCCTGCGCAGGGTGAGTGCGGCGCCGTCCACGACCTTCCGGCCGGGCTGGCTCGGGCTGTGGACCGTCCAGTCCTCGATCCGCAGGACCTCCTCGCCGATCGTCGACTCGTGCGGCGGGAAGCGGTTGTCCAGCGCGCGGCCGACCATGCCGGAGATGATGCGGTCCTCGGTGACGTGGTCGGTGGCCATGTCCAGGGTCTCGATCGTGCGGCCGTCGCGGATGATGGTGACGGAGTCGGCGATCGCGGTCACCTCGTTGAGCTTGTGCGAGATGATCACGCAGGTGATGCCCTCGTCCCGCAGGCCGCGCAGCAGGTCGAGCAGGTGGGCCGAGTCGTCGTCGTTGAGCGCGGCGGTCGGCTCGTCGAGGATGAGCAGCTTCACCTCCTTCGACAGCGCCTTGGCGATCTCGACGAGCTGCTGCTTGCCGACGCCGAGGTCGGAGACCGTGGTGGTGGGGTTCTCCTGCAGGCCGACGCGGCGCATCAGCTCGGCGGCCTCGTAGTTGGTGCGGTTCCAGTCGATGAAGCCGCGCCTGGCGCGCTCGTTGCCGAGGAAGATGTTCTCCGCGATCGACAGTTGCGGGCTGAGCGCCAGCTCCTGGTGGATGATGACGATCCCGGCGTGCTCGCTGTCGCGGATGCCGGCGAACTCGCAGCGCCTGCCCTCGAAGGTGATCTCGCCCTCGTAGTCGCCGTGCGGGTAGACCCCGGACAGCACCTTCATCAGCGTCGACTTGCCGGCGCCGTTCTCGCCGCAGACGGCGTGGATCTCGCCGCGCCGGACGGCCAGGTTGACGTCCTGCAGCGCCTTGACACCGGGGAACGTCTTGGTGATCCCGCTCATCCGCAAGATGTGCTCGGTCATATGCCCCTCGCTCAGGTGTGGGAAGTGCCCCCGGGGGACCGCCGTCCCCCGGGGCGGGCCCTTACTTGAGCTGGTCCTCGGTGTAGTAGTTGCCGCCGACGATGATCTCCTTGTAGTTGCTCTTGTCCACGATCACCGGGTCGAGCAGGTAGGAGGGGACGACCTTGTTGCCGTTGTCGTAGTCCTTGGTGTTGTTCACCTCGGGCTTGCCGCCCTTCAGGACCGCGTCGGCCATCTTCACCGTCTGCTCGGCGAGCTTGCGGGTGTCCTTGAAGATGGTGGAGTACTGCTCGTCGGCGATGATCGACTTGACCGAGGCGAGCTCGGCGTCCTGGCCGGTCACGACGGGGTAGGGCTGGCCGCTGGTGCCGTAGCCGGAGCTCTTGAGCGCCGACAGGATGCCGATGGACAGGCCGTCGTACGGGGAGAGCACGCCGTCCACCTTGGTGCCGCCGGTGTAGGTCTTGGTGAGGATGTCCTCCATGCGCTTCTGGGCCGTGGCCGGGTCCCAGCGCAGGATGGCGGCGGTCTTGAAGTCCTTCTGGCCGCTCTTGACCAGCAGGGTGCCGTCGTCGATCTTCGGCTGGAGCACCGACATGGCGCCGTTCCAGAAGAACGTGGCGTTGTTGTCGTCGGGCGAGCCGCCGAACAGCTCGACGTTGAACGGGCCCTTCTTGCCGTCGTCCACGCCGAGGCCCTTGAGCAGGGAGGTCGCCTGCTGCACGCCGACCTTGAAGTTGTCGAAGGTGGCGTAGTAGTCGACGTTGGGGCTGTTGCGGATCAGGCGGTCGTAGGAGATGACCGGGATCTTGGCGTCGGCGGCCTGCTGGAGCTGCGAGGTGATCGCGGTGCCGTCGATCGAGGCGATGATCAGGAGCTTGGCGCCCTTGGTGATCTGGTTCTCGATCTGGTTGGCCTGCGTCGGGATGTCGTTCTCCGCGTACTGGAGGTCGACCTTGTAGCCCAGCTGTTCGAGCTGCTGCTTGACGTTGTCGCCGTCGTGGATCCACCGCTCGGACGACTTGGTGGGCATGGTGACGCCGATCAGGGCGCCCGCGCCCCCGGCGGCGGCCGACGTGGAGGCGTCGGCGTCGACCGTCTTCTGGCTGGAGCCGCAGGCCGTCATGGTCGCGGCGAGCGCGATGGCGGACACCACGCCCCCGATACGTCCCAACCTCATGTGGCACTCCTTGCAATGGGGGTTGCGGCAGCGGAATGTGAGCGTTAACTGCCGATAGTGCAGAGGACTCAGTCACAGAACGTGCCGAATCAGAACAAAGTTCTCGCTTCGTTCTCGCCGATTGTTATCGCTAACAAAGACGATGTCAACGGTTGAGCATAACCTCACGGAAACCTTTAGGTAACGTTCGCGGCAGACTCCTTGCAGGTCAGCGCCTTGGACGCGCGCTGAAGATCCGTTGCAGCACGATGAAGACGAAGAGCAGCAGGCCGATGAAGATCTTGGTCCACCAGGAGCTGAGCGTGCCCTCGAAGCTGATGATCGTCTGGATCAGGCCGAGCACCAGCACGCCGAGCACCGTGCCGAGCAGGAAGCCGCTGCCGCCCGTGAGCAGCGTGCCGCCGATCACCACGGCGGCGATGGCGTCCAGTTCCATGCCCACGGCGTGCAGGCCGTAGCCCGAGAGCATGTAGAACGACAGCAGCACGCCGCCGAGCGCGGAGCAGAAGCCGCTCACCGTGTAGACCGTGATCTTCGTCCGGCCCACCGGCAGGCCCATGAGCAGCGCCGACTGCTCGCTGCCGCCCGTCGCGTACACGGCCCGGCCGAACCGGGTGTGGTGCAGCACGTACGCCGCCACCAGCACCACCCCCACCGCGATGAGCACGCTCGGCGAGATCCACAGACCGGCGAACAGGTCGACCCTGGTCTGCGCGAACGCCGTGAACGCCGGGTCCTCGATCGGGATCGAGTCCGTGCCGATCGTGTAGCACAGCCCCCGGGCCAGGAACATCCCGGCCAGCGTCACGATGAACGGCTGGATGTCGAAGGCGTGCACGATGTAGCCCATCACCAGCCCGAGCCCGGCCCCCACGGCCAGCACCAGCGGCACCACCACGTACGGCGGCCACCCCGGCCCCGACATCAGCGACGCCGAGATCATCGTGGACAGCGCCACCACCGACCCCACCGACAGGTCGATGCCCCCGGCCAGGATCACGAACGTCATCCCCACCGCCACCACCAGCAGGAACGCGTTGTCGATGAAGACGTTGAGCACCACCTGCCCGCTGGCGAAGCCCTCGTACCGGACGCCGCCCACGACGAACATCGCCACGAACAGGCACGCCGTCACGAGCACCGGCAGGTGGCGGGCCGGCAACGCGACCCGGCCCACGGTCATGGTCGTCACAGGGTCACCCGCACTTTCTCCTCGGGGGCCGGGCTGGGCGGCGCGCTGCCACCGCGCCGGCGCAGCGCCTTCGCGCGGAACGACGGCGACTGCACGAGACAGACCGCCGTCACCACCAGCGCCTTGAACAGCAGGGTCGTCTCGGGCGGCACGCCGATGGAGTAGATCGTCGTGGTGAGTGTCTGGATGACCAGCGCGCCGGCCACGGTCCCGCCCAGCGAGAACCGGCCGCCCGACAACGAGGTGCCGCCGATCACCACGGCCAGGATCGCGTCCAGCTCGATCCACAGGCCGGCGTTGTTGCCGTCGGCGCTGGAGACGTTCGAGCTGATCAGGATCCCGGCGATGCCCGCGCACAGGGCGGCGAAGGCGTAGACCATGATGACGATGCCGCGCGACCTGATGCCCGCGAGCCTGCTGGCCTCGGCGTTCCCGCCGACCGACTCGATCAGCAGGCCCAGCGCCAGCCGGCGGGTCAGGAACGCGGTGACCGCCAGCACGACCGGCACCAGCAGCACCCCGAACGGCACCGCCAGCAGGTACCCGCCGCCGATCAGCTTGTACGACGGGCTGTTGACCGTGATGATCTGCCCGTCGGTGATGAGCTGGGCCAGGCCGCGCCCGGCCACCATGAGGATCAGCGTGGCGATGATCGGCTGGATGCCCGCCTGCGCGACCAGGAACCCGTTCCAGGCGCCGAGCAGCAGGCACAGCCCGAGCGCGAGCGCCACGGCGGCGAGCACGCCGGCGTCCTCGCTGATCCGCAGGCAGGCCAGCGCGCCCGAGATCGCCACCACCGAGCCCACCGACAGGTCGATGCCGCCGGTCGCGATGACCAGCGTCATGCCGAGCGAGACCAGGATGAGCGGCGCGCCGAAACGCAGGATGTCGATCAGGCTCCCGTACAGGTGCCCGTCCCTGACCTGGACGGAGAGGAAGCTGGGGGTGAAGAACACGTTCAGGGCCAGCAGCAGCACGAGCACCGCCACCGGCCACAGCAGCCGCCGCATCAGGCCCGCCCTCCGCTCGCGATCGTCTCCATCAGCACGTCCGTGGTGAGGGCTTCGTCGTTGGGCAGCTCGGCCACCAGCCGCCGGTCGCGCAGCACCTCGACCTTGTGGCTGAGCCGCAGCACCTCCTCCAGCTCGGCGGAGATGAACAGCACCGCCATGCCGCCGTCGGACAGCTCGGCGACCAGGCGCTGGATCTCGGTCTTGGCCCCGACGTCGATGCCGCGGGTGGGCTCGTCGAGGATGAGCAGCCGGGGCTCCAGGATGAGCCAGCGCGCCAGCAGCACCTTCTGCTGGTTGCCGCCGCTCAGGTTCCGCACCAGGTGCTCGGGGTTGGGCGGGCTGATCCGCAGGGCCTTGACGTACCGGCCGACCAGCTCGTCCTGCTGTTCGCGCGGGACCGGCCTGGTCCAGCCCCGGGTGGCCTGGAGCGCCAGGATGATGTTCTCGCGCACGGTGAGGTCGGGGATCAGGCCGTCCTCCTTGCGGTTCTCCGAGCAGAAGGCGATCTTGTGGTTCATCGCCGCGCGCGGGGTGCGCAGCGCGGCGGGCGCGCCGCCGACGGACAGCTCGCCGCCGCTCGCGTGGTCGGCGCCGAACAGCAACCGTGCGACCTCGGTACGCCCCGAGCCGAGCAGCCCGGCCAGCCCCACGACCTCGCCCTCGTGGATGGTGAGCGAGAACGGCTCGACGGCCCCGGCCCGGCCCAGCCCGCGCGCCTCGACCAGTGGCCGGTCGAAGACCCTGGCCGCGCCGTGCAGGCGTTCGAGCGCGGCCAGCTCCTGGCCGATCATCTTGGCGACCAGGTCGAGCTGGGGCAGCTCGCGGGTCAGGTACTCGCCGACGAGCCGTCCGTTGCGCAGGATCGTCATACGGTCCGAAATTTCGTAGATCTGGTCAAGAAAGTGGGAGACGAAGAGGATGGCGATGCCCTCCTCCTTGAGCCGCCGCATCACCCGGAAGAGCTGCCGCACCTCGTCGGCGTCCAGGCTGGAGGTGGGCTCGTCCAGGATCAGCACCCGCGCCTCGATGTCGACCGCCCGCGCGATGGCCACCATCTGCTGCACCGCCGGCGAGTACGCCGACAGCGGCGCCGAGACGTCGATGCTCAGGTCCAGCCCGCTCAGCAGCTCGCCGGCCCTGGCCCGCACGCGTTTCCAGTCGATGCGGCCGAATTTGCGCGGCTCGCGGCCGATGAAGATGTTCTCGGCCACCGACAGGTTCGCGCAGAGGTTGACCTCCTGGTAGACCGTGCTGATGCCGCCCCGCTGCGCCTCGGCCGGGCCGGCGAAGGCGACGGGCCGCCCGCCCAGCTCTATCGTGCCCGAGTCGGCGGGATGCACGCCGGTGAGCACCTTGATCAGGGTGGACTTGCCGGCGCCGTTCTCGCCCATGAGCGCGTGCACCTCGCCGGGCAGCAGCCGCAGGTCCACGCCGTCCAGGGCCTTGACCCCGGGAAACTGTTTGCCGATCCCGTTCATCGTCAGGACCGGCACGGGTGCGGCCATGGGCCTCCCCTTCCGCCTGAAGGGGCCGGGCCACCGGGCCCGGCCCGCGCGATCAGTACTGACGGCTGGACAGGACCTGCTTGGCCTGCTCCTGCGTGAACGTGGTCTCCTCGGTCACCACGCGGGCCGGCACCTGCTCGCCCTTGACGACCTTCTTGGCCAGGTCCATGAGCTGCGGGCCGAGCAGCGGCGAGCACTCGACGATGTAGTTGATCTTCCCGTCGGCCAGCGCCTGCATGCCGTCCTTGACGGCGTCGACCGTGATGATCTTGATGTCCTTGCCGGGCACCTTGCCCGCGCCCTCGATGGCCTCGATCGCGCCCAGGCCCATGTCGTCGTTGTGGGCGTACAGCACGTCGATGTCCGGGTTGGACTTCAGGAAGGCCTCCATGACCTCCTTGCCCTTGGCCCTGGTGAAGTCGCCGGTCTGCGAGGCGATCACCTTGAACTTCGGGTCGGCGCCGATGACCTGGGCGAACCCGGCCTTGCGGTCGTTGGCGGGGGCCGAGCCGGTGGTGCCCTGGAGCTCGACGATGTTCACCGGGTCGGTGGCGTCCTTGTACTCCGCCACCAGCCACTGGCCGGCCTTCTTCCCCTCCTCGACGAAGTCGGAGCCGAGGAAGGTCCGGTACAGGGAGGTGTCCTTGGAGTCGACGGCGCGGTCGGTCAGGATGACCGGGATCTTCGCGTCCTTGGCCTCCTTGAGCACCGTGTCCCAGCCGGACTCCACCACCGGCGAGAAGGCGATGACGTCCACCTTCTGCTGGATGTAGGAGCGGATGGCCTTGATCTGGTTCTCCTGCTTCTGCTGGGCGTCGGAGAACTTGAGCGTCACGCCCGCGCTCTTGGCCGAGTCCTGCACGGACTTGGTGTTCGCGGTGCGCCAGCCGCTCTCCGCGCCGACCTGGGCGAAGCCCATGGTGATCGAGCCGTCGCCGCCGCTGCCGCCACTGCCTCCGCCGCAGCTCGCCACCGACATCGCGGTGAGCCCGGCGAGCACCAACGCCGAGATCCTCTTGAACACGTGGGGGGTTCCCTTCTCATGTGAGCGCTAACAACCGAATCCGGCCGTCGGCGCCTTCCTGCCTCGGGGGCCTGCGCGGTCCCGTCGGGCCGTGCCCGTCTCGCGTACCGGCGACCGCGGGTGCCAGGAGGCGGGCCGCCACCTCGCCTCCTCGGCCGCGACCGAGGGGAGACGACCCCGGACCGATCCCGCGACCGCTCCTTTCCTGGCTTGGCCACGACTGTGAACGTTAACAAGCACATCCGTCAAGGGCCCTCCGCATCACGGTCGCGTCACGCCGGGCACCCCTTGACTCCAGGGGCGTTCCATCCCTAACGTGACGCCGATCACCTTCGTCTGCGGCCACTTCGACTGGTAGCGCTAACAGTCCGCTCGTCCGAGGAGCACCCATGAAACGATCCGTCCCGGCGCCGGGAAGCCCGCGGCCTCCCGGCCCGCCCGCTGCCTACACCCTCACACCGGGACGACGCGGTGGTGGGTGGTGACCCGGCCGCCGTCGTCCAGCACGTGGAAGACGAGCCCCGGCGGCAGTTCGTAGTCGGCGCAGTCGGCCAGCGTCGTCGCGCCCTCCCAGGGCAGCCGCAGCGTGGACACCACGCCCGGCGCGGCCAGCAGCGGGCGTCCGGCGAAGGTGGTGGCCGCCGCCGTGTGGGCGTGGCCGACCAGCACGGCTGTCACGTGCGGATGCCCGGCCAGCAGGTCCGCTAGGCGGTCCGGGGTCTGGAGCATGATCGTGTCGATCGGCGAGTGCAGCGTGGTGGGCGGGTGGTGGAAGGCCACGAACACCGGCAGGTCACGTTCCGCGCCGAGCACGACGTCGAGCCAGGCCAGCGTCTCGTCGTCCAGGTGGCCCTCGGGGCGGCCCGGGATGGAGGAGTCGCACAACACGTAGACGGCCCCGCCGGTGCGGTGAACCCGGTTGACCGGCCCGGACGCGGCCGGCTCGCCGAGCAGCACCCGCCGGAACTCCTCCCGGACGTCGTGGTTGCCGGGGCACACGAGGACCGGGTGGCGCGAGGTCAGCAGCTTGCGCGCCTGCTCGTACTCCGCGGCCAGCCCGTGGTCGGCGATGTCGCCGGAGACGAGCACCGCGTCGAGGTCGTACGGCAGGGCGTCCAGGTAGCGCATGACGGCGTCGGCGCGCTCGACGGACCGGTCCGAGCCGCCGACGTGGATGTCGCTGAGATGGGCGATCACGAGCATGGGCAGAACTTCCTTTCGTGGTACGCCCTCGACGGTAGCCGCCCACCGGACCACCCGTAAGATCCGGTTTTGTGGTGAAACATTGGGCCAGTTCCGGAGTGGACCTGCATCTGGAGCTCGATCCCGCACTCGGGCGGCGGCGGGCCGTCGAGGACGCGCTGCGCGCCGCCGTACGCGACGGGCGGCTGCCGCCCGGCACCCGCCTGCCCTCGACCAGGGCGCTCGCGGCCGGGCTGGGCCTCGCCCGCGGCACGGTGAGCGCCGCCTACGACCAGCTCGCCGAGGAGGGCTACCTCACCACCCGCCCGGGTTCGGGCACCGAGGTCGCCGACGCCTTCCCACCCGCCCCCGCGCTGATCCGCTCAACTTCCGTCGCCGGGGCGCCGCAGCCGGCGCACGATCTTCGCCCCGGGCAGCCGGACGTGTCGGCCTTCCCCGTGCGGGCCTGGCTGCGGGCCACCCGCCACGTGCTCGCCGCGTCCCCCGCCGAGGTCTTCGGCCCCTGCGACCCCAGGGGCCGGATCGAACTGCGCACCGCGCTGGCCGGCTACCTCGGCAGGACCCGCGGCGTGCGCACCACCCCCGACCGGATCGTCGTCACCACGGGCTTCGTCCAGTCGCTCAACCTGCTGGCGGACGTACTCGGGGCGGGCCCGATCGCCATGGAGGACCCGGGCCACGACTTCTACCGCGAGGTCCTGCGCCGCGCCGGCCGCACGATCGCCCCCCTCCCGGTGGACGAGCAGGGCGCCCGTACCGGCGACCTCACGTCCGGGGTGGCCGCCGCCGTGCTGACCCCGGCGCACCAGTACCCGACCGGCGTCCCTCTGGCCCCGGCGCGCCGCCGCCTGCTGCGCGAGTGGGGCGGCCCGGTCATCGAGGACGACTACGACGGCGAGTTCCGCCACGACCGCCGTCCCGTGGGCGCCCTCCAGGGCACGGCCCCCGACCAGGTCGTCTACTGCGGCACCACCTCCGAGTCGCTCTCCCCGGCGCTGCGCCTGGGCTGGATGGCGCTCCCGCCCGCCCTGGTGGGCCCGGTCGCCGAGGCCAAGCTGTACGCCGACGCCCACACCGGGGTGCTGGGCCAGCTCGTCCTGGCCCGGCTGATCGACGACCACGACTACGACCGGCACGTCCGCGCCGCGCGCCTGCGCTACCGCCGCCGCCGCGACCTGCTGCTGTCGCGGCTCGGCCCCGGACCGGCCGCCCCGCTGCCCGGCGCACGCCTGCCCGGCGTGGCCGCCGGCCTGCGCGCCCTGCTGCTGCTCCCGCCGGCCGGGCCGGCCGAGTCCGCCGTGCTGGCGGCCTGCGAACGGCGCGGCGTCGCCCTGCGCGGCCTGACCCCGCTGCGCCAGACGCCTGGCCCCGGCGGCCTGCTGATCGGGTACGCCGCCCCCTCCGAACGCGCCTACCCCGCCGCCCTGGACGCCCTCGCCGACGCCCTGACCTGGGCGTCCGCCGGCAGAAGCAGCGCCAACGCCGAAAACCCCGATATTTCCGGCGTTCCCGGGTAGTTGACCGGCTCTCACCGACCTCGACGGAGGAGTCCGATGAGCTGGAGCTACCGCAAGACGATCAAGCTGGGTCCGGTCCGGCTGAACCTGTCCCGCGGCGGCGTTGGACACAGCTGGGGCAACCGGCTGTTCAGGGTGACGCGTACCGCCGACGGCCGCCGTACGCTGTCGGTCAATCTGCCCGGCGGCTTCCACTGGCGCAAGACACTCAGCGGGCGCTGACCCCCAGCCGGAACGACGGGCCGGAGGCACGCGGCCTCCGGCCCGTTCCCGTCTTCCCGGGACGCCGCCCGGATGATGATCTGTAGGCATGAACGCCCACATGAGCCCGGAGGAGTTCCGCCGCCACGGCAGGCAGGTCGTCGACTGGATCGCGGACTACATGGCGGGCATCGAGTCCCGTCCGGTGATGTCACGGGCCGAGCCGGGAGACGTCCGCCGCGCCTTACCCGCGGAGCCGCCCGAGCACGGCGAGCCGTTCGAGGCCGTCCTTGACGACCTGAACACCATCCTGCTGCCCGGCATCACCCACTGGCAGCACCCCGCCTTCTTCGCCTACTACCCCTCCAACGCCAGCGGCCCCGCCATCCTCGGCGACCTGCTCTCCAGCGGCCTCGGCGTGCAGGGCATGTTGTGGGTCACCAGCCCCGCCTGCACCGAGCTGGAGACCGTGGTGGTGGACTGGCTGGCGAGCCTGCTCGGCCTGCCCGCGCACTTCAGGACCGACGCGCGCGGCGGCGGCGTGATCCAGGACTCGGCGTCGAGCGCCTGCCTGGTCGCGCTGCTCGCCGCCCTGCACCGGGCGAGCGGCGGCCGGGTCACGCGTACGGGCGTCGCCGAGCGGTACACGATCTACGTCTCGTCGCAGACGCACTCCTCGCTGGAGAAGGCCGCCCGCGTCGCCGGCCTCGGCTCCGACGGCGTACGGGTGGTGGACGTGCACCCCCGTACGCTGGCCATGGACCCGGGCCGGCTGCGCGAGCTGATCGCGGCCGACAAGGCCGGCGGCGCGGTCCCCGCGATGGTCTGCGCCACCGTCGGCACCACCTCCTCGGCCGCCGTCGACCCGGTGCCGGAGATCGGCGAGGTGTGCCGCGAGCACGACGTGTGGCTGCACGTGGACGCCGCCTACGCCGGGGTCGCCGCCGTCTGCCCCGAGTTCCGCGGGCTCAACGACGGCGTGGCGGAGTACGCCGACACCTACTCCACCAACCCGCACAAATGGCTGCTGACCAACTTCGACTGCACCGTCCTGTGGACGGCCGACCGCGCCCCGTTGCTCGGCGCGCTGTCGATCCTGCCCGAGTACCTGCGCAACGCCGCCACCTCGGCCGGTTCGGTGGTCGACTACCGCGACTGGCAGATCCCGCTGGGCCGCCGGTTCAGAGCGCTGAAACTGTGGTCGGTGATCCGCTGGTACGGCGCCGAGGGCCTGCGCGCCCACATCCGCAAGGGCGTCTCCCTGGCCCAGCACCTGGCCGCCCGGATCGCCACCGACCCCGCCTTCGAGCTGCACGAGCCGCACCCGCTCGGCCTGGTCTGCTTCCGTCCCCGCTGGCCCGGCCTGCCGCCCGCCGACGCCGACGCGGCCACGCTGCGCCTGATGGAGACCCTGAACGCCGGCGGCTCCCTCTACCTCACGCACACCAGGATCGGCGGCCGGATCGTGCTCCGCATGGCCGTCGGCGCCCCCGCCACCGAACTCCGCCACATCGACCGGGCCTGGACCGACATCCGCCAGGGACACACCACCCTGGCCCGGCAGACCGCCCGCGACGACTAGAGCGGCAGCCCCGCCTGGGCGGCCAGCGTGCCGAGGACCCTGGCGAGCACGGCCCGGTCCCGCGGGCCGAGCCCGCCGGTCAGCTCGGCGTCGAGCTCCAGCGTCACCTCCAGGCACCGGCCCAGCAGCGCGCGCCCCTCGCCGGTGAGGTCGAGGAGCTGACGCCGCCGGTCGCCGGGGTCGCGCACCCGGGAGATCGCGCCGAGCCGTTCGAGGTGGTCGGCCAGCGTCACCACCAGGCTCGGCGCGACGCCCATCGTCTTGGCGACGTCGAGCTGCGAGGCCGCGCCGCGTGCCTCCAGCAGGGTCATCAGCCCGACGTGCTTGGGCTTGAGGTCGAGCGGGACGAGCGCGGCCGTGAACCGCTCGGTCAGGATCGCCCCGAGCGTCCCGATCCTGAAGGCCATCGTCCCCGCCACCGACACCGGCTTGACTTCGTCCACGCCCACAATGGTACCGTCGATATATCATTCAGAGTATGAACGATTCGAGTGGAGAAGTGTTGTGCGCAAGTCGCTGATCGTCCTCAACGTCCTGGCCGCCGCCGGCGCCATGGTCTCCGGCGTGCTCGCCCTCGCCGACCCCGGGATCATCCTGCCCACCGGCGCCGAGGTCTCCGGCGGCGTCTCCCTGTACGCCCAGGCCTACGCCGCGCGCGCCCTCCCCCTCGGCGCCGCCCTGCTGTGGTCGATGACGGCGAAGGGCAGGCCGGCGCTGGTGCCGCTGCTCGTCGCGGCCGGGGCGGTGCAGGCGGCCGACGTCGCGATCGGGCTCGCGCAGGGCCTGCCCGGCATGGCGGTGGGCGGCGCGATCGGCGCCGCCGTCCATCTGCTGTCGGCCTGGGCCCTGACCCGCCGTTCCGGCACCGCCCCGGCCGCCGTCTGACGGCCTGCTCAGGGGCGGCGGTTCAGGCCGTGCTCGTAGGCCCAGATGACCGCCTGGACCCGGTCGCGCAGCCCGAGTTTGGCCAGGATGCGGCCGACATGGGTCTTGACGGTGCCCTCCGACAGGAACAGGGAGCCCGCGATCTCGGCGTTCGTCTCGCCCCAGGCGATGTGCCGCAACACCTCCCGCTCCCGGTCGGTCAGCGGGTCGGGCCCGGCGTCCGGCAGCTGCGGCGCGACGTGGTCGAGCAGGCGGCGGGTGGTCGAGGGGGCGATCACCGCGTCCCCCCGGTGGACGGTCCGCACCGCGGCCAGCAGCTCCTCGGCGGGGGCGTCCTTGAGCAGGAACCCCGACGCACCGGCCCGCAGCGCGGCGAAGGCGTACTCGTCCAGGTCGAAGGTGGTCAGGACGATCACCTTGGGCGCGCCGGGGGCCGTCAGCAGCCGCCGGGTCGCCTCGACGCCGTCCATGCGCGGCATGCGGACGTCCATGAGCACCACGTCCGCCGTCACCGCGCGCAGACCGGCCAGTGCCTCCACCCCGTCGCCGGCCTCCCCCACCACGCGCATGTCGTCCTGGGCGTCGATCACCATGACCGTGCCGGTACGCACCAGCCGCTGGTCGTCGACGACGTACACGCCGATGGTCATGCCGGGTACGGAAGGCGGGCCTCGACGACGAACCCGCCTTCCTCCTCCGTCCGGACGTCCAGGGTCCCGCCCAGCGCGGTCACCCGCTCGCGCATGCCCGCCAGCCCGTTCCCCGGCCCGTCATCGCGCATTCCAGCAGAGGCGGTGCCGCCCGCGTCGCCGGCGGTGATGCGCAGGGCCTCGTCCGTCCAGTCCAGCCGGAGGGTGCTGCGCGCGCCCGTGCCCGCGTGCTTGAGTGTGTTCGTCAGCGCCTCCTGCACCACGCGGTACGCGACGAGATCGGCCCCCGGCCCGAGGGGGCGCGGCGTGCCGCACACGATCTCCTCGACGGGCAGCCCGGCGTCCCGGGTCCGCGCCACCAGGTCCGGCAGGCCGGTCAGTCCGGGCGGCGGCCCGTCCCCTGGCGTGGCGCGCAGCACGCCGACGGCGGCCCGCATGTCCGTGAGAGCCGCGCGGCCCGTCTCCTCGATCGTGGCCAGGATCTCGGCCGCCCGCGCGGGCGCGAACCGGCCGCCCCTGGCCTGGGCGACGATGACGGCCAGCGCGTGGGCGACCACGTCGTGCATCTCCCTGGCGATCCGCGCCCGTTCCTCGGCGGTGGCCCGCGCCGCGGCCTCGCCGGCCCGCTCCCGCAGCAGGTCGAGGTGGGCGAGCTGGGTCCGCCGGTACAGGCCGAGCCCCCACGCCGCGACCACCACCGCGGCCAGCAGCCCGAGCAGCAGCCACGGATCCGGGCCGAGCCCGGCCGCCGCGACGCTGGAGTCGGTCGCGAACCTGGCCGCCGCCACCCCCGCGCCCGCCAGGCCGACCAGCAGCGGCGGATGGCGCCGGGCGTGGGCGGCGCAGGAGTAGACCGCGAGCGGGAACAGCGCCGCCGACGGCAGCACGAGGAACAACCCGGTCACCGCGACCTGGACGGCGAAGGCCGCGGCGACCACGAGGAACGCCCACGTCCGCCGCCGGTAGGCCACGGCCGCGTGCGCCACCAGGCAGGCCCCCGCCAGCAGGACCGCCCGCACGCCGGGCGCCGACAACACCGCCACCGTCAGGGAGAGCGGGACCAGTGTCACCCCGGCGACCAGGGCCAGGACCACGTCGGCGCGGCGGGGCGTCAGCACGCCGTCGTGCGCTGGTAGGAGAGGGTGGCCCCGGCGACCGCCAGCCCGAACAGCAGCCAGCTCCCGTACACGACCGCGACCGCCGCCACCGCGGCCGGATCGGACAGCGGCACGGGCCCCCGGGTGAGGCCGAGGAGCTGGGAGAACGTGCCGAGAACGGACATGGCTCCCATAGTGGTCAACATGGCGGCGCCCGTCCAACCGCCGGCCAGCACCAGCCGCCGCGGCAGCGAGCGTCCCCACCTCTGCACGAGGGCCAGCGAGCCCACCGCCCCGATGACCAGCATGATCGTCTCGCCGTACGGGAAGCCCTCGCCGTAGTCCGCGGGGCGCAGCAGGGTGCCGCCCGCCGACCAGTAGAGCTTGGCCAGGGGGTAGACGAACCCGATGGCGAACGCGGCGTACCCGAGCCAGGGCCCGCCGGGCACCCTGACGCGCGGCAGCAGCAGCGCCCCCAGCAGCGCGCAGCCCGCCAGGCTGAGCCCGCGCAGCGCCATCCCGGGCCAGTCGACCTGCGCGAACTCCCCGGCGGGGATCCCGGTGAGCGCGAAGAAGGCGCGGAAGACGTCGAGCACGAGCCCGCCCGCCGACCACAGCAGCAGCAGGACGGGCAGCAGCCCCGCCGGATGCGGCCGCACCACGAAGACCGCCCCCAGCACGGCGGCCAGGACGGTCACCCAGTGCGGCGCGAACCCCATGGTGTACGGCAACCCTGGCAGCGGCGCGAGCGCGAGCGCCACGACGAGCGCGAGGACGGACAGCGCCGAGATCTGCAGTCGTTGAAGTCGCATGCCCCCGACGATCCCGTCCCGGGCCGGCCGCCCGCGTCTCCCCCAGGTCCGGACAAGAGGCGACCTGAGAGGTATTGACACGGCCTGGCGCGGGCACGAAAAGGGCCTGGCGCGGGCACGAAAAAAGGTGGCGCCCTTACGGACGCCACCTTCTCTTCTGTGGAGCTATGGGGATTCGAACCCCAGACCTCCTCCATGCCATGGAGGCGCGCTACCAACTGCGCCATAGCCCCTTGCGATCACCAAGTGTATCGGACTTCCGGACCCCTCGCGTCACGCCGGATCGCGCATCCCCGGCGGGCCGGAGGAGCTCTCCGACCCGCCCTGGACGGCGTTACGTCAGGCGGCGCGGCGGGACGGGATGCCCGCCTCCCGGACCAGCGCGGCCACGTCGACCCCGGCCTCGCCGAGCAGCCGGCCGGCGCCGTTCGCGCCGTCGGCGAGCAGGCCCCACAGCAGCCGTTCGCCGGTCACCGGCCCCGGCTTCCACATCGCCACCTCGATCACCTTCCTGGCGTGCATGGCCAGCGGGATCCCGCCCAGCGGCCCGTCCAGGGTCACGCGCAACGGGCGCAGCCTGGACCGGCGCAGCACCCACCGGTCAGGCGCGTCCGTCCCGGCTCTGGTACGGCGGTGCACCTCGTCGAGGTCGATGCCGAGCGTGGCCAGCAGCGCACGCGCGTCGCCCAGGTCGATGCGCGCGCGCAGGCCGGCGCCGGAGGCGGTGAACGACGACAGCGAGAACGGCCGCACCTCGGCCACGCCCAGCAGCAGGAGGTCGGCGTCAAGCGTGGCGCGGTGGGCGTCGAGCGCGAGGATCCCGGCCCGGACCACCGCCCGGCGGGCGCCTTCTGTGAACCTGTCGAACACCTGCTACCTCCCCGTTCTGCGGGCGTGCTTGCGATGGGCGGACTGCCGCCGGACCCCGAGCGCGCCGGCGATCTGCTCCCACGACCACCCCGCCGCGCGGGCGTTGCCGACGTGGACGGCCTCCAGCTCCTCCAGCAGGGCCCTGAGCGCGGCCACCGCCGCCAGGCCCGTTCCGGGGTCGCGGTCGGCTGCCGCCCCGGCCAGTTCGGTGACGTCCATGGTGTCAGCATGTGCTGACAGAGGGCCGCTTGTCAACACATGCTGACGCCTCAGAGCCGTTCGGCCAGGTCGGCGAGGACGGGCAGGGCCGCGGCGAGGCGTTCGCGTTCGTCGGGGGTGAGGGAGTCGACGGCCGCGGCCAGGCGTTCGGTGATCACCTGTTCGCGGCTGACCAGCGCGGCGCGGCCGGAGCCGGTGATGGCGGTGATCACCCGCCGCCGGTCGGCCGGGTCGGGCTCGCGGGCCACCATGCCGCGCTGGTGGAGGCCGCCCAGGACGGTGCCGATCGCCTGGGCGGTGATGCGTTCCAGGTGCGCGAGCTGGGCCGAGGTGTGCGGCCCGTCCCGGTCGAGGCGGGAGAGCACGGCGAGCTCGGTGAACGACACGTCGTCGCCCGAGGCGTTGGTGTAAAGCTGCCGGATGCGGCGGGCGAGCCGCCCGACCGAGATCCGCAGTTCCTTGGCGAGCACAAAACCAAGACTAGCTTTATCAATCCAGCTTTGGTAGTTTCCCGGCACCATGTGCTACGACAACGACGCCACACCACCGCGCCCGCAGCCCCCGACCACCGGCACCCGCTCCGCCGACCTGCGCCTGACCTCCTCCGACGGCACGACGTTCGCCGCCTACGAGTCCCGTCCCGACCAGGTGAGCGGGCCAGGCGTCGTGATCCTGCCCGACGTCCGCGGCCTGCACGGCTTCTACAAGCAGCTCACCGTACGGCTGGCCGAGCAGGGTCATCCGGCGCTCGCCCTCGACTACTACGGCAGGACCGCCACCGACGCCGACCGGGGCGAGTCGTTCCAGGTCATGGCCCACATCCCCAAGCTGACCAGGGAGAACATCCAGGCCGACATCCAGGCCGCCACCGAGCACCTGGGACGGCCGGCGGTGGCGCTCGGCTTCTGCATGGGCGGCCGGAACGCGTTCTTCGCCTCGGCGCCCAGGTTCGGGTTCGCCGGCGTGATCGGGTTCTACGGCGCGCCGGGGATCGCCGGCCCGTACGGCCCCGGCCCCACCCAGCACGCCGCCGAGCTGGGCGCGCCGATCCTCGGCCTGTTCGGCGGAGCCGACGAGGGCATCCCGGCCGAGCAGGTGACGGAGTTCGGGGCCGCGCTGACCGGGGCCGGGGTGGAGCACGAGATCGTCGTCTACCCGGGCGCCCCGCACGGCTTCTTCGACGAGGCCCACGGCGAGCACGAGGCGATCTGCGCGGACGCGTGGCGCCGGGTGCTCGCCTTCCTGGCCGCCAGAGCCTGAGGGGCCCCGGAGCAAGGGCCCGCTAGCCGCAGGTGGTGCGCATGGTGAGGGCGGCTTCCTCCAGGGTGAACGCGACCTCGACCGTGCCCAGCTCCGCCGTGTCGCGCACGTGCGTGCCGCCGCACGGGATCGACGCCTCGCCCTCGGGCAGCGAGCAGTGCCAGGTGCGCAACGCGGTCAGACCGGGCCCCGGCACGTCGAGCCGGACCGGCGCGCGGGCCGCCACCCACGTCCTGAGCTGCTCGTTCACCCGCTGGGCCAGCTCGGTCAGGTCCAGGTCGTCGGCGGCGAAGCCCTTCTTGCGCAGCGACTTGCCGAGGCGGTATTCGTCCACGCTGCCGTGCGGCACGATGCGCGAGGAGGTGATCGCCGTCTGGTCGAAGTCGGGGTGGCCGAGCCGGTCCTGCCGCACCTCCTTGCGCCACCGGTCCGCCAGCGCCGCGTTGAGCGCCAGCGCGGCCAGGTGGCAGGCGGTGTGGCCGGCCGAGAGCGCCGCCCGGTATCCGGCGTCCACCTCCAGGGCCACCTCGGCGCCGACGGGCAGCGGGGTGTCGGTGACGTGGACGACCAGCCACTCCCAGCCCTCGGCGCCCCGCCGGACCGGGACGGACTCGCCGACGAAGATCTCACCGTCGTTCGACTGGGCCCCTGTCACGCAGTCGAGGACCGGCAGCTCGCCGATCGTCCCCCGGTCTGCGGGCTGGTCGGGCCAGGTGTGGTCGAGGGGGTGGAACGGCGTCTCGGCGGTGACGAGGCCGTGCCGGTCCCCCACCGGCACGGCCCCGACAATCGGGGAACGGCCGCTGACCCGGCCGTTGGGGAAGGTGACGACAGTGGATCTCACCTGGTCATTGTGGCAGGGCGCCGCTCGTCCTCCAGATAGCGGTCGCGGCCGGCGTACAGGCCGGTGGCGAGCTGGACGGCGATCACGGCGAAGATCAGCACGTACGTCAGCGCCCAGCCGCCGGTCATCTGGTAGATCACCCCGACCAGCAGCGGGCCGGCGCCGGCGATGAGATATCCGGCGCTCTGCCCGAAGGCCGACAGCGCGGCCGTGCTCTCCGGCGTACGGGTGCGCAGCCCCAGCATCACCAGCGCCAGCGGGAACGACCCCATGCCGACCGCCACGAACACCACCCAGACCATGGCGGTAGAGGCGGGCGCGAACCACAGCCCGAGGAAGCCGATCGTGTAGGCCACGACCAGCCCCACGACGACCGGCCGCTGGTCGCGGAAGCGCGCGGCGATCGTCGGCACCAGGATCGAGACCGGGATGTTCAGGGCGGTGAACACGCCGAGCATGATCCCGGCCTGCGAGGAGGTGTATCCCCCGTCGGTGAGGATCGTGGCCAGCCACCCGAACATGATGTAGGCGATCATCGACTGGGTGCCGAAGTAGATCGCCACCATCCAGGCGAGCCTGCTCCTGAGCAGGGTCGAGATGCCCGCGTC
This sequence comes from Nonomuraea sp. NPDC005730, assembly GCF_040630865.1. NCBI lineage: Bacteria > Bacillati > Actinomycetota > Actinomycetes > Streptosporangiales > Streptosporangiaceae > Nonomuraea > Nonomuraea sp. NPDC005730. The sequence continues at coordinate 103,504 of NZ_JBEXYK010000017.1, forward strand.
CCGGCTGCCCGTGTCCCGCTCCGGCTCACTGCGCAGCAGCGCAAGCCACGGAATGGCGGCCACGGCGGCCAGGGCCGCCCACACGCCCAGCGCGATGTGCCAGTCCCCCGACGCGCGCTCGATCGGCACGGTCGCGGCGGCGGCCAGCATGGTGCCCGCCGCCAGGGCCGTGGTGTAGACGGTGGTCATGATCCCGGTACGCCCGGGGAAGTGACGCTTGATCAGCGTCGGGATGAGCACGTTGCCGACGGCGCCGCCGGACAGCGCGACCGCGCTGCTCAGCAGGAACACCGGGGCCGTCCCGACCAGCGACCTGACCAGCATGCCCGAGCCGAGGGTGACCAGCGCGAGCAGCAGCAGCCGGTGCTCGCCGATCCGGCGGGCCAGCGTGGGGGTGATCGCGCCGACGCCGGCGAAGGCCAGCACGGGCAGCGTGGTGAGCAGGCCGGTGCCGACGCTGCTCATGCCGAGCGCCCCGGCGAGCTGGTCGAGCAGCGGCCCGACGCTGGTGACGGCCGTGCGCAGGTTCAACGCCGCCAGAACGATGCCCAGCACGAGAAGCCAGGCCAGGGGGGCCGTTCTGCCTGTTCTGCCACGGGCCTCTTGGGCTAGCACGCTCATGCTGGTCAGGTCCTCCACTCATCAAATCATGGGACGAATCACCACCTTAACAGGACCGAAATGTCCCTTTATTCCTGGACATGAGAAAGCCCCCGGGGCGGGGGCTGAGATTCTCAGGGGAGATCCGGTCCTACAGGACCGGGCTCGGGCCCTCCGGGGGCTGGTTGCGCGGGGGAACGGGGCCGGGAGGCGGCAGGGTGCCGCTCGGCGGGTAGTCGCCGCCGCCGACGGTGCCGGGCGGGACCGGCGCGCCGCTGTCGCCGTACGTGGAGCCGTGCTCGTGCTGGTGCTGGTGGGCGCCGGGGACGTCGCCGCGCCAGCCGCCCGTCTCGCCGCCGCGCGACTCGATGAACGACTTGAACCGCTCCATGTCGTTCCTGATGCGCAGCCGGACGATCTGCAGCGCGTCGCCGACGGTCTCGACGACGCCCTCGGGGTCGTACTCCATCTGGAGGGTGACCTTGGTGGTGTCGGCGTCGATGCGGTGGAAGGTGACGACACCCGCGTGGTGCGGCGAGTCCGTGCCGCGCCAGGCGACGCGCTCGTCGGGGTGCTGCTCGGTGATCTCGGCCTGGAACTCGCGGCGGACCCCGGCGATCTCGACCACCCACTCGGTGAGCGTGTCGGAGATCTGCTTGACGGACTCCACGCCCTCCATGAACTCGGGGAAGCTCTCGAACTGGGTCCACTGGTTGTAGGCCACGCGGATCGGGACGTTGACGTCTACTGAGTGCTCGATCGTGCTCATGGGGTCTGTCCCTGCCCGCGCACGCCCGGCGTTAACGCCTGCGCAGCAGCCAGTAGAGACCCACGAAGGGCAGCACGAGGGGGATGAACAGGTAGCCCTTGCCGTACGACGACCACACCGTGGCGTCGGGGAAGGCCGCCGGGTCGGCCACGCTCGCGGTGCCGATCAGCAGCACGCCGGCCAGCTCGATGACGAGCGCGCCGAGCGCGAGACGGCGGGCGCCGCGCACGAGGGCGACGGTGAGCACGACGTAGACCAGCGCGGCGAAGGCCGACAGCGCGTAGGCCAGCGGAGCCTCGTCGAACCTGGTGGCGATCTGCACCGCCGCCCGCGCCCCGGCCGCCAGCGAGAACAGCCCGTAGACGGCGACCAGCGCGCGCCCGGGGCCGGTGCCGATCGGGGCGCTCACGCCACGCCCTGCCAGACCTGCAGCAGCCGCGCGGTCATCACCGCGATCGCGAACCCGGCCACGACCAGGATCGCGGTGCCCCACCGGCTGCGCTCGGCCAGCGCGAGGAACACCCCGGCGGGCGGGATGAGCACCTGGCCGCCGATGTACCCGAACAGCGTGGCCTTCTCCGGCGGCCCCTCGCCGCCGCTCACCGCCGCGATCACGAACCCGGCCTGCACCAGGATCGCCACTTCCAGCACGGCGAAGCCGACCAGCAGGACCATGCCCATGGGCCGATCGCGGACGGCGACGACCAGGCTCGCCAGCATGAGCAGCAGTGAGCCGACGATGACGATCGTGGCGACGGTGGTGTTCATCGGGACACAGGTTAGCGCCCGTGCAGGTCGCCCTCGATTCCGTCCAGCACCCATGACAGGCCGCGCCGGAAATTGTCGTCGGCCCCGGCCACACCCTGCTCGATCATCGGCGCCAGCCTGGGGAACTCGCCGCCCTCGATCAGCTCCCTGATGTACGGCTCGGCCACGGCCGCCCGCTCGGCCTCGTTGACGCCGCCCTCCCGGGGCTGCCCCCGCTCCAGCGCCTCCCTGACCACGAACCCCGTCATGTAGTCGTTGAACGCCGCCAGATAGCGCCAGGCCCGCAGCCGGTCGACCCCGAGCCCGTCGAAGGCCGACAACTTCTGCTCGACGTGCCGCAGCCCGTTGGGCCCGACGGCGACGCGCTGCGAGATCAGCTCGACCCGCCAGGGGTGGCGGCGCACGACCTCGCGCTCGCGTCCGGCCAGCAGCAGCAGCGCCGCCCGCCAGTCTTCCGGCAGCGGCTCCTCGACCAGCACCTCGGCCGCGATCTCGTCGGCCATCAGGGCGAGCAGGTCCTCCTTGCGCTCGATGTAGGAGTACAGCGTCATCGTGCGCGCGCCCAGCTCGGCGGCGACCCGGCGGATCGACACCGCGCCCAGCCCCTCGGCGTCGGCGATCGCCACCGCCGCGGCCACGACCGCCTCCCTGGTCAGCGCCGGGCGGCGAGGTGGCTCCGGACGCGACCAGACGGAACTCATGCGTCCGATGCTACACCGTACGAAACTGATACGCTGTACGACATGCGATACGCCGTACGAAACTCCTTCCGAACGACCGGCCTGGTCGTCCTGCTCGGCGTGGTCATGACGATGCTCGACACCACGATCGTCAACGTCGCCCTCGGCACCCTGTCGCGCGACTTCGGCGCGGCCCCGGCCACCATGCAGTGGGTGGTCACCGGCTACCTGCTGGCCCTGGCGATGACCGTGCCGGTCACCGGCTGGGCGGTCGGCCGCTTCGGCGCGCGCCGGGTGTGGCTGCTCTCGCTCGTGCTGTTCGCCGCCGGGTCCGCGCTCGGCGCCGCCGCCTGGTCGGTCGGCAGCCTGATCGCCTTCCGCGTCCTTCAGGGGCTGGGCGGGGGCCTGCTGCTGCCGGTGGGCCAGACCATGCTGGCCCAGGCCGCCGGACGGGAGCGCATGGGCCGCGCGATGGCGATGATCTCGGTGCCGGCGATGCTGGCGCCCGTCCTCGGGCCGGTGCTCGGCGGGGCGCTCGTGGAGGGGCTCGGCTGGCGCTGGATGTTCCTGGTGAACCTGCCGGTCGGGGCGGCGGCGCTGGTGGCGGCGCTGGCGCTGGTGCCGCGCGAGCCGGGCGCGGACCGGCGGCGGCTCGACGTGGCCGGTCTCGCGCTGCTCTCCCCCGGCCTCGCGGCGCTCGTCCACGGGCTGGCCGAGGTGGGCGGGGGTGCCTCACCGCTGCATCCCGCGTTGTGGGGCGGCCTCGCGCTGGTGGCCGCGTTCGCGGTGCGGGCCTGGCGGCGGCCGGGCGGGCTGGTGGACCTGCGGCTGTTCGGCGACCGCCGGTTCGCCTGCGCGGTGGTCGCGATGGCGTGCTACTCGGCGGCGATGTTCGGCGTCACCGTGCTCGTCCCGCTCTACAGCCAGCTCGCCGAGGGCGGCGGCGCGCTGGACGCCGGGCTGCTGCTGGCCCCGATGGGCGTCGGCGCGGCGCTCACCATGCCGCTGGCGGGCCGGCTCACCGACAGCAGGGGGCCGCGCGGCGTCGGCGCGGCGGGGGTGGTGGTCGCCGTGCTGGGGATCGCGGCGTTCGCGCTCTTCGGCGGGTTCGTGCCGGTGTTCGTGCTGGGCCTGGGGCACGGGCTGGTGTCGACGTCGGTGATGGCGGCGGCGTTCACCACCCTCGACCGCGCCGCCCTGCCCGCCGCGACCACGCTGAGCACGATCGCGGTACGCCTGGCCGCGCCGTTCGGCGTCGCGCTGCTGACCGTGCTGGCGCAGACGTTCACCAGGGCGGGGGTGGAGCGGCCGTTCGCGTACGCGTTCGGCTGCGCGGTCGTCCTGGCCGCCGTCTCGCTGGTGCCGATCGCGCTCATAGGATCGGGGACGTGCAGAGAATCCTCGTCAGCGCCTGCCTGATGGGCCGCCGGGTCCGCTACGACGGCGGCGCGAAGACCAGCGCCGACGCCCTGCTCGCGGGCTGGCGGGCGGAGGGCCGGCTGGTGGTCTTCTGCCCCGAGGTGACGGGCGGGCTGCCCGTTCCGCGCCCGGCGGCCGAGATCGAGGGCGGCGCGGGCGGGGCGGCGGTGCTCTCCGGCGACGCGCGCGTGCTGGCGAGCGACGGCTCCGACGTGACGGCCGAGTTCGTGGCCGGGGCGCGGGCCGCGCTGGCGGCCGCCCGCTCGGCCGGGGTCCGGCTGGCCGTGCTCAAGGAGGGCAGCCCCTCGTGCGGGGCGCTGGCGATTCACGACGGCACGTTCGGCGGACGGCGGGTGCCCGGCCAGGGGGTGACCACCGCCCTGCTCGAAGCGCACGGCGTCCGCGTGTTCACCGAGGACCAGCTGCCCGAGGCGGCCGATCACCTGCGCGACCTGGAGGCGTAGAAGGCCCCGGCCAGACCGGCGGCCAGCAGCACCGCCATCGTGTCGTGGAACCAGGTGCTCAGGGCCGTGGCCGCCGCCGGGTGCAGGGCCAGCGCCAGGATGCCGATCAGCACACCACCCAGGGCCCCCGCGTGGGTGTAGACCAGGCCGTCCCAGGCCCACCGGCGGCGGGTCAGCGCGCCGTGGCCGCCGGCGAGCAGGCCCAGGGCGCACAACGTCTCCACCACCACCGCGGGCGGCACGACCGGCTGGGACAGCGGGCCGACCGTGATGCCCGAGTGCAGCAGCGCGGACCCGGCGAAGATCAGCGCGTAGGCCAGTGAGAGCGCGCCGAGGGCTTTGCGCAGTGCGTCCATGGGCTACACGCTCGCATCGCGGGCGTCCGGCGAAATCGTCCTCAGGGAGAAGGCCGCGGTACGCCGCCCGTCGTAGCCAGCATGCGGCGGACGATCCGGATCACCTCGTCTATGGTCACCTGGGCGTCCTCGTCGGACTCGCAGGCCGCCACCTCGCGCCCGGCCTCGCCCATCACCGTGGTCAGCAGCACCACCAGCACGTTGCCCTCCGGCGTGTCCGCCAGGCCGAGCAGCCGCTTGTTGCCGCCGATCCACTCCCAGCCGCGCTGCCTGCGCAACGTCGTGAACTCGGCGGGGCCGTCGTTCTCCAGGAACAGCCTGGCCACGTCGCGCTGCTCCCACGAGCCCTCCAGATAGGCGCGCGCGCCGGCCAGGAACCGTTCCTCGCCGGCGCCCGCGGTGGCCTTGGCCGCGCGGGAGGTGCGTTCCTCCTGGCCGCGCATGAACTGCTCCCACAGGGCGAGGAACAGGCCCGGCTTGCCGCCGAAATGGTGGTACAGGCTGCCGACGCTGATGCCCGACGTCTCGACGATGTCGGCGACGGTGGCCTCGGCGTACCCCTTGGCCAGGAAGACCTCGCGGGCCGCGCGCAGCAGCGTGTCGCGGGTGCCGCTGGAACGTCCCCAGCCCCGGTTCTTCATCCGGTCATTATGTACGGTCCGCCGGGTTTGATCAGGAAATCGAACTGACCTGATCAACGGAAACTTTCTCGCATTCCCGGGAGTCGTACAGATGCAGGGGGCCCGATTCATTTCGAAACGGGGAAAGGATTCGGCGACAATGGCTGTCGACCTGAACAACGCACAACCTCTGGCCTGGGATTCGGCCACGCTCGACGCGGACACCAAGGAGATGCTGGACAATCTCCAGCCCAACATTCTCCGCGCGCACGTGCGCGAGCACCTGTCCGTGCTGTTCGTCAGGTTCAACGACGTCGCCGCGGGAAAGGCGTTCCTGCGGCACATCGCCGTCACCAAGATGAAGTCGGCGCGCCGGCACCTGGAGGAGGTGCGCGAGTTCGGCGCGAACGGCCGGCGCGGCACACCGTACGTCGGCATCGGCATCAGCAAGGCCGGCTACCGCGACCTCGGCCACTCGGTCGAGGACGTGCGCAAGTTCGGCGACAAGGCGTTCCGCGACGGCATGAAGCGGCGCGGCGCCGAGCTGGACGACCCGCCGGTGACGGAGTGGGAGCCCGCCTACCAGCGGGAGATCCACGCCGTCATCCTCATCGGCGACGCCCGCCAGGACCGGGTCGAGGAGCTGCGCGAGGAGATCCTGGGCGAGCTGCCCGCCAGCGCGCGGCTGCTCGGCGAGGAGACCGGCCAGGGCATGCGCAACCCCGCCGGCGACGGCATCGAGCACTTCGGGTACGTGGACGGCCGCAGCCAGCCGCTGTTCGTGCAGGACGAGGTGGACAAGGAGCCGAAGGAGCACTGGGACCCCGCCTTCCCGCTCTCCAACATCCTGGTCGCCGACCCCTTCGCGCCGCACCCGAAGCGGCATTTCGGCAGCTACCTGATCTTCAGGAAGCTGGAGCAGAACGTACGGGCGTTCAAGGAGATCGAGCAGGACCTGGCCGACGCCCTCGGCCTGCTCGGCGCCGACCGCGACCGCGCGGGCGCCATGCTCGTCGGCCGCTTCAAGGACGGCACCCCCGTCACGCTCAAGCAGAAGCCGGGCGGGGGCCCGGTGTCCAACGACTTCACCTTCGACGACGACCCGGGCTCGAAGTGCCCCTTCAGCGGGCACATCAGGAAGACGAACCCGCGATCGTTCGGCCGTGAGGTCCTCATGGCCCGCCGGGGCCAGACCTACGGCGACCGCACCGACGACCCCTGGGACGACTCCCCGCCCGGCACCCGCCCGAGCGGCGAGGTCGGCCTGCTGTTCATGGCGTTCAACAGCAGCCTGCTCGCCCAGTTCGAGTTCACGCAGCAGAGCTGGGCGAACAACGAGGACTTCCAGAACCCGGCGACCGGGCACGACCCGCTCATCGGGCAGGGAGCCCGCGACGTCAAGGTGAGCTGGCCGAAGGTGTGGGGCCGGGCCGAGCCGTCGGCCCCGCAGGCCCAGGTCGCCCAGACGATCACGATGAAGGGCGGCGAGTACTTCTTCGCGCCGTCCCTGGCCTATCTCCGCAACCTGTGACACCCGGGCCCGGCGGGGAACACCCCCGCCGGGCCCGGCCGCCGCCGGGGCGGGTTCTAAGATCGGATCTCCGGGGGGAGATCTGACGATGTTGCGGGCGTTCTTCAAGACCGAGGCGGGCAGCACGAGCGTGCTGCTCGTGGCCACCGCCCTGGCCATGGTCTGGGCCAACTCGCCGTGGGCCGAGACCTACGAGTCGTTCTGGCACCTGCCCATGGGCATCTCGTTCGGCGACGCGGTGTTCTCCCTCGATCTGCGCCACTGGGTCAACGACGGCCTCATGAGCGTGTTCTTCTTCCTGATCGGCCTGGAGGTCTCCTACGAGGTGCGCCTCGGGCAGCTCAGGGACCGGCGGCTGATCGCCGTCCCGGCCGTGGCCGCCCTCGGCGGCATGCTCGTGCCCGCCGCCGTCTACCTCGCGCTCAACCTCGGCGGCCCCGGCGCGGGCGGGTGGGGCGTGCCGATCGCCACCGACACCGCGTTCGTGCTGGGCGTGCTGGCCGTGGTCGGCGCGCGCTGTCCAGACCCGCTGCGGGCGTTCCTGCTGACGCTGGCCATCGTGGACGACGTGCTGGCCATCATGATCATCGCGATCTTCTACACGGCCGGCCTCCAGCTCACCGCGCTCGTCGTGGCCGTCGTGCTGCTGGCCGCGATCGTGCTGCTGCGCTGGCTGAAGATCTGGCGGGCGCCGGCCTACATCGCGCTCGGGTTCGGGTTGTGGGTCGCGACGCTGGAGAGCGGCATCCATCCGACGCTCGTGGGCATCGCCCTCGGCGTCCTCGTGTTCGTCTACGCCCCCAGCGACCAGAAGCTGCTGCTGGCGGGCGAGGCCGTCCAGGAGTTCACCACCGAGCCGAGCGCGCGGGCGGCCAGGGAGGCCTCGCGGCGCGTGCAGCGTGCCGTCTCGGTCAACGAACGGCTCCAGCTCCGCCTGCATCCCTGGAGCAGCTACGTGATCGTGCCGGTGTTCGCGCTGGCCAACGCCGGGGTGCGGCTCGACGGCGAGACCCTGCGGGCGGCGCTGACCTCGCCGATCTCACTCGGCATCGCGCTGGGGCTGCTGCTCGGGAAGTTCGCCGGGATCTCGCTCGGCACGTGGCTGCCGCTGCGCTTCGGCTGGGGCATCCTGCCGGGGAACCTGGTGTGGGGGCAGTTGCTGGGCGGCGCGGCGGTGTCCGGCATCGGGTTCACGGTGGCGCTGTTCATCGTCGACCTGGCCTTCGACGACCCGGCGGTCCAGAGCCAGGCCAAGATCGGCATCCTGGCCGGGTCGTTGTTGTCCGCCGCGCTGGGCTGGGTGGTCTTCCGGCTGGCCTGGGACCGGGGCGGCGTCTGCGCGCCGCCCGAGGCCGAGCCCGACGAGGAGCTGCCCGACGTGCTGTCCGTGCCGGTCGGCCCCGACGATCACGTACGGGGTCCGGCGACCGCGAAGGTGACCATCGTCGAGTACGGCGACTTCGAGTGCCCCTACTGCGGCCGCCTCCACCCGGTGCTGGAGGAGATCCTGCGCCGGAACCCCGACGTCCGGCTGGTCTTCCGGCACTTCCCGATCCGGACGCTGCACCCCCGGGCCGCGTCCGCCGCCATCGTCTCCGAGGCCGCCGCCGACCACGGCCGGTTCTGGGAGATGCACGACATCCTCTACGACAACCAGCGTTTCCTCACCGACGCCGACCTCGAACACTACGCCGCCGAACTCGACGTCGACCCCTGGGCGGACGTGGCCGGGCAGGCCTCCCGCATCGCGCTCGACGAGGCGTCGGGCAGGGAGAGCGGCGTACGCGGCACCCCCACCCTGTTCCTGAACGGCCGCCGGCACAAGGGCGGTCTCGACCTGCAGTCGATCAGCCGTGCGGTGGAAGAACTGCGCGGATCCCCGTAACGTCGCCCGAGTCCCCCTTCTGGCTGGAGTCGCCCCATGAGTTTCCTCAACATGCTCACGAACCTGCTCCCCACCCTCGTGACCGCCCTGCTGCTGGTCGTGGGCATCGTCCTGATCGGGATGAACAGACGGCACGTGGGCCGCGCGGCCACCCTTGGCATGTCGGGCTGCGGGCTGCTGCTGATCGGCACCCTGATCAACCTCGTGCTGGCCATCCTGACCCAGACGCTGATCGAGTCGTACGGCTCCAGCATGCTGGCCGCCCTGCCGTTCGCGTACCTCATCTCCTCGCTCTTCCGCCTGGCCGGCATCGGGCTGCTGATCTGGGCCGTCGTCGCGCGCCGCGCCACCCCCCAGCAGGAGCGGCCGCAGGGCCCCGGCTGGCAGCAGCCCCCGCAGCCGTACCACCAGCCCTACCAGCAGCCCGGCCCCCAGGGTGGCCCCCAGGGTGGTTGGCAGCCGCCGCAGCCGCCGCACGGGGGCGATCAGAGCGGTTACTGAGCCTTCCGACGTCTGGACCGCGTTTCACCGGCAAGTATGACAATGTCGATGAAACCCACCTCCAGAGCCGCGTCTGAGGGGATCATGAAGCGAGAGCCGCAGGAGCCGGACCCGAACCAGACCGTTCGACATCGCGTCCCGCATCCGGAACACCCCCCGCAGGGTCCCCCGGAGGCGCCGTACACGCAGAGCCTGCCCTACACCCCCGACATGCTCCCCGACGTCCCCCTGTACGAGACCACGCCGCCCCCGAAGTCGGCCTGGCGGTGGGTGGTCCTGGTGGGCGGGCTCCTGCTGCTGGTCGCGGTGCTGGCCGTGGCCACGGTCCTGTGGGTGCGCGGCCAGGCGTCCTGAGGCCCGGACCAAGCCCCTCGCTCAGGACGCCCGGGTGAAGTCCATCGTCCAGTTGGTCTCCCAGGTCTGGCCGTCGTCCGCCGAGAAGGCCTGCTCCCACCTGGCCCGCTGCGCGTCGACGACGGTCCAGACGAACCGGCAGCGCACCGGCCGGCCCTCGTGGGTCTCCTCGCCGTGGAACTCGCCCCGCTTCCCGGTGAATCCGCCCACCATGGGCCGGGTGTCCAGTGTGCCGCTCGCGCTGCTGCCCCAGTAGATCGACCACTGCCGCGTCCCGGGGTTGTAGACGCGTACGGTCAGCCCGTGCCGGCCCTTGGTGGGGAAGGCGATCTCGTCGAAGCTGGCCGCCCCGTCGAAGTGCCGGGTCGCGACCGAACGGCCGGGGAACTCGTCCCATTCGTCGCTGCCGGTCAGCGGCTTGAGGAGCCGGCGGTTCACGACGTCCCAGGTGCCGGCGAGGAAATCGAAGTCGTTCATGCGGGCGACCGTACGGCCGGGTCACTGACATGTAGTGTCAGTGTCCGTGCGCGCCTCCCGCCTGGTCTCGATCCTGCTGCTGTTGCAGACGCGCGGCCGCATGACGGCCCACGACCTCGCCGAGCGCCTGGAGGTCTCCGTCCGCACCATCTACCGCGACATGGAGTCCCTGCACTCCGCCGGCATCCCGCTCTACGGCGACGCCGGGCCCAACGGCGGCTACCAGCTCCTCGCCGGCTACCGCACCCGGCTCACCGGGCTGACCACCGACGAGGCCGAGTCGTTGTTCCTGGCCGGGCTGCCGGGGCCGGCGGCCGAGCTGGGCCTCGGCGCGGTGGTGACCGCCGCCCAGCTCAAGCTGATGGCCGCGCTCCCCGTCGAGCTGCGCGACCGCGCGGGCCGCATCCAGGAGCGGTTCCATCTCGACGCGCCCTCCTGGTACCGGGACGCCGAGCCGGTCACGTACCTGCCGGCCGTGGCCGACGCCGTGTGGAACGAGCGTCCCGTCCAGGTCACCTACCGGCGGTGGAAGGCACCGCAGGAGGTGGAACGGCGGCTTGAGCCGTACGGGCTGGTGGTCAAGGCGGGCCGCTGGTACCTGGTGGCGCGCTGCGGCGAGCACGTCCGCACCTACCGCGTCTCCCACATCCTCGACCTGCACGCGCTCCCGGAGACCTTCGCCAGGCCGGAGGGCTTCTCCCTGACGGCGTACTGGCAGGGTTACCTGGCCGAGTTCGAGGCCAGGCTGCGGCGCGGCGAGGCGGTGGTGCGACTGTCGCCGCGCGGCCTGGAACGCCTGCCCGACCTCATGACGCCCGGCGTCGCGGCGGCCGCGCGGGAGACCGCCGAGCCGCCGGACGCGGAGGGCTGGACGCGGGTCACCCTGCCGATCGAGTCGCACGACCACGCGCTCGGCGAGTTCCTGCGGCTCGGGACCGACGTCGAGGTGTTGTCGCCGCCCGCGCTGCGCGAGTCCCTGGGCGCGGCGGCGGCGGAGCTGGCCCGGCGCTACGCCTGACCCGAAAGTTTCACCCCCATTCTCCGGCCTGGCCCAGGTCAGAGCCCGGCAGACAGTCAAGCCATTGCCGGCCCGAAAGTTTCTCTTCATACTCGCAATATTTCAGGCGAACGAGAGGAACCCGATGAACCTGAGAGCTCGACTGGCAGGCGCCGTGATCGCCGTCGCCGCGCTCGTCGTCGCGGGCCTGGTCACCGCTCCCCCGGCCGCCTCGGCCCAGCTCACCGAGGTGACCGGATTCGGCGCCAATCCGACAGGTCTGCGCATGCACCTGTACGTCCCGGACGGCGTCGGAACCCGTCCGCCGCTGCTGGTCGCCGTGCACTACTGCACCGGCTCCGGCCCCGCCTTCCACTCCGGCACGGAGTTCGCCTCGCTCGCCGACCGCCACAAGTTCATCGTGATCTACCCCTCGGCGACCAGGAGCGGCTCCTGCTTCGACGTCTCCTCACCGCAGGCGCTGAGGCACGACGGCGGCAGCGACCCCGTCGGCATCGTGTCCATGGTCCGGTACGTCCAGCAGCGGTACGCCACCGACCCCGCCCGCACGTACGTGACCGGCGCCTCCTCCGGCGGCATGATGACGAACGTGCTGCTGGGCGACTATCCCGACGTGTTCCAGGCGGGAGCGGCGTTCATGGGCGTGCCGTTCGGCTGCTTCGCCACCACCGACGGGTCGAGCTGGAACAGCGCGTGCGCGAACGGCCGGCTCACCAAGACCCCGCAGCAGTGGGGTGACCTGGTACGCGCCGCCTACCCCGGCTACACCGGCCCCCGTCCGCGCATGCAGGTGTGGCACGGCACCGAGGACGCCACCCTGCGCTACCCGAACCTCCAGGAGGAGATCAAGCAGTGGACGAACGTCCACGGCCTGGCCCAGACCCCGAGCCTCACCGACCAGCCCCAGCCCGGCTGGACCAGGACCAGGTACGGCAGCACGGGGACGACCGCGCCGGTCGAGGCGGTGAGCGTCCAGGGCGTGGGGCACAGCCTGCCCACCACCGGGATGGGCGCCGCCGCCCTCGCCTTCTTCGGCATCACCGGCAGCGGCCCGAGCCCCACACCGACCCCCACGCCGACCCCGACGCCGAACCCTCCGGGCGCCTGCCGCGTCTCCTACACCACCAACGCCTGGAACACCGGCCTCACGGCCGCCGTCACGATCACCAACACCGGCGCCACGGCCCTGCCCTCATGGGCGCTGAGCTTCGCGCTGCCCGCGGGCCAGACCGTCACCTCCGCCTGGAACGCCACGATCTCCCCCACCACGGGCCAGGTCACCGCCAGGAACGTCGCCTACAACGCCACGATCGCGCCCGGCGCCTCGGCGTCGTTCGGCTTCCAGGCCACCCACACGGGCAACACCGCCCCGCCGGCCGCCTTCACCCTCGGCAACACCCCCTGCGCCTGACGTCAGGGCACGCCTCTCCAGGGGCCGGGCCTCTTCGGGGCTCGGCCCTCCGAGTTGATCCGCCGCGAAAAGCATGATCTGATCCCGAGTCAGCGTCGCAGTGCACCCGGCCAGAAGACCGCCGCGGGCATGGAGGCGCCGTGACATCGGACAAGACCATGGACGACTTCCCCGAGCCGGCCCGCCGTCTGGCGGCCTTCGGCAACCAACTGATCGACGTGCACCTGCGGCTCCGCGAAGAGCTGGCCAGGCTGCGCGACACCGCCGGCCGCGGCGGCTCCCTGCGCGACCTGCGCACCCACTGCCTGACCTTCTGCTCGGCGATCACCACCCACCACACCGGCGAGGACGCCACGGCCTTCCCGGTGCTCGCCGCCGAGTTCCCCGAACTGCGCCCCGTCCTTGATGAACTGCGCCGGGACCACGAGCAGGTGGCCGTCATCCTGCGCGACCTGGAGACGCTGGTGGCCGCCGACGCACCCGGCGGCCCGCGTGACGTGCGCACCGAGCTGGACGGCCTGTCGGCCCTGCTGGAATCGCACTTCGTCTACGAGGAGAAGCGGATCGTCGCCGCCCTCAACGCCCTGCCCGCCACGACGTGGAGCTCTCCGGCGTTCCTGGACTAGCGAGCGTTCGAGCCGACCGCTCGAACCAGGGAAACAATCTGTGTGGAGCTATGGGGATTCGAACCCCAGACCTCCTCCATGCCATGGAGGCGCGCTACCAACTGCGCCATAGCCCCTGGTCACCGCTGCGGGATCACCCGTTGCGGCGCTCCGAGAGCATATAGCCATCCGCGCCCTTTCACCTAATCGCCCGGCCGCCGTCCCCTCTGCGCCCGTGCCACCAGCACGGCGAGCCCGTCGAGCTGCCTGCGCAGCCCGAACTCGAAGACGGAGTCCAGGTCCAGATCCACCCCGGGATCCGTGACCACCCTCGCCAGGGTCGGATAGGCGCCGGAGGCGAACAACGCCGCCATCTCCCCTTCGTGCTCGCTCAACCAGTCGTCCTCGGTCACCCCGGTCTCGGTACGCGCCTGCAGCTCCGCCTCCAGGGCCACGGCGGTGCCCCGGACGAAGTTCACCAGGGACACGACGGCGTGCAGCATGGTGCCGGCGTCGAGGCCGAGCCCGTCCAGGGCGCGCAGCAGCCGTTCGGTGGACGCCATGCCGTTGGGCACGAGCTGCGGCCGGGTCAGCGAGACCGCCTGCGCCAGCCACGGATGCCGCACGTGCACCCGCCACAACTGCCGGAGCTCCAGCTCCAGCCGGGGCCGCCAGCCACGCGGCGGCTGCCCGGCGGGCGGCTCCTCGCCGTAGACCGCGTCGATCATGAGCCGGACGAGCTCGTCCTTGCCCGCCACATGCCGGTACAGGGACATGGCGGAGGCGTCGAGCTCGGCGGCCAGGCGGCGCATCGACACGGCGGCCAGCCCCTCCCGGTCGGCGACCCTGACCGCCTCGCGCACGACGCGCCGCCCGGTGAGGTCCTGCGCCGCCCGCCGCACGGGCCCCGCGACGACGGTCCCCACGCCCGGCACGGCCCGCGTGAGCCCTTCCTCGCGCAACCTGCCGAGGGCCCTGGTCGCGGTGGCCATCGCCACGCCCCACTCCCGGATGATCTGCCGGGTCGAGGGCACCTTGTCCCCCGGCGCCAGCTCGCCGGCGGCGATGCGGTCGCGCAGCTCCGCCACGATCCGCAGATACACGGGCCGATCCACGTCCACCCCCTCCGCAGCACTAGTGCACCAGGCTCGGCGCACCCGTCGGCACCTGAGGGCCGCACTAGTGCGCCGGGCGACCCTCTTGCCTGCCGGAAAACCCGAACCTACGGTACTGCGTACAACGTACATGGCGCACTACCAAGGGAGGCTCCCGTGCAGGCCGTACTCATCTCCGGCGGCGGCGTCGCCGGGCCCACGCTCGCCCACTGGCTGGCCCGCCACGGGTTCCGGCCGACCGTCGTCGAACGCGCCCCCGCCCTGCGCACCGGCGGCCAGGCCGTCGACTTCCGCGGCGCCCCGCAGCTGGAGGTCCTGAAGCGCATGGGCGTGCTGGACACGATCAGGGCGGCCCGGACCGGCATGGGCGACATCGCCATCGTCGACAGCGGCGGCAGACGGCTGGCCAGGCTGCCGTCGGAGGTGTTCAGCGGCGACGTGGAGATCCTGCGCGGCGACCTGACCCGCATCCTGAACGAGGCCGCCCCCGCCGAACGCCTCCTCGGCGACTCGATCACCTCCCTGACCGAGCGCCCCGACGGCGTGCACGTGACCTTCGAAAAGGCCGCACCCCGCACATTCGACCTGGTCGTCGGCGCGGACGGCATCCGCAGCAAGGTACGCGAGCTGGCCTTCCCCGCCACTCCTCTACGCCATCTCGGCTTCTACGGCGCTGTCTTCTCCGTCCCCGGCACGTACGGGCTGGACCACGACGGCCTGATGCACAACGTGCCGGGCCGCTGCGCCACCATCGTCAGGACGAACGGCCGGACCAGGGCGGCGCTCGACTTCGCCACGCCCCCGCTCGACGTCGGCCACCGTGACCAGGCGGCGCAGCGGGCCCTGGTGGCGCAGGCGTTCCGGGGAGTGGGCTGGCAGGTCCCGTCCCTGCTGGCGGCCATGGACAGGGCCGAGGACTTCTACTTCTGGCAGGCCGCCCAGGTCGTCCTGCCCCGGTGGTCGTCCGGCCGGGTGGCGCTGGTCGGTGACGCCGGGTACGCCCCCGGCCCCGGCGGCATGGGCACGGGGCTCGGGATGATCGGCGCGTACGTGCTGGCCGCCGAGCTGGCCGCGGCCCCCGACGACCACAGCGCCGCCTTCGACGCCTACGAGCGGCGGATGCGACCGTACGTCGAGGTGTGCCAGAAGCAGGCCGAGGGGGCCGACAAATACCTCGTGCCGGGCACGCGGGCGCGGATCCGGCTGCGGAACCAGATGATGCGCATGCTGCCCTACCTGCCGGGCAAGGGCATGGTCAAGCGGATGACGGACAAGGCCGCGAGCGCCGTCAAGCTGCCGGACCACCCCGGGCAGGGCGCTCGCCGCCCCGCGCAGCCGGCCTGAGCCGGTCGGCTACGCCTCCGCGTCAGGGCGGTCGTCGCTGCTGATGGGCTCGGGAAGGGTGCCCGCGTTGTGTTCGAGCAGCCGCCAGCCCTGACGGCCCTCCTGAAGGACCGACCAGGAGCAGTTGCCCAGCCCGCCCAGCGTCGGCCACAGCTCCTCGGGCAGGCCGAGCAGCTCGCAGATGCCGAGGCGCAGCGCCGCGCCGTGCGAGGCGACGACCAGGAGGCCGTCGTCGTCGAGCCGGGCCGCCCACTTGCGCATGGACGTGGCCACCCGGGTCGCGACCTCCGAGACGGGCTCGCCGTCGGGGGCCTCCCAGGCGATGTACTCCTCGGGCCAGCGCGCGGCGATCTCGTCGCGCGTCAGCCCCTCCCACTGGCCGCCGCCGCGTTCGCGGAAGTCCTTGTCGACGGTCACGTCGAGCCCCACGAGCCTGCCGAGCGCCAGGGCCGTGTCATGGGCGCGCTGGAGGTCGGAGGAGACGATGAGGGTGGGCCGCAGCGAGGCCAGCAGCGAGGCGGCCCTGGCCGCCTGCGCGACACCGGTCTCGTCGAGCGGGATGTCGGAGTGCCCCTGGAAGCGGTGCTCCACGTTCCACAGGGTCTGTCCGTGGCGGAGGCAGACGATCCGCCTGCTCAACTGCGGGCCCGCTGCATGTTGGCGAGCATGACGCTCTCCGGCAGGCCGATGGCCGGGCAGTCCTTCCACAGGCGCTCGAGCGCGTAGAACGTGCGGTCTTCCTCATGCTGGACGTGCACGACGATGTCGATGTAGTCGAGCAGCACCCAGCGGCCCTCGCGCTCGCCCTCGCGGCGCACGGGCTTGGCGTCGGCCTCGGTGCGCAGCCGGTCTTCGATCTCGTCGACGATGGCGCGGACCTGGCGGTCGTTCGTGGCGGAGCAGAGCAGGAAGGCGTCGGTGATGACGAGCTGCTCGCTCACGTCATAGGCGAGGATGTCATCGGCCAGCTTGTCGGCCGCGGCCTCGGCGGCGATCTGGACGAGCTGAACGGATCTGTCGGATGCGGTCACGATGCGGGTCTGTCCTCCTGTGTCGGCAGCATGCCCATATACCGAGGGTACCCTTCCAGGCCGAAACCCCTCACCCACGGCGCGGAGAGCTTCAGCCTTCCCCGTGATACAGCCCTCGTTTGTTGATGTACTGCACGATTCCGTCCGGCACCAGATACCAGATCGGCTCCCCCTTGGCCACCCGCTGACGGCACTCCGACGACGAGATGGCCAGCGCGGGGATCTCCAGCAGCGTCACCCTGCCCTCGGGCAGCCCGGGATCGTGCAACGTGTGCCCGGGACGGGTGCAGCCCACGAAGTGCGCCAGCTCGAACAGCTCGTCGGCGTCCTGCCAGCCCAGGATCGCGCCGAGCGCGTCGGCGCCGGTGATGAAGAACAGGTCCACCTGCGGGCCGTAGACGTGGGAGATGTCCCGCAGCGTGTCGATGGTGAAGGTGGGGCCGGGGCGGTCCACGTCCACCCTGCTCACGGAGAAACGGGGGTTGGAGGCCGTGGCGATGACCGTCATCAGATAGCGGTCCTCGGGCGCCGACACCTCGCGTCCGGACTTCTGGTACGGCCGCCCGGTCGGCACGAACACGACCTCGTCGAGGTTGAAGTGATGGGCGACCTCGCTTGCTGCGACCAGGTGGCCGTGGTGGATGGGATCGAAGGTCCCGCCCATCACACCCACCCGCCGCTTCCCCTGGGCCCCAGGCGCGTTCATCATGAGTCGGACCCTACGCGGGCGCGGTACCCGAACATGACGGCACCCCCCTTGGTGATGTCCGCGCATCACATCCGTTGCGGACGTAGCATGCCGGGCATGACGACCACCCCGGACCGCAACCGCGTCCAACTGCCCGGCATCTCGTCCCGAGCCTACGAACACCCCGCAGACCGGTCCGCCCTGGTCGCTCTGCGTAAGTTGAGTGGGTTCGACACGGTTCTCAAGCAGATGTCCGGTCTTGTCAGTGAGCGCCGCCTTCGCCTGATGTACCTGGCGTCGTCCGTGCGTGTCAGCGAGACCCAGTTCCGCTCCCTGTACGACATGGGACGCGACGCCGCCTACATCCTCGACCTGCACCGCATCCCGGAGATCTACGTCCAGCAGGACCCGCAGGTCCAGGCCAAGGCCATCGGCTTCGACGACCCGTTCATCGTCGTCACCACCGGCCTGCTCAACCTCATGGACGAGGAGGAGCAGCGCTTCGTCATCGGCCACGAGACCTCGCACATCCTGTCGGGTCACGCGGTCTACCGGACGATGCTCGACATCCTCACCCGCCTCGCCACGCGCGTCGCCTGGATCCCGCTCGGCTACATCGGGTTGCGCGCGATCGTCGCGGGCCTGGAGGAGTGGTATCGCAAGTCGGAGCTCTCCTCCGACCGCGGCGGCCTGCTGACCGCCCAGAACCCCGAGTCGGCCAAGCGCGCCCTGATGAAGCTCGCCGGCGGCGACTACACCCACGAGATGAACATCGAGGCGTTCCTGGCGCAGTACCAGGAGTACGACACCGCGGGCGACCTGCGCGACGGCTTCCTCAAGGTGCTCAACCTGCTCGGCACCACCCACCCGTTCGCCGTGGTGCGCGTGGCCGAGCTCGACAGGTGGCAGCGCAGCGGCGAGTACGACCGCATCATCGGCGGCGACTACCCGCGCAGGGAGGACGACGCCAACGCACGCGTCACCGACGAGATCAAGGCGGCGGCCGAGTCCTACCGCGCCTCCTGGTCCCAGTCGCAGGACCCGTTCATCGGCGTGCTGCGCGACGTTGCCGAAGGGGCGGTGAACGCGGGCGAGCGCATCTTCAACCGCTTCTCGCGCCGCGACGGCGGCCAGGGCTGACCGGCCGGCCGTCCTCGCCGCCTACAGCAGGAGGGCGATCGCGCGCACGGCGGCCGCGCACAGGGCGACGAACCCGCCCAGCACGGCCAGTGCGCGCAGCCCTTCCCTGCGCAACTCCGGCAGCTTGCCGCCGATCCGCTCGATCTCGCGCCCGGTGATACCGCCGCACAACATGCCGAACACCACCGCCGCGACCGTCACGGGCGCCGGCTGCTGCCACCAGTCGGAGTCGATCTGACCGCCACCGGTCACCCAGAGCGCACCGCCCGACGCCACCGCGACGGGCACTCCCGGCCACACCACGGCGGTCGCCGCCGCCCCGGTCAGCGCGAACGGGAACAGCAACACGCGCAGCGCGATCCGCATGCGACGCGCGCTGCGCTTCCTGACCAGCCAATGACTCATCCAGAGCGTCCTGGTCAGCACCACGAACGCCGTCGTGATGGCGATCGAGGCGATCGGCCAGATCACCGACGTCACCACGCACGGCACCGCCAGCACCGCGAGCAGCAGCAGAGCCGTGTTGCCCGCGGGCAGCGTGGTCGGCGCATCGCCCCTGAGCCTGGCCCGCCGGCCGTCCTGTGACCTGCTCCGCACCGCCGCCGTCGCCCGCGCGCGCGGGCCCGTCTTGGGGTCGGCGCCGGTCCTGGTCCGGGGCGTGGCGGCCTTGCCGTCGGTGTTCGTCCTGCTCCGCGGCGGCGGAACCGCGCCGTCGGCCCTGACCCGCGTCCCGTCGGCGCCGGTCCTGGCCCGCGTCCCCTCCGTGCCGGTGCGGGTCCGCGTCCCTTCCGTGCCGGTCCTGGCGCGGGTGCCCTCCGCTCCCGGCCTGGGGCGGGGGCCGGAGGCCGGTCCGTCGGCGCCCGTCCTGGTGCGCGATCCGGGGGCCGCGCCGTCCGTGCCCGGCCTGGGGCGCGCGCCCGAGGCCGCGCCGTCGGCCCGGTTCCTCGCGGCGGGCGGCTCGGTCCGGTTCCGCGCCGTGGGCGGTTCCGCCCGGTTCCTGGGTACGGGCGGCTTTCCGTCCACGCCGGTACGCGTGCGCGGCACCGGCGTCTTCCCGTCCGTACCCGTACGGCCGCGCGGCACGGGCGTCTTGCCCTCCGTGCCGGCCCGGCCGCGGGGCGCGGGGACCTCGGCCGCCGCGCCGTTCGCCCGGTTCCGCGCGCTCTCGCCCCTGGACGCCTCCTCGGCGGCCGCGGGCGCGTCGCCGTCGGGCCCGTTCGTGGCCTTGGCCAGCCGGGAGAGCCGGTCGGCCAGCAACGCCGCGGTGGGCCGCTTGCCCGGCTCCCGGTTGAGCGCGGCCCGTACCAGCGGCAGCAGCGCCACCGGCACGCCCTTGAGATCGGCCTGCCCGTTCAGCACCGCGTACATCTGCGCCTCGGCCGTGCCACGCCCGAACGTGGGCCGCCCGGTCGCCGCGAACGCCACCGTCGCGGCCCAGGCGTGCACGTCGGCGGGCGAGTCGACCTGCTCGTCGGCGAAGATCTCCGGCGCGGTGTAGCCGGGCGTGCCGAGGAACGTGCCCGTCATGGTGAGCCGGGTCGCGTCGAGCACCTGCGCGATGCCGAAGTCGATGAGGACCGGTCCCTCGGTGCCCATGATGATGTTGCCCGGCTTCAGGTCGCGGTGCACGACCCCGGCCGCGTGGATGATGGCCAGCGCCGCGGCGATGCTCTGCGCCATGTGCACGAGCTGGCCCAGGTCGAGCGGCCCGCTCTGGCGTACGCGCTCCAGCAGCGTGACGCCCTCGATGTGCTCCATGACCAGGTAGGGCCGGGCGCAGCTCAGGTCGGCGTCGAGCACCTTGGCCACGTAGGGGCTCTCGACCCTGCGCAGCGCGCGCACCTCGCGCTCCAGCCTGACCCGGGACGTCTCGTCCTCGGCCAGGTCGTGGAGGACCTTGAGTGCGACCTGCTCGCCACGGCGGGTGGTGGCGAGGTAGACCTCGCCCATGCCGCCTCGGCCGAGCCGCTCGACCAGGCTGTACGGCCCGACCTTGCCGAGCTTGCTCACCGTCCCTCCCCGCCCGGCGCGCCCATAAGGGACACAACCCTAGCGCTGGGACGACGGTTGACGCCCGCGGCGCGCCGGAGCCGTTGAACCTTTATCGGTGTGAACGGTCGGAGAGCATGCTGTCGAGCTCGGCCGTGGGTTCCTCGGCCAGGGCCTTGCGGCCCTTCCTGCGCCAGTTGACGTGGCCGCGGCTCTCCAGCCAGAGCAGCAGACGGTCGGCGCCGAACAGCACCGCGGCAGAGAAGACAAGGGCGACGACAATTTCCATGACACCCAGTCAACCCAGGCCGCGGGCCGTCGGTCAGCCCGACACGCCGACTAACCGCAAGCCGGTCCGGGCACCACAGTGCCTTCTGACGTGCGCAGATGCCCTTCTCCCGTGTAGATCCACTTGGTGGAGGTCAGCTCCGGCAGGCCCATCGGGCCGCGCGCGTGCAGCTTCTGCGTGGAGATGCCGATCTCCGCGCCGAACCCGAACTCGCCCCCGTCGGTGAACCTGGTCGAGGCGTTCACCGCCACGGCCGCGGAGTCCACGAGCGAGACGAAGCGGCGGGCGGCCGGCTGCGACCGGGTGACGATCGCGTCGGTGTGCCCGGAGCCGTAGCGCCGGATGTGGGCCACGGCCTCCTCCAGCGAGCCGACTACGGCGGCGGCGATGTCGAGCGACAGGTATTCGGTGGCGAAGTCGTCGTCGGTGACCGGGACGACCTCGCCGTAACCGGCGATGCGCTCGTCACCGTGGACGGTCACCCCGGCCTCGGCCAGCGCCCGCAGCGCCCTCGGCACGAACGCGTCGGCGACCCCCTCGTGGACGAGGAACGTCTCGGCCGCGTTGCACACCGACGGCCGCTGTGCCTTGGAGTTGACCAGGATCTGCACGGCCAGGTCGAGATCGGCCTCCGCGTCGACGTAGACGTGGCAGTTGCCGACGCCGGTCTCGATCACCGGGACCGTGGACTCCTCGACCACCGAGTTGATCAGCGCCGCGCCGCCGCGCGGGATCAGCACGTCGACCAGCCCGCGGGCGCGCATCAGCTCCTTGACCGACTCCCGCGTCGTACCCGGCACGAGCTGCACCGCCCCGGCGGGCACCTGCGTGCCCGCGAGCGCGTCCTGCATGATCCGTACCAGCGCGGTGTTGGACGAGTAGGCGCTCGACGAGCCTCTGAGCAGCACCGCGTTGCCGCTCTTGAGGCAGAGCGCGGCGGCGTCGACCGTGACGTTGGGACGCCCCTCGTAGATGATGCCGATCACGCCCAGCGGCACCCTGAGCTGCCGCAGCTCCAGCCCGTTGGGCAGCGTGCTGCCCCGGACGACCTCACCGACCGGGTCGGGCAGGTCGGCCACCTGCCGCACGGCCTCGGCGATGGCCTCGATCCTGGCCTCGTCGAGCCGCAGCCGGTCGACCATCGCCTCGGACGTGCCCTGGGCCCGCGCCCGCTCGACGTCCTCGGCGTTGGCCTCGACGATCTCCGCCGCGTGCGCGACCAGGGCGTCGGCGATCACCCGCAACGCCCGGTCCTTGGGCGCCCGCGGCAGCGGGGCCAGCTCGGCGGCCGCCTCTCGTGCCGCGCGTGCGACCTTCAGGAACTCCTCGGACATCGCGTGCTCCTCACTGGTGACGGGTTTCCAGTATGACGATGTCATCGCGGTGGATCAGCTCGCGTTCATATTCCGGACCGAGCGCGCTGGCCAGCTCTTTCGTGGAGCGGCCGAGCAGCCCCGGGATCTCCACCGCGTCGAAGTTGACCAGGCCGCGCGCCACCACGCCGCCCTGCGGCCCGCACAGGTCGACCGGGTCGCCCGCGGCGAACTCGCCCTCCACGGACGTCACGCCGGCGGGCAGCAGCGACTTGCGCCGGCCCACGATCGCCTCGACCGCCCCCTGGTCGAGGTGCAGCCGGCCGCGCCCGGTGGTGGCGTGGGCGAGCCACAGCAGCCGCGTGCCGGGGTGCCGGCCGCCGGGGTGGAAGTAGGTGCCGATGTCGGCCCCGGTGAGCGCCTGGGCGGCGTGGGCGGCGGCGGTGAGCACGACCGGCACGCCCGCGCCCGTGGCGATCCTGGCCGCCTGGACCTTGGTCACCATGCCGCCGGTGCCGACCGCCGCGCCGTTCCTGCCCAGCTCGACGCCGACCAGGTCCTCGGGGCCGCGCACCTCGGCCAGCCGGCGCGAGCCGGGCCGGCTCGGGGGGCCGTCGTAGAGGGCGTCGACGTCGGACAGCAGCACCAGCGCGTCGGCGTGGATGAGGTGGGAGACCAGCGCGGCGAGCCGGTCGTTGTCGCCGAACCTGATCTCGTCGGTGGCGACCGTGTCGTTCTCGTTGACGATCGGCACGATGCCCAGCTCCAGCAGCCGGGCCAGGGTGCGCTGGGCGTTGGCGTGGTGGGCGCGGCGCATCATGTCGTCGGCGGTCAGCAGCACCTGGCCGACGCGCAGGCCGTAACGGGCGAAGGAGGAGGTGTAGCGCGCGACCAGCACCCCCTGGCCGACGGAGGCCGCCGCCTGCTGGGTGGCCAGGTCTCGTGGTCGCGCCGCCAGCCCCAGCGGGCCGAGACCCGCCGCGATCGCTCCCGACGACACCAGCACGATCTGCGCCCCGGCACGCCGCCGCGCCGCCAGGACGTCCACCAGGGCGTCGACCCGGTCGACGTCGATCATGCCCTGGGGGGTGGTGAGCGAGGAGGAGCCGACCTTGACGACGACCCTCGACGCTGAGCTGATCTGTTCCCGCACGCCTGACAGCCTATCCGCGCCCCACCCCCACCCCCGTCCCCCTTCACCCCCCGCAGAACCGCAACTCCCGCGCCCCTGCACACAACATCGCCACCCCGCCTAACGGATCGGCGACGCTCCCACCATGCGCCCCCAGCACCTGCACCCCGGAAAGACCACAGCGGCCCCCATGCAACCGCCGCCTTCCCCTGGTAGAACGACAGCAACCCACCCCACGGCC
The DNA here is from genome assembly GCF_040630865.1 of Nonomuraea sp. NPDC005730. NCBI lineage: Bacteria > Bacillati > Actinomycetota > Actinomycetes > Streptosporangiales > Streptosporangiaceae > Nonomuraea > Nonomuraea sp. NPDC005730. The sequence goes on from NZ_JBEXYK010000017.1 coordinate 127,244, forward strand.
GCCTACCGCCCTTCACCCCCAAGAAACCTCAGCAGCCACCGCCTCCAGCCCCTCCATCCACCGCAGAGCATCGACGGTCCCCCGCACGCCCCCGCCTCCGGAGCCTTCACCCCAGAAGGGCCTCAGCGGCCCCCACACGGCCACCACCGCCTGCCCTTCACCTCCTGAAAAACCACAGCCGGTCCCGCCGCGCGACCGCCACCTCCAGCCCCGCCCTCACAGAACGGCAGCGATACCCAGCGCGGCCACCACCACCGGTCCCTTCGCCTCCCGTGGAACCACAACGGTCCCGCCGCGACAAACCACCGGCGGGCGCGTTCACGACGCGCCCACCGGCTGCGGTCACGCCAAACAGCGGTCACCAGACGGCGGTCACCAGACGGCGGTCACGTCAGAGGATGGTCACGCCAGACGGCGGTCACGCCAAGACGACCGTCGACCCCGGCAGCGGTCAGCCGAGGCGGTTGTCCGAGCCGCGTGGCCCCTGCCGCACCGACTCGGCGCTGAGCGTCGGCTGCCAGTCGAAGACGTAGCCGCCCTCCATCGGCCCGATGACCACCTCGGCCCCCGCCTTGGCGCCCGCCTTGACCAGCTCCGTCTCCACGCCGAGCCGTTCGAGCCGGTCGGCCAGGTACCCGACGGCCTCGTCGTTGGTGAAGTCGGTCTGCCGGATCCACCGCTCCGGCTTCTCGCCGGTGACCTGGAACAGGTTCTCGTTGACCCGCCGCACCTTGAACCCGGCGTCGCCGAGCTGCTTGGGCCTGATCACCAGTCGGGTCGGCTCCTCGACCGGCCTGTTGGCCCTGGCCGCCGCCACCCACTCGCCCATCGCGTACGTGAGCTCCCGCAACCCGTCGTGCGTGGCCGCCGAGATGACGAAGACCTGCAGCCCCCGCTCCTCGAACTCGGCCCTGACCAGGTCGGCCAGCTCCCGCGCGTCAGGCACGTCGGCCTTGTTCAGCACGATCATCCGCGGCCGGTCCTCAAGCTTCCCGTACGCCCGCAGCTCGGCCTCGATCACCTCGTAGTCGGTGAGGGGGTCGCGCCCCGGCTCCATGGTCGCGCAGTCGATGACGTGCACGAGCATGTCGCAGCGCTCGACATGACGGAGGAACTCGTGCCCGAGCCCCTTGCCCTGCGAGGCCCCGGGGATCAGCCCGGGCACGTCGGCGACCGTGAACACGTTCTCGCCGGCCGTCACGACCCCCAGGTTGGGGATGAGGGTGGTGAACGGATAGTCCGCGATCTTCGGCTTGGCCGCGCTCAGCGCCGCGATCAACGACGACTTGCCGGCGCTGGGGAACCCGACCAGCGCCACGTCCGCGACGCTCTTGAGCTCCAGCATGACGTCGAGCCCGTCACCGGGCTCCCCCAGCAGCGCGAACCCGGGCGCCTTCCGCCGGGCCGTGGCCAGCGCGGCGTTCCCCAGCCCGCCGTGGCCGCCCTGCGCGATGACGTACCGGGTGCCGGCCCCCACGAGGTCCACCAGCACCTCACCCGTGTTGGCGTCCTTCACCACGGTCCCGTTCGGGACGGCGAGGAGCACGTCGTCGCCGTTGGCGCCGTCACGGTTGGAGCCCTGCCCCTGCTTGCCGTTGTCGGCCTTGCGATGGGGACGGCGGTGGTAGTCCAGCAAGGTCGCGGTGTTGGGATCGACCTCAAGGATCACGTCGCCGCCACGACCGCCGTTCCCCCCGTCGGGGCCGCCGAGCGGCTTGAACTTCTCCCGGTGGATGGAGGCGCACCCGTTCCCTCCGTCACCGGCCTTGACGTGCAGGACCACCTGGTCCACGAAGTCCGGCATCCAGCTCTCCTCCATCAGCCCACCAGGGCATACAAGATCAATCACAACATGGCGCCCCCGCAGGGCCCCCAGAAAACGCCTAAGGGGTGGATCGACAGGCGATCCACCCCTTGAAGCAACACCGAAGCGAAGCTGATTACTCCGCGACGGGAACGATGCTGACGGCGCGACGACCGCGCTTGAGGCCGAACTGCACGTGGCCCGCGGCCAGCGCGAACAGCGTGTCATCGCCACCGCGGCCGACGTTGTCGCCGGGGTGGAAGTGGGTGCCGCGCTGACGAACGATGATCTCGCCCGCGTTCACCAGCTGGCCGCCGAAGCGCTTGACGCCCAGGCGCTGAGCGTTGGAGTCACGGCCGTTCCGGGTGGACGACGCGCCCTTCTTGTGTGCCATCTCTCAAACTCCCGATCAGGCCTGGTCGATACCGGTGATCTTCACCTGGGTGTACCGCTGACGGTGACCCTGGCGCTTCTTGTAACCGGTCTTGTTCTTGTACTTGAGAATGCGGATCTTCGGGCCCTTGGTCTCGCCGAGGATCTCGGCGTTGACCGTGAACTTGCCCGCCTCGGTGGTCACATCGCCGTCGTTGACGACGAGCACCGTCGGCAGCGTAACCGAAGAGCCGACCTCGCCGGCGACCTTGTCCACCTCGAGGACGTCACCGACGGAGACCTTCTGCTGCCTGCCGCCGCAACGAACGATCGCGTACACCGCGGAACCCTTCTACTGACTCGCTGTTGACCTCAGCCGCCCCGCATCGAGGCGGCCGCCGAATGCTGCGCCTATCATTCGGCCTGTCTCAAACCGACGAACCGAGTAAGCGCGCCAACAGGGCACGTCACCTGACGCACCGATTCACCAGGGTACCGCTTAACGGTGCCCTAGGCGAACCGGACGGATCGTCGGAAGCCTGCCGAGGCTACTCGGCGGACTTGGCTCGGCGGGAGCGTCGCCGCCCTCTGCCGGAAGTCTGGCTGGCCTGGTCGTCCTCAGCCGGGACGTCATCAAGCGCACCGGTCACGGTATCACGGCTGGCGGAGTCCTTGGCCGCGGAAACCTTGTCCGAGACCGCCTTCTCGATCGCCATCTTGCCCTGCGTGCCGCGCGGCTCCGGCTTGGCCTCGACCGGCTCGGTCGAGACGATCAGCCCGCGCCCGTTGCAGCACTCGCAGGACGTCGAGAACGCCTCCAGCAGCCCCTGACCGACCCGCTTACGCGTCATCTGCACCAGGCCCAGGGAGGTCACCTCGGCGACCTGGTGCTTGGTCCTGTCGCGCGCCAGGCACTCCAGCAGCCGCCGCAGCACCAGGTCGCGGTTGGACTCCAGCACCATGTCGATGAAGTCGATCACGATGATGCCGCCGATGTCCCGCAGCCGCAGCTGGCGCACGATCTCCTCGGCCGCCTCCAGGTTGTTCCTGGTGACGGTCTCCTCGAGGTTGCCGCCCTGGCCGGTGAACTTGCCGGTGTTGACGTCGACGACGGTCATCGCCTCGGTACGGTCGATCACCAGCGAGCCGCCGCTCGGCAGCCACACCTTGCGCTCCAGCGCCTTGCCCAGCTGCTCGTCGATCCGGTACGACTCGAACACGTCGCCCTGCCCGGTGTCCCAGCGCGACAGGCGCTCGGCCAGGTGCGGCGCGACGTACTTGACGTAGTCGTCGACGGTGTCCCAGGCGTCGTCGCCCTGCACGACCAGCGAGGTGAAGTCCTCGTTGAACACGTCGCGCACGACCCGGATCGTCAGGTCGGGCTCGGCCGACAGCAGCTCGGGCGGGCTGGCCGACTTGGCCTTCTTCTGGATGTTCTCCCACTGGGCCGACAGCCGGGCCACGTCGCGGGCCAGCTCGTCCTCGGAGGCGCCCTCGGCCGCGGTGCGGACGATCACACCGGCGTTCTCCGGCATGACCTTCTTCAGGATGCTCTTGAGCCGGGTGCGTTCCTTGTCGGGCAGCTTGCGGCTGATGCCGGTCATCGACCCGTCCGGCACGTACACCAGGTAACGGCCGGGCAGGCTGATCTGCGAGGTGAGCCGGGCGCCCTTGTGGCCGATCGGGTCCTTGGTGACCTGCACCAGCACCGACTGGCCGGACTTCAGCGCCGCCTCGATGCGCTTGGGCTGGCCTTCCAGCCCGGCGGTGTCGAAGTTCACCTCACCGGCGTACAGGACGGCGTTGCGCCCCTTGCCGATGTCCACGAACGCGGCCTCCATCGACGGCAGCACGTTCTGGACCTTGCCCAGGTAGACGTTGCCGACGTAGGACTGGCTGGCCTCGCGGTTGACGTAGTGCTCGACGAGCACGCCGTCCTCCAGTACCGCGATCTGCGTACGGTCGCCCTGGCGGCGCACCACCATCATGCGGTCGACGGACTCGCGGCGGGCCAGGAACTCCGACTCCGTGATGATCGGCGGACGCCTGCGGCCGAGCTCGCGCCCCTCGCGGCGGCGCTGCTTCTTGGCCTCCAGACGGGTCGAGCCGCGCACGCTCTGCACGCCGTCGGTGGCGGTCTCCAGGGAGGCGGCACGGCCGGAGCGCGGCGCGCGGATGCGCACCACCGTGTTCGGCGGGTCGTCGCTGGAGGGCTCCAGCGTCTCCTCGGTGCCGCGGCGACGACGACGGCGACGGCGACGCGAGCCGGCGGCCTCTTCCTCCTGGCCCTCCTCGCCCTGGTCCTCGCCTTCCTCCTCGTCGCCTTCCTCGCCGTCCTCGGCCTCGTCACGCTCGCGCGACTTGCCGCGGCCCCTGCCGCCGCGCCGGCGACGGCGACGACGGCCGCCGCCCTCCTCCTCCTGCTCGTCGGAGGTGTCGACGTCGCCCTCGTCCTCGACGACGGTCTCGTCGACCAGCTCCTCGATCTCCTCGGGCTCGGGCTCCGGCTCGGGCCGCCGGAGCACGGCGGGCTTGCCCTGGCTGGGGTCGGGGGCCTGGAACAGCGGCGCGAAGATGGCCGCCGGACGCTGGAACGCCGTGCCCGGCTCGTCGTGCCTGCGCACGCTCAGCCCGAAGGGGTCGGCGAGCAGGCTCGGGCGGTCGACGTCCTCGTCGAGATCCTCGCCGGCGGGCTCGTCGTCGAGCGGCTCGTCCTCGGGCAGGATCTCCAGGATGTCCTCGTCGGCCGCCTCGTCGGCCGCCTCGGCGGCCGAGGGCACGGTGACGGCCACCTCGACGTCGGAGGGCGTCGCGACGACCTCGACGTCGGCGCCGGCCGGCGCCTCGACGACGACCTCTTCGGCCTTCTTCCGCGTACGCCGCCGCTTCGGCGCCTCGGCCTCCTCCTCGGGGAGCGCTCCCGCGACCTCCGGCTCGGCCTTCTTCGTCGTACGGCGGCGCGTCGTGGTCGCGGTGGACCGCGTGCGCGTGGCCCTCTTGGGCTTCTCCTCGGAAACGTCGGCGGCTTCCACCACGGCGTCGGCCACGGCGGCCTCGACCACACTGGCCACCTCGCCGGCACCGGCCGGGCCAGCCGCGTACGCAGGGCCCTCGGCCTCAGGCGCGCCCGGACTCCGCACCACGGGCGCCACGACCGGCTCGGCCGCACCGGCCACCCGCTCGGCGGCCTCACGCTGCTCGACGACCGGCGCCACGACGGGCTCCACGACGGGCTCTGCCGACGTGCCGGCCTGCGAGGCGGCAGGGCTCTCGGCCTGCTGCGGCGCCGGCCCCTCGGGCACGACAGCCCCAGGCGCACCGGCCCCTTCGTACGCCTCGGCTCCGGCCGCGGCACCTTCAGGCGCGCCGGCCACAGCGGAGGTGTCCTGCGGCGCACCGGCTCCAGCCACGGCGCTCTCGGGCGCGCCGGGCTGTGCCTGAACGCCCTGCGGGCCGCCCTCGGCGGCTCCGGCCGGGCCTGCCGGCGTTTCGGCCGCGGGCGCCGCCGCGCGGGCCCGGGTTCTCCGGCCGCGCCCGGCGTCGGGCGCGGGCTCTCCGGCAGCACGCTGCGCGGCGTTGGTCTGCACCGGTTGCACGTCGGCAACCGACGGCGCGGCCTGGGCGGCCGCGACGGTGATCGGGGCGGTGGCGGCCGGCTCCTCCGGCAGCTCCGGCGGGGGACCCGCCGGGCGGCTCGCGGAGCGGCGGCGCCTGGTCACCTTGGGCTGTTCAGTTGTCTCCCCGTCAGGGCCAGTGGCCCCGGCGTTGGGCTCGTTGTCGAGCATGCGGGCGCTCTCCCGTCAGCTCCCGGGCGCGTCGCCGCGCCGCGCAGGAGCCCTCGTGTCTCGTTGTCCGCCCCCGCCTCCGGAAAGGAGGCGCGGGCGCCAAGTCCTGTCAGCGGTGGCGCCCCGCTCGCGCAGGGCACCTCCTTAGCCGACGACGTGCTCACCCGCCGGTCCCGCCTCGCCGCCGCGCGTGGTGTCGCGGTCAAGGCCGAGCGGGTCGGCAAGCGCACCGGTGCCGGCGTCGAGCGGCCCCTGCGCCAGCCTGGTCACCTCGGGGGGAACCGGCGGCGCGAAGTCGGCCACAAGGCGCAGCCCTGTGAGCACATCATCGGGTCGAACGGCAGGCGTCATGTGCCGAACAACCATGCGCAGTATGACACACGTCTGTCCTGGCACCTGAGCTGCGGTTCTGTCTGTTCCCTCGGACACCACGAGCCCCAGGACGGCCTCCCGCGCGTCGAAGCGCCGGGGGCCCTTCTTGGTGAGGCGCTCGACCTCCACGGTGCCCGCCGCGAGGAACTTCTGCACCGCCGTCTCGGCGAGCTCGCGATCGGCCCCGGGCAGGCGTATCTCCCAGTCGGAGACCTCCAGGCGGTCGGCCAGCCCCCCCGGGCCCGCCTGTACGACGTCGAGCACGTCGAGACCGGGCGGCAGTGACGCGTCCAGGCTGGACTTGACCTGCTCTGGGTCGCACAGCGTGGTGACACCGATCTCGAGGTATTCGGCCTCGCTGGCGACGCCGGTAGGCGCTGCGCCCGCGTAGGAGATCTTCGGATGGGGCGAGAAGCCCGCGCTGAAGGCCACCGGAATGCCGGCACGGCGGACCGCCCTCTCGACGGCCCGCGAGATGTCGCGGTGACTGGTGAAGCGCAGACGTCCGCGCTTGGCGTAACGCACACGAAGGCGCTGCACCGTAGGCGCGGGCGGAGGCCCGTCGGGAACAGGTTTCAGAGCTTTGCGTCCTTCCCTTGTAAGAGTTCCTTCTCCCAGGATAAGCCGCCGCGAGGCGTGTACGTGTACGCCGTGACACGGCTCGCCCACTGAGCGCGCCAGACCACTGTGAAGCGCGCTAGACCACTGTGAGAGGAAGGAGCTTGCGCCCTGTCGGGCCTATCTGGATTTCGGTGCCCATGGTCGGGCAGACCCCGCAGTCGTAGCACGGGGTCCAGCGGCAGTCTTCGACCTCGCCGCCGGACACGGCCTCCTGCCAGTCCTGCCAGAGCCATTCGCGGTCGAGCCCGGCGTCGAGGTGGTCCCACGGAAGGACCTCGTTCTCGGCCCGCTCACGCGTGGTGTACCAGTCGACGTCGACACCCGCCTTCTCGGCGGCCTGCATCCATCTGTCGTAGGAGAAGTGCTCGCTCCACCCGTCGAACCTGCCGCCGGCCTCCCAGACGGCCCTGATCACCGCGCCGACCCTGCGGTCGCCACGCGAGAGCAGGCCCTCCACGATGGACGGTTTGCCGTCGTGGTAGCGGAAGCCGATGGCCCGGCCGTACTGCTTGTCGCCGCGCAGCGAGTCGCGCAGCGCCTTGAGCCGCCGGTCGACGGTCTCGTGGTCGGCCTGCCCGGCCCACTGGAACGGGGTGTGCGGCTTGGGCACGAACCCGCCGATGGAGACGGTGCAGCGGATGTCGCGGCTGCCGGTCGCCTCACGGCCCGCCTGGATGACCTTCTTGGCCAGGTCGGCGATGCCGAGCACGTCTTCGTCCTGCTCGGTGGGCAGGCCGCACATGAAGTAGAGCTTCACCTGCCGCCAGCCCTGCGAGTAAGCGGTGGTGACCGTGCGGATGAGGTCTTCCTCGGTGACCATCTTGTTGATCACCTTGCGCATACGCTCGGAGCCGCCCTCGGGGGCGAACGTGAGACCCGAGCGCCTGCCGTTCCTGGAGAACTCGTTGGCCAGGTCGATGTTGAACGCGTCGACCCTGGTCGAGGGCAGGGACAGCGAGGTGTTGGTGCCCTCGTAGCGATCGGCCAGGCCCTTGGCGACCTCACCGATCTCGGAGTGGTCGGCCGAGGACAACGACAGCAGGCCGACCTCGTTGAAGCCGGACTCCTTGATGCCGTTCTCGACCATGGCGCCGATCGTGGTGATCGAACGCTCCCGCACCGGACGGGTGATCATGCCCGCCTGGCAGAAGCGGCAGCCGCGCGTGCAGCCGCGGAAGATCTCCACGCTGAACCGCTCGTGCACCGTCTCGGCCAGCGGCACCAGCGGCTTCTTCGGATAGGGCCACTCGTCGAGGTCCATCACGGTGTGCTTGTGCACCCGCCACGGCACATCGGACCTGTTGGGCGCGACACGCTTGATGCGCCCGTCGGGGTGGTAGTCGACGTCGTAGAACTTCGGCACGTAGACGCCGCCGGACTCGGCGAGCCGCATCAGCAGCTCGTCGCGCCCGCCGGGACGCCCCTCGGCCTTCCACTCGCGGATGACCTCGGAGATGGCGATCGAGATCTGCTCGCCGTCGCCGAGCACGGCCGCGTCGAGGAAGTCGGCGATCGGCTCGGGGTTGAAGGCCGCGTGACCGCCGGCGAGCACGATCGGGTCGTCCTCACCCCGGTCGACCGCGTTGAGCGGGATCCCGGCGAGATCGAGCGCGGTCAGCATGTTGGTGTAGCCCAGCTCCGTCGAGAACGACAGGCCGAGCACGTCGAAGGCGCGCACCGGCCGGTGGCCGTCGACGGTGAACTGCGGCACGCCCTCGGCCCGCATGAGGGCCTCCAGGTCCGGCCAGACCGCGTAGGTGCGCTCGGCCAGGGTGCGGGGCAGCTCGTTGAGGATCTCGTAGAGGATCGCCACGCCCTGGTTGGGCAGCCCGACCTCGTAGGCGTCCGGGTACATCAGCGCCCACCGCACGTCGGCGGAGTCCCAGTCCTTGACGGTCGAGTTGAGCTCACCCCCGACGTACTGGATGGGCTTCTGCACCTTGGGCAGCAGCGCTTCCAGGCGGTGGAATATCGACTCGACAGGCATACCGTCCAGGGTAGCGGCGCGCGGACGGTGACAAATCCGGCCCACCGGCGGACGGCCCCCGCAACGCGCTCAGTCGAACGACTGCCGCCGCACTCTGATGGCCAGGAGCAGCCCTACCGCCATGAGGTTCGCGAACGTGGCAGTGCCGCCGTAGGACACGAAAGGCAGCGGCAGGCCGGTGATCGGCATGATCCCGATCGTCATCCCGACATTGATGAACGTCTGGAACGCGAACCAGCACACGATCATGCCCGCGACCAGCGTGCCGAACCGGTCGTCGCAGTGCCTGGCGACCTTCAGCCCGCGCAGCAGCACCACGCCGAGCAGCAGCACCACGGTGACCGACCCGATGAACCCGAACTCCTCCCCCGCCACCGTGAAGATGAAGTCGGTGTGCTGCTCGGGCACGAACCGGCCGGTCGTCTGCCCGCCGCCGAAGAGCCCCTTGCCCAGCAGCTGCCCGGAGCCGATCGCGATCAGCGACTGCGTGCTGTTGTAGCCCACCCCGCGCGGATCCACCTTCGGATCGACGAACGCGGTGAACCGCGCCACCTGGTACGGCTCCAGCAGGTTGAACCAGAACACGCAGAACACCCCGGCCGCCGCCACGAGCACCAGCCCCACGATCCACCGCTTGCGCACGCCCCCGATCACCAGCCCCGCGGCCGTGATCACGGCGAGCACGAGCGCCGTGCCGAGGTCGGGCTGCAGCATCACCAGCCCCATCGTGATGCCCGCCGCGATCAGGGCCAGCGTGATGTCCAGGCCGCGCGGCCGGTCGCTGCCCTCGGCGGGCTGGGCCAGCAGCATCGCGATGATCAGCAGCAGCCCGACCTTGGCGAACTCCGACGGCTGCACCGCGAACCCGCCGCCGAGCAGGATCCACGAGTGCGACCCGTTGATCGTCGCGCCCAGCGGCGTGATCACCAGCGCCAGCCCCACCAGCGACACCAGATACACCAGCGGCGCGTACGCCCGCATCGCCCGATGGTCGACCATCGCCACCACGGCGCACAGGGTCACGCCGATGACCTCGTTGAGCAGGTGTTTCTTGACCAGCCCGGTGGCGCCGGGCGCCCACGTCCGGGTCGAGGACCACACCAGCAGAGTGCCGATCAGGCACAGCCCGGCCACCGCGACCAGCATCAGCCCGTCCATGCGCCGAACCACCGAGTGCTCGCCGATGGCCCGCTGGATGAGCGAGGGCCGCCGCGCGGCCACGGCGCGGTTCATTGGTGGATCACCGTCCCGTCGGGCGCGAACTTCGGCAGCTTGGTCGGGAGTCTTCCGCCGGGCACGGCGGCCGGCTCCCCCTTGAAGCCGTAGATGCCCTCGTAGATCTCACGTGCGGCCGGCGCCGCGGTCGAGGCGCCCATGCCGCCCTGTGACACCATGACGACCACCACGAACTGCGGATTGTTGGTGGGCGCGAACGACGCGAACCACGAGGTGTCCTTCTTGCCCCACACCTCCGCGGTACCGGTCTTGCCGCCGATGCGCACCTTGTCCATCGGGAAACCGGTGAACGCCCCCGCCGCGGTGCCGTCGGAGGGCACCTGGCTCAGCGCGCTCTTGATGTAGGCGCGTTCCTTGTCGCTGATCGGCAGCTTGCCCACCACCGGCACGTCGATGGTCTTGACCACCTTGCCGTCGGGTCTCACCTGCGCCCACCCGATGCGCGGGCTGCGGACCTTGCCGTCGCTCACCAGCGCCATGTACGCCCGCGCGAGCTGCATCGGCGTCACCAGGACGTCGCCCTGCCCGATCGCGAAGTTGGCCGAGTCACCGGGCCGCAGCAGGAAGCCCTCGGTGCAGTTCTCCAGGGCCAGGCGTTTGAGGAAGTCGGCCCGCGCCCGGTCCTTCTCCTCCGGATATCCCTTGCGCGACCGCTCGCAGCTCGTGGCGCTGGTCCGGTTCCACAGGTCCTTCTTCCAGGCCCGGTCGGGGATGCGCCCGGAGGACTCGCCCGGCAGGTCGACCCCGGTCGGCCGGCCGAAGCCGAAGGCCCTGGCCGTGTTGGCGAACACCTCCTTCGTGCGCTTCTTCGGGTTGCGCCCGCCGTCCTTCAGGTACTGCTCGTACGCCGCCCGGTAGAAGATGGTGTCGCACGACTTGACCAGCGCCGTGTGCAGGTTCATCTGCCCGAGGCCGATGCCCCGGAAGTTGCTGAAGGACCGGTCGCCCACCATGTACGCCCCGGGGCAGTCGTACGTGCCGTTGATCGGATACCCGGCCCGCAACATCGACGACACCGACGACACCTTGAACGTCGAACCGGGCGCGAACTGCCCGTTGATCGCCCGCGACACCAGCGGCTTACCCGACTTGTCCGACAACAGCCACTGGTACCCCTTGGCCGAGATGCCACCGGCCCAGATCTCCGGGTCGTACCCCGGCGCGCTGGCCACCGACACCACCCGCCCGGAACGCGCGTCGAGCACCACCGCGGCGCCGCCGTCCGCCCCGGGCGCGTTCTTCATCGCGTGCGCGAGCGCCTTCTCCGTCACCGCCTGCACCCGCGCGTCGATGCTGGTCACCAGGTGGTCACCGGCGACCGGCGGCACCTGCTCCTCGACCCCGAGGGCCTTGCCCATCCGGTCGACCTGCACCCTGCGCAGCCCCGACTTGCCGCGCAGCGCGTCGTCGTAGACGTACTCGATGCCGTCGCGCCCCGCCAGGTCGACACCGGAGAAACTGGCCTTGAGCCCCTCGCGCTTCTCCAGCTCCGCCTCGGTCACCGGCTGCAGGTAACCCAGCATCTGCGCCCCGGCCCGGCCGCCCGGGTACTGCCGGACGGAGTGGATCTCCGCGGTGACCCCCGGGAACTCCTCCTGCCGCTCCAGGATCTGCAACGCCTCGCGCGTGTCCACCTTCTCGTCCAGCGGAACCGGCTGGTACGGCGACCCCGTCCAGCACGGCTTGCCCACCCCCGGCCCGCAGGGCGTGATGCGCTGCCGCAGGTCCTTGACCGGCCGGTCGAGCACCGAGGAAAGCCTGCGCAGCACGCTCATCCCCCCGCCCGGCATCCTGTTCAGCTTCGTCCGGTCCACGGACACGACCAGCGCCGTGCGGTTGCGCACCAGCGGACGCCCCGACGAGTCGAGGATCTGCCCCCGCACCGCGGGCACGATCACCGTGCGCGTCCTGGTCTCCATCGCCCTGGTCACGAACTCCTGGCCGCGCACGACCTGTACCTGCCACAGCCGTACGGCGAGCACGACGAGCAGCAGCACCACCAGGACGTGCAGCACCAGCAACCTGGTACGCATGCGGATCATGTCGAGAACCTCGGCTGTCTCCCCCGGGTGGCCAGCCAGATCACCACCGGCGCCACGATGAGCGTGTAGAGGACGGTGACGGGCACCTGCTGGGTCAGCGTCGCCAGCGACACCCGCGGATCGGACAGCAGCCCGGCCACCCCCACGGCCACCAGCGGCGCGATCAGCACGCACAGCACGACGGTCGTCGCCGGCCCGCCCGCGCCCCGCCCCGCCACATAACCGACCAAGGCCAGCACGAACGCGTACTGGCCCATCAGATGCGCCGTCGGCGGCACCAGGTCCACCAGCAGCCCCGAGAAGAACCCGACCATCGCCCCCGCCACCGGCCCCCGGTCGAGCGCCACGCCCACCACCGCCAGCAGCACCAGGTCAGGCGCGCCGCCCGCCGGCAACGGCAGCCGGTTGACCAGCATGACCTGTGCCAGCAACGCCAGCACCACGACCATCGCCCCGATCACCGCGCCTCCGTCCCCGCCGAAAGCAGCACGCTTCTCATCCCCCGATCACCACACCAGCAGCGGCCTCGCCGGGGGCCGTGCCGTCGCCGATCACCGCGCCCCCTCCTTGACCGGCAGCACCGCGTCACGCGGATCCCGCTTGGGCCCTTCGACCACCACCCCGACCACGTCGAGCGCCGTCAGGTCGGCGAACGGCCTGGCGTAGGCGATCCGGGTCAGCTCCCCCGGCGTCGACTCCACGCGTTCGATCACCCCGATCGGCACCCCCGGCACGTACGGCCGCCCGTTCTTGGAGCCGAAGCTGACGATGCGCCCGCCCCGCTCCATCGGCGCCGTCGAGTCGAGCAGGCGGAACTGCACGAGCCGCCCGTTCTCGCCCACCCCGTGCACCACGCCGATCTCCTGACCGCCCTCCAGCCGCCCCCCGGCGGCCGAGGCGGGGTCGCTGAGCAGCAACACCGTGGAGGTGGCGGGCGAGGCGTGGATGACCCGGCCGACCAGCCCGTCACCGTTGAGCACCGTCATGTCGGGACGCACCCCGTCACCGGTGCCCACGTCGATCTGCACGCTGTCCTCGAACCCCGGCTGCCCGCGCCTGGCCACCACGTTGGCCGTGACCACCTTGTAGCCGCCGGTGCCGGAGAGGCCGAGCAGCTTCTTCAGCTCCGCCGAGCGGGTGGCGTCGAGCGTGCTGGAGGACAGCCCGGCCCGAAGCCTGGCGTTCTCCTCCTGCAGCTGCTCGATGTGCCGCTGCGCGCTGGGCGCGCTGGCCAGGGCGTGCAGGAAGCCGCCGAGGGGACGCACCACGCCCCCGCCGAACCGCTCGGCCGCGCCGAACACCCAGGACCCCGCCGAGCGCAGCGGACGCAGCGGTGAGCTGTCGCCCGCACGATGGTCGATGGTCAGGACGACCAGCGCCACCATCAGCAGCACTCCCAGGATCAGCCGGGCCCGGCGCGAATCTCTCATCAGTGCCGCGACTCCGGAACCAGCACCTGCTGCAGGGCCTCGAACTCCTCAGCGCACTTGCCCGAGCCGATGGCGACCGAGTCGAGGGCGTTCTCCACCAGGTGGACGGGCATGCCGGTCTCGGCCTTGACCCGCTCGTCGAGGCCCTTGAGCAGGGCACCGCCGCCGGTCAGGGCGATGCCGCGGTCCATGATGTCGCCCGCCAGCTCGGGCGGGCACTTGTCGAGGGTGGTCTTCACCGCGTCGACGATCGCGTTGACCGGCTCCTCGGTGGCCTTGCGGATCTCCTCGCTCGACACGATGATCGTCTTGGGCAGCCCGCTGACCAGGTCGCGCCCCCGCACCTCGGCGTGGGACTCCTCGCCGTTGGGGCAGGCCGACCCGATCGCCATCTTGATCTCCTCGGCGGTGCGCTCGCCGAGCATCAGCGAGAACTCCTTCTTGGCGAACGTGATCACCGCTTGGTCGAGCTCGTCGCCGCCGATCCTGATCGACTGGCTGGTGACCACGCCGCCCATCGAGATGATGGCCACCTCGGTGGTGCCGCCACCGATGTCGACCACCATGTTCCCGGTGGGCTCGTGCACCGGCAGCCCGGCCCCGATGGCGGCGGCCATCGGCTCCTCGACGATGTAGACCTTCCTTGCGCCGGCCTGGTATCCGGCTTCCTTCACCGCGCGCTGTTCGACGCTGGTGATGCCGCTCGGCACGGCGATGATGATGCGCGGCTTGGCGAAATGGCGTCGTCTGTGCACTCGTTGGATGAAGTAGCGCAACATCCGTTCGGTGACGTCGAAGTCGGCGATCACGCCGTCCTTCAGCGGGCGGATGGCGACGATGTTGCCGGGCGTACGACCGATCATTCGCTTTGCCTCGATGCCCACCGCCACGATCTTGCCTGTGGTGGTGTTGATCGCTACGACTGACGGCTCATTGAGCACGATGCCCCGGCCACGCACGTACACCAACGTGTTGGCGGTGCCCAGATCGACCGCCATGTCACGGCCGAGAAACGCGAGCTTGCTGCCCATGGGGAACGGAGCCCTCCGTATCGTCGTTCGCGAATGACTACGGATCGAATTCGAATCGTAACGTGACGTACCCACCAGTGAGCGCAATGAGCCCTCGCGCTCCACAAAAATCTCCAGCCCCTACCTCAACCTGGATTTTGCCCGAATTGCACCCACACGACCGGATCACCTGCGCCGACGCCTGCCAGACTCGGTGAACGCTACAACTCACCGCCGACAAAAGACGCGCCCGCGCGGCGTGAGGCCGGCGGGCGCGCGGGTGAAGCTGACTGCTAGAAGCGGTCAGGGAAGAAGATCTTGATCTCCCTGGCCGCGGAGTCGGGCGAGTCGGAGCCGTGGACGACGTTCTCGCCGATCTCCAGGGCGTGGTCGCCGCGGATGGTGCCGGGGGCGGACTTGACCGGGTCGGTGGCGCCGGCCAGCGCACGGAAGGCCTCGATGGCGCGCGGGCCCTCAAGGACCATGGCCACGAGCGGCGCCGAGGTGATGAAGTCGACCAGCTCGCCGAAGAACGGCTTCTCGGCGTGCTCGGCGTAGTGCGCCTTGGCGGTGTCGGCGTCGAGGGTGCGCAGGTCCATCGCCACGACCTTGAGGCCCTTGCGCTCCACGCGGGCGATCACGTCACCGATGAGGCCACGCTTCACCCCGTCGGGCTTGATCAGGACAAGAGTGCGCTCGGACACGTGTGGTTCTCCTTTGAACAGATTCGGGTCGCGGCTACGGGCGCCTGGCCTGACCACGAGGGCGCTCCGCGGGACACGGGCCCTCGCGTCGCCATAGCCGTCGCTCAGCTTACCGTCCGCGCCCACACCCTCGGCGCCACAGGCATGACGCGCGCGGGCGAGGACTTCAGGACCGCTCGCCGTCCTCCGGCGATGGCGCCTGCGGCGGCACCGCGGGCGCGGGCTCGGCAGGCTCGTCCTGCTCCGGCGCGGGAGAACCCTCGGGAACGACCGAGCCCCACGTCGTGACCGGCTCCTGCGCCGCGCCTCCGCGCTCGCGACCGGCCCCGACCGCGACCGCGACCTCCGCCGGCTCGCCGCCGGACGGCGGCTCCTCCTCCCGGGACGGCCGCCGCCCCATCACCGCCGCCAGCACGATCACGCCCACCAGCAGGAACCCGCCGATCAACGCCCACCAGTGCAACGCGCCCACGAAGCTGTCGACCAGCTCCTGGCGCGACCCGACCCCCTCCAGCATCCACATCTGCACGCCGGTGCCCAGCAAATAGCCCGCCAGCACGCCCGCGACGCCCAGCGACAACCCGAACACCGCCGCCCCGATACCGACCTCGCCGAGCGTGGCCGTGACCGCCACGGTGGCCCCCACCGCGAGCAGCGTGAACGGCACCGCCAGCACCAGCCCGTCGGCCGACGGGACGACCAGCCGCACCGAGCACAGGCCGACCACCATCGCCAGCAGCCCGAGCGGCGCCGCGAGCCGCCCCACGCCCCTGGCGAACAGCCGCACGCCCACCCCGGCGACGACCGCGAGCACCGCCGCCACCCCGAAGGGCGTCCACAGCCCACGCAGCCCCGGCCCGCCCAGACCGCCCATCTCCACCAGCGTGACCTGGGCCGTGCTCGGCAGCAGCACCACCCCGACGGCCACCATCGTGTACGCGTGCGTGCGTCCTTCCGCCCGTCCGATCGAGCCGAGCGCCAGCAGCCCGGCGATCGCCACCCCCGCCAGCAGGATCACCGGGACGACGCCCCACCCCGCGCTCGCCGTGCTGACCGCCATGACCGCGATGCCCGCCGCGGGCACGGCCGCGAGCAGCAGCCGGCTGCGCTCCCTGGCGTCCGGCGCGGGCGCGGGCCGCCGCCCGGCGAACCTCCAGACCACCAGGTACGCCGCCGCCAGCGCCAGCGCGACCCCGGTGGCCATCGGGTAGGGCTGCAGCGTGACCTTCCAGCTCGTCACGTCGACCAGCGGCCAGAGCGCGAACGCCTGAGCCTCCAGCAGGCTGACGCACAACACCCCGGCCCACAGGCCGCGCAGCGCGGGCGTACGGTCCCAGACCGCCACCAGCGTGGCCGGCACGATCAGGCCGCCGCCGACGCCGCGCAGCACGCGTACGACCCCGACGACCAGCTCGGAGGCCGCGTATCCGCCCGCCGCGTCGGCCACCGCCACCAGCGCGAGCCCCGCGACCAGCACGTGGGCCACCTTCAGCCGCCGCAACGCGACGGCCGCCAGCGGCACCGTCAGCATCAGGGCGGGCAGCGCCAGCCCGTGCGTACGACTCAGTCCGATCTGGTCGAAGTCGCCCGGCAGCAGATCGGCGACCACGGACAGCGTGTTGGGTATCGCGACGATCGCCAGCGGCAACGCCACGAGGACGAGCAGCCCGAGCACCACGTCGAGCAGCCAGGCATGTCTGAGGCCAGCCGGATGCGGCGACCGTTGAATCGGGGGGACGGCCATGTAGGCCGACTTTAGCGGGAAGTCACGCCCTCGACACGGCGAGCTACGATAATCGCGGTGATCCACAGCGCCGCGAAGATCGCGCCGAGGAAGAACATGGTCGGCACGAGGAAGCCCGTGGCGATGGCCAGCACCTGGATGACGCTGCCCATGACGTACCCGAAGGGCCGCTTGAGCAGGCCCGCGGCGACCACGCACAACACCGCGAGCCCGATGCCCACCGTGACGGCGAGCGCGGGGGCCACGCCGCCCACGGTGATCGCCACCGGCGTGATGAGCCCGGCCACGATGGCCTCCATGCCGAGCACGCTCGCGCCGAGCCTGCGCATGCCCGGTGTGACCTCGAAATTCATCTCACACCATCCGCCTTGAGCAGATGCCGGGCATCTCCGGCCGTGACCACTGAACCGGTGATGAACACCCCGGTCCCGCTGAACTCACCCTCGGCGTCGGCGATGCCGATGCCCCTGTCGATGGCCTCGTCGAGCCGTTCGACGACGTGCACGCGGTCCTCGCCGAACAGCGGCACGGCCAGCGCGGCGAGCTCCTGCGCCGACAACGACCTGGGCGAGGAGTTACGCGTCACCACGATCTCGTCGAGCATCGGCTCCAGCAGCTCCAGCAGGGTCTCGACGTCCTTGTCGCGCATGACCGCGACCACGCCGATCACCTTGGCGAAGTCGAAGGCCTCGTGCAGCGCCTCCAGGCTCGCCTCCAGCCCGCCGGGGTTGTGCGCCGCGTCGATCACCACCGTGGGTGTGTGCCGTACGACCTCCATCCGGCCGGGCGAGGCCGCCTGGGCGAACGCCTGGCGCACCAGGTCGGCGTCGAGCGGATCGTCGCCACCGGTCAGCGCCTCGACGGCGGCCAGCGCGCACACCGCGTTGCTCGCCTGGTAGCTGCCGTGGAGCGGCAGGTAGATCTCGTCGTAGACGCCCTTGAGCCCGCGCAGCGTGAGCAACTGCCCGCCCATCGCCAGCTCTCGGCCGAGCACGCCGAACTCCAGCCCTTCGCGCGCCACCACCGCGCCGACCTCGGCCGCGCGGCGCATCAGCACCTCGGCCGCGGCCAGCTCCTGCTGAGCGAGCACGGTCGTGGCGCCCGGCTTGATGATCCCGGCCTTCTCCCCGGCGATGCTCGGGATGTCAGGACCCAGACGATCCATGTGATCGAGGGAGATGGGTGTGATGACCGACACCAGGCCGTCTGCGACGTTCGTCGCGTCCCATGACCCGCCCATGCCGGCCTCGATGACCGCGACGTCTACCGGCGTGTCGGCGAAGGCCGCGAACGCCATGGCCGTCAGCAGCTCGAAGAACTGGATGCGCCGGTGCCCCTGCGCGTCGGCCAGCTCGACGTAGGGCGCGATCTCCTCGTAGACCTCGGCGAAACGCTCCTCGCTCAACGGCTCGCCGTCGACCGTGATGCGCTCGCGCACGGTGACCAGGTGCGGGCTGGTGAACCGGCCCACCCTCAGGTTGCGCTCCCGAAGCAGCGCCTCGGTCAGCCGCGCCGTGGTCGTCTTGCCGTTGGTGCCGGCGATGTGTATGACCGGGTACGCCCGCTGAGGCGAGCCGAGCAAATCCATGAGCGCAGCGATCCTGTCGAGCGTCGGCTCGAAATCCCACTCGACGCCCCGCTCCAGGATGGCACGTTCAACCGCACGATAATCCACCCCTCAACCCTACTGACCACGCGTAGCGGTCTGGACGCGGGGCAAACATATCGTGAATCGTATAGAAAATTAGAGGGTACTCACCTCCGCCGCAGGGTGCCACCTTGGAGAACAGCCTGCTTTACCCCCCAGCAGGCGCTTTCAAGGAGGCCATCGTGGAAGGCGAGAACACTCGCGAGGAAAGGCAGCGCGGTATCACCAGGAAAGCGCTGTTCAAGGCGGCTCTCATAGCGACACCGGTCCCGTTCCTGATCGGCGAGGTGCCGGCCCTGGCCCGCACCATGGCAGGGACCGGCCAGCAGCTTGAGCCCACCCCGTTCTGCGACGACGGTGACGATCTCACGATCTCGCAGACCGAGGGCCCCTACTTCAAGCCCAACTCCCCCCAGCGCTCGACCCTCCCCGGCTCGGGAACCCCGCTGACGGTGAGCGGATACGTGTTCGGACTGTCCTGTCAGCCACTGGCGAACGTCCTGCTCGACTTCTGGCAGGCCGACACCAACGGCAACTACGACAACGTCACGTACAACTTCCGTGGGCACCAGTACACGAACGCCCAGGGGGCCTTCAAACTCACCACCATCGTGCCCGGCCTCTACCCCGGCCGTACCCGGCACATCCACGTCAAGGCGCAGGCTCCGGGCCGCGGGATCCTCACCACGCAGCTCTACTTCCCGGGCGAACCGCGCAACAACACCGACAGCATCTACGACCCGAGACTGCTCATGAACGTCCGCCCCGTCGGTTCGGGGAAGGAAGCGACGTTCGACTTCGTGCTCAACGTCCAGGGCGTGCCACCCACACAGACGCCTACTCCCACGCCCACGACTAGCCCGTCTCCGGGCGGCGGAACCTGGAAGGTTGGGGTGACCTACCAGGCGGGTGACCAGGTGACCTACGGCGGGTCGACGTACCGGTGCCTGCAGGGGCACACGTCACTGACTGGCTGGGAGCCACCCAACGTCCCGGCCTTGTGGCAGCGCGTCTGACCCACTGGTCCCCGAACGCACAAAAGGGCCACCCCGGCTGCTGGGGGTGGCCCTGTTCGTGTTGCCATGCTTTTGAACGCGAAGAAGCCCCACACAAACCGTGTGGGGCCCCTTCAAAAGATTGTCCGGCGGTGACCTACTCTCCCACACCCTCCCGAGTGCAGTACCATCGGCGCAGAGAAGCTTAACTT
>NZ_JBEXYK010000018.1:0-140911 GCF_040630865.1 Nonomuraea sp. NPDC005730
GTAAGGCTCCCGGTAGACGACCGGGTTGATAGGCCGGAGGTGGAAGCACAGTAATGTGTGGAGCTGACCGGTACTAATAGGCCGAGGACTTGACCTCAAAGCTTTTGCTCGCGTCCACTAGGCAATTCTGAGACAGCAAGCAGTTGTGTTTGTTTGTTTCATAGGGTTACGGCGGTTATGGCGGGAAGGAAACACCCGGTTACATTCCGAACCCGGAAGTTAAGCTTCTCTGCGCCGATGGTACTGCACTCGGGAGGGTGTGGGAGAGTAGGTCACCGCCGGACAATCTTTTGAAGGGGCCCCACACGGTTGTGTGGGGCTTCTTCGCGTTCACGGGAGGGTTCCGGTTGAGGGCTTCGGCTTCGGTCGGGGCCCTTTCCGCATGTCCGGGGTGTTTCATTGTCCGGGGGCTGTCTCTGGGTGCTGGGTGCTGGGTGCTGGCGGCTGGTGGGTGGCGGCGCCGGCCCTGGGTGGCCAGCCCTGGGGGCCGGTCCGTGGACCGGCACGGGGGACTGGCTGGTGGACCCCGCGCCGGCCCCACTTCGAAGGAGACTGAGAAGCCGTATCCAGCCCCGCCTCCGAGGAGAGGCCGAGCCCCGCCTGCAAGAAGACTGAGGGTTCGTATCCGGATCCTGGGCTCGCGGTCCTCTGGGCTCGTCCTTGGGCCGGCCCTATGCCTCTGCTGAATGCCGACATTCACCCCAGCATGTGCAAGGCGGCGCCGGCCCACAACCGCAGACAGCCT
The DNA here is from genome assembly GCF_040630865.1 of Nonomuraea sp. NPDC005730. Taxonomy (NCBI): domain Bacteria; kingdom Bacillati; phylum Actinomycetota; class Actinomycetes; order Streptosporangiales; family Streptosporangiaceae; genus Nonomuraea; species Nonomuraea sp. NPDC005730. Next base: position 746 of record NZ_JBEXYK010000018.1, read on the forward strand.
TCTAGGTGTCGCCGTTACGCAAGGCGAGCACAGGGGTATCGAGGAACGGTAGGACAGCATCGAAGCCCTTGGTTGGGGTACTGGATCTTCGTTAACTGCTGTCTTACCGGGAGTCTCTTCTCACGCCAATCCGCTCCTGGTGGACCTGTGGTGATCTACACGACCATGTTGGCGAGAGCTCAACGTCTACCGCTACTGAGCTGCGCCATCTAGCTGGAAGACGCAGCCATCCGCCGCAGGATCGCTCGTCACGAGCGTCTCCTTCCACCAAGCCGGAGCCGAAGAGATATGAGCCGCGACGTCGCCATCAGCTTAGTGTTCAGAAACAACATCGATTTTGTGGACATCCTTGATCGGCTCACCCATGCGGGTTGGGATTTGCTCCGCGAAGAGGATGCCATCTGGTACATGACCGACTACGACTGGAAGCACCTGCCGCAGGACGGCTTGGCCAAGGCGAAGCGTGTCATGCGCACCTGCCATGAGGCCGGGGAGGCGGTAGGCATAACCGCCAGGCTGCCCGACGGGGAGACTTGCGCGAACGTGCTGTTCCACGAGGATAGAACGTCGGTCTCTCTGATTCCTCTGCTGGATTACCGCACCATCCCCCTCATGCCGGAGTTCGTCGATCTCGGCTGGTATCTCGAGAGGTTCCTGGCGCCATGCAGAGATCTGCCCATCATACGAACGGAAGCCAGCGACCAGCGGTGAAGTTGCAGGAAGGGGAGGCCCTGGAAGAGGACTGACCCGCAGGCCTACATCGGGGGGTTCGGGTGCGTGCGGCGGCTTGATCAGTGGCCAGATGGGGCCACGGAACGATGAGGCAGCGGATCGGTAGCGTCCTTCTTATCCCGCCCGCTCCGTGACTGCGCCTACTGCTACTGACCCGCATCATCAGGTTGGCAAGGCCCGGGGCTTTCCGGGTGTTGTCGCTGGGGGCGGGGTGTAGAGGCGCGGAGACCTGCCGTGGGTAGGCTGCCGCTGCCGCTGCCACGTGTCCGAGTCCCAAGTGCGGGTGTTGGGCATGGCCTGTTAGATGGGCCTTGGGGGTGTGGTGGCGTGCCCGGGGGGCGTGCTGAAGGGCGGACGCGCTATGGGTGGGGGGCTGGAGGTACTGGCCCACCTCGTGGAGGAGGGCGAGGGGCGGAGGGCGTGGTGTGGTGGATTGGCGAGGGCGCTGCGTGAGTGGCAGGATGCGCCGTCACTATGCGGGGAGGAGGCGCTGTCACTGTTGTGCTGCGCGCCCCCGATGACCGGCTCCTGGAAGCCGCGACAGCCAGCAGCCAGCTGTGGAGCCGGGCCATAGAAGCAGACTCACCTTCGGCGATGACCGGGACTTGGCGATGATCAGAACTGCGTGCTCTCAGGGAAGTCCTGCTCGTGCCTGGGGGGTGTGTCTGTCGGCCACGACCATCAGTGCTGTGGCGGGCCTGTCGGATGTCTCCACTGGACTGTCCGGGCTGGTGGCGTAGCTGTGTACACCCAGGGGTCAGGTTTGTGTTGGTAGGGGACCCGGGCTGGGCGTCATCGAGGGTCCAGCGAGGCTTTGCAGGGTGGCTGTTCTGATGCCATGGCAGTTGGCTGGATGTCAGGGGTGGGCGAAGAGGGTGAGTGTGCAGCTGGAGGCGATGGCCAGGGTGTGGCCCGTGGGGGAGAAGCCGGCTGTGCGGAGCTCGCAGGCTTCTTCGCGGTGGATGTGCCACCAGGTTGATCCGGGTTCGTCGCGGTAGGGGTCCCCTCTGCTGGACAGCAGGACGCTTGCGATGGGCCAGTCGGGTGTGACGACATCGATGGACCATCCGTTCGTGGTGGTCGTGTGCAGTCCGCCGCCCAGGAGGCCGGAGATCTTGATGGGGGTACCTGTAAGAGGTCCTATGCCTTGGCAGGTGAGGGTGTAGTCGTCCGGCCAGGCCGGGTCTGGGTCGGGGTCGCGGGCCATGCGCCGGCCGGTGACGCAGTTGAGGATGCCGCGTCCTTGGTGAGAGGTCACGAGGATGAGGTCTTCGCCGGATTCGGGGTGTACGGCGAAGCCGACGCCGGTCAAGCCGCCGACCGCTACTGGTGGCAAGGGGCGCCAGGGCGCGGGCGGGGGTTGGAGCGGAGCGGTTCGGAACCGGGCGCGAAGGTGTTCGTGGTGGGGGTTCATGGCGGGTGAGTCCTGTCGGGGTCTGGCGGCGATGCGGCAAGGGCGCATCCTATGCCCGACAGGTCGGGGTGGTGTTTGTGCCTGGGGCGGCCGGTGGCGCGGGCTGGGGGCGATTCTTGAGCCGGTAGCCGGTAGCCGGTAGCCGGTAGCCGGTAGCCGGTAGGCGGGGATCGGGGTTCGTGATGACTTGCGGTGACGCGGCAGGCGGTCCTGGATGGCGGGGCGGGCAGCTTGGCGTCGGCGGTCTGGGCGAGCTCCGGAAGGCTGTTGCTCGTCGTCGCGATCTCCCGGGGGCCGGCTGGCCTCGTTGGGGAGAGGACAGGAAGCCCACCTCAACCAGCCCGCCGCATGTTAGGTGGGGTCGCCGAGGCGGGTGTGGGCTTCGTGGAGTTGCCGGCGGACGTCGGCGAGTTCGCGTTCGAGTTCCAGGATGCGGCGGATGGCGATCAGGGTCATGCCCTGGTCGGCGAGGTCGGTCACGTGCTGGACGATCAGGATGTCGCTGCGGGAGTAGCGGCGTTGGCCGCCGGATGAGCGGCTCGGGCTGATGACGTCGTGCTCGTCCAGGCGGCGGAGGTAGGCCTGGCGGACCTGGAGCATCTCGGCGACCTGGCCCAGGGAGTAGAGCGGGGCGTGCTCGTCGTCGAAGGGCAGGTCGGGCATCGTGGCCTCCTCGGGGTTCGGGGGCGGGGCCGGGATGCCCCGCCCCCGGTGCCGGGTCAGGCCCGGATGGCCTTCGTGTCGTTGCGCCGGATCTCCACCTTGCGCGGCTTGGCGCGTTCGAGGACGGGGATGCGGACGGTGAGCACGCCGTTGGCGTAGCCGGCGTCGATGCGGTCGCTGTCGAGGTGCTCCGACAGGTAGACGCGCCTGGTGAACGTGCCCATCGGGCGCTCGCGGACGAACAGGCGTTCGTTCTCGGCGAGCTCGTCCTCGCGGCGGGCGCCGACGGTGAGGACGCCCCGGTCGACGGTCACCTCGATGGAGTCCGGGTCGATGCCGGGCAGGTCGAAGCGCAGGACGACGTCGTCGTCGCGACGCAGGCCGTCCATCGGCATCGTGGCGGCGCCGCCGTTGTCGAAGGTCTGGCGGGCCAGCCGGTTGAACTGGCGCTCGAACTCCTGGAAGAACGGGTCGATCGTAGTCAGCAGCATGGTTCCGAACCTCCTGCTTCTGTCGTGATAGCTAACCTCCAACTCGATTTGTAGGTTAGACAGCCGAGTGGAGGGAAGCAAGGAGGGTAAGGAAGTTTTTACCTGGGCGTGAGGAGTGTGCCGGTGAGTATCGTCACGGCATGGCCGGCGAGGTGGACTCGGTCGCCGTCGAGGCGGGTGTGGACCAGGCCGCCTCTGGCGGAGAGCTGCGCACCGGTCAGAGTCGTGCGGCCGAGCCGCGCGGACCAGTACGGCGACAGGGCGCAGTGGGCCGAGCCCGTCACCGGATCCTCGGCGACGCCCACTTTGGGAGCGAAGAATCGTGAGACGAAATCCGTGCCGGTGCCGCGGGCGGTGACGATGACACCGCGGGCGTCCACTGCCGACAGGGCCGGGATGTCGGGGCGCAGGGCGCGTACCGTCTCCTCTGAATCGACCTCGACCAGCAGGTCCAGGTCGCTTTTCCCGACCCGCACCGGGGTGGCTCCGAGCGCTTTCTCCAGGCCGTCGGGAACCGTGGCGGGCGTCACCTCCTTGGCCGGAAAATCCATCGTGATGAGGTCTCCGGCGGCGCGATTCACGGTTAGCGTTCCGCCGGCCGTGCGGAATTCGACGGGGCCGGTCGCGGCTCCGGTCGAATACAGAACGTGAGCGGTCGCCAGCGTGGCATGACCGCAGAGAGTGACCTCGACCACAGGGGTGAACCACCGTAGGGAATCGCCGAGCAGGAAGGCGGTCTCGGAGAGGTTCATCTCGGCGGCTACGCTCTGCATCCACCCATCAGTAACCGGAGAGTCCAGCAGGCAGACACCTGCGGGATTACCCTTGAAAGCTGTGTCGGTGAAGGCGTCTACAGTGAACAGGCGCATGTGGCCGATGCTATACGGGGGGGACGGATATCCAGATGCAAGCGGGTTGCAAGCCGTACAAAATGGAATTAGGGCTGGGCGTGTCGCGTGGCGAATGCGGAATCGTCGGTTACCGTCCAATGTGTAGGGACGTGCCGATTACGGTGAGTTCCTGAGGAAAGGACAAGCCGATGGGGGCAGTGCGCAAGGTGGTGAACTACCTTGGCCTGAGCGGGGTCGATCACTACGACGACGGCTATGAAGACGACGAGCACTACGAGGACGAGTACGTTCCGGCGACGGAGCGGGCCGCCCGGCGGTGGCGCGCGAACGTCGACGCGTCGCGCATCGTGATGGTCCAGCCGCTCAAGTACAACGACGCACCGTTGATCGGTCAGCACTTCCGTGACGGGCAGACGGTGATCATGGACGTCACGGGCATGGCGATGCCCGAGGCGACGAGGATGGTCGACTTCGCCGCCGGGCTCGCGTTCGGTTGCGAGGGTCGGATCGAGCGCATCGCCGATCGCGTGTTCCTGCTCGCGCCGGCGCACGTGGAGATCGAGACGACCTGATCGGGTCTAAGCAGCGCGCGGGCCGCGACGAATCAGCCGGGTGAGCTCGGCTGCATCGTCAGCGGCCTGTTTCGCGCGTGCGTCCGCTTCTCTGGCGTAGGCGTGCAGGGCCCAGACGGCGCCCTCGGCCAGCTCCTTCAGCTCGTTGACCTGGGCGGCCACGTAACGGGCGTCGGCGACGACCGTCTTGTGGCGCTGCCAGAGCTGCCAGCCGCCCAGCCCGAGCATGGCCACCCCGGCGGCGGCCAGCAGGAGCGAGGCGCTGAACGCCGCTCCGGCCAGGCACGCGACGCCCGCCACGATCAGCACGAACGCGGCCCACGGCCGGCCGCGCGGCACGACGCCCTCGGTGAGGATGGCGTGTTCCGCCGTGGCGATCGACGTCTCGTCGGGGCCTTCGGGGCGCAGGTGGATGCGGTGGCCGAGCAGCGGGACGGTCAGCGTGGCGGGCGGCGTCAGCCGGCTGTCGGCTTCGAGCTCCTCGGCCAGGCCGCGCAGGATGGGCGCGGCGACGTGCAGGGCGATGGCGGCCAGGTGCGGGTCGGCGCCGGGACGCAGGTCGTCGAGCAGGTGGGAGATCAGCGAGGCCATCGGGCCGGCCGGGCCGCCCTGCCCGATCTGGGCGCGCAGGACCGCCAGCGGCTCGTCCTCGGCCCAGGACGCGGCCGGGCTGGCCGAGCTGTTGCTGAGCGGGGCGGCGGAGTCGTGGTCGGCCTGCCGGGCCGAGGTGATCTCGGCGCAGCGGCCGCGCAGCCTGGACAGGCGGGCGGCCGCGACCGCCGGACGGGCCAGGTCGGAGATTTCGGCCATCTCCGGGAAGTCGGCCAGCGACGGCGGCACGACGACCGCGGGCTCGCCGGGCACCAGCGCCTGCACCCACTCCTCGACGTCGGCGTGCTCCTGCACGGCCAGCGCGTCGAGCTTGCGCAGCACGAAGATCTTGCCGGCCGGGCCGTAGGCGCCGCGGGCGGCGGCCAGCCAGAGCGAGCGCTGGCCGTGGGTGACGGGACGGTCGAGCGACAGCTCGCCGAAGGCCGTGCCGAGCCAGGAGGCGTGGATGCGGCTGCCCTGCCCGGACACCGCCAGGGCCAGGCACAGGAAGAGCGCGGTCTGCTGCTGGTCACGGCCGGCGGCCCTGCTCAGTGGTTCGAGCGGGTCGTCGCCGGCGAGGATGGCGACCAGTGCTTCGACGGCAGGGGGCAGCCAGTGGCCGGGTATGTCGCGAAAGCCCGGAGCGGCGGGAGGAGCGGTGCCATTGGCGGCGAGGTGCGCCAGCAGCGCCTCGGCGTAGCGTTGCAACTCCGTCGCTGCTTGGGGGCTCGCAGTCAGGTCCGTGCTCAAGGCAGAGAACTCCCCCATTTCGGCCTCAGTTCATGACCGCGTAAAGCCTAGCCGTTAGGGCGCGCCAACCCGGTGGAGGCGCGCCCATGACGGAACGGGAGACTTTGAGCCAACTGCCTGTTACATGCGGTCGGGGACGGGGACGCCCAGAAGGTCGAGGCCGGTTTCGAGCACGCGCAGGGTCAGCGCGCACAGGGCCAGCCGCGAGGCGCGGGTGTCGGGCTCGACGTCGGACCGCAGCACCGGGCACTGCTCGTAGAACGTGCTGAACAGGCTCGACGTCTCGAAGAGGAAGTTGCACAGCCGGTGGGGCTCGGAGCGGGCGGTGGCCTCTTCGATGAGCGTGCCGAAGCCGAGCAGGTGCAGGGCCAGGGCGCGCTCGGCGGGCTCGGCCAGGAGGATCGGGGACGTGGCGGCCGCCGGTTCCATGTCCGCCTTGCGGAAGATGGACCGGATGCGGGCGGTGGCGTACTGCATGTAGGGGCCGGTGTTGCCGGTGAAGCCCAGCATGCGGTCGTAGTCGAAGACGTATTCGCTGTCGTGGCTGACCGACAGGTCGGCGTACTTCACCGCGCCCATGCCGACGGCCAGGGCGATCTCGTTGCGGGTGGCCTCGTCGTAGCCGCGTTCGGCGATGGCCGCCGAGGCCCGGTCGACGCCCTCCTGGAGCAGGTCCATCAGCTTGATGGACTCGCCCGACCTGGTCTTGAAGCGGCGGCCGTCCTTGCCGAGCATCATGCCGATCTGGACGTGTTCGGCCGAGACGGTGTCGGGCAGCCAGCCGGCCATCTGCGCGGAGGCGAACACCATGCGGAAGTGCAGCGCCTGGTCGGCGCCCACCACGTAGAGGATGCGGTCGGCCTTCAGGTCGTGGACGCGGTAGCGGATCGCCGCCATGTCGGTGGAGGCGTAGCCGTAGCCGCCGTCGCTCTTCCTGATGATGAGCGGCAGGGGCTTGTCGTCGGAGCCGGTGAAGCCGGGCGGGAACAGGCAGAGCGCGCCCTCGCTGTGGACCGCGACGCCCGACGACTCGAGGTCGGCGCAGGTCTTCTCCAGCATGGGGTTGTACATGCTCTCGCCCGCGAGGTCGGCGTCGGTCAGCGTGACGCCGAGCAGGGAGTAGACCTTGTTGAAGTAGCGGACGGTGGCGTCCATGAAGACGTGCCACAGGCGCATGGTGGCGGGGTCGCCCGACTGGAGGGTGGTGACCCGGACCCGGGCACGCTGCTTGAAGCCCTCGTCGGCGTCGAACTTGGCCCGCGCCGCCTGGTAGAACTCGGTGCCCATGCCCGCTTCGAGCTGGTCGACCGCGGCCGGCTCGCCGATGTCGAGCAGGTGCTCGATGAGCATGCCGAACGGCGTGCCCCAGTCGCCGAGGTGGTTCTGCCTGATCACCTTGTTGCCGAGGTGTTCGTGCAGGCGGGCGAGGGAGTCGCCGACGATGGTGGTGCGCAGGTGGCCGACGTGCATCTCCTTGGCCGCGTTGGGCGCGGAGTAGTCGATCACGATGGTCTGCGCGGGTGTGCTCGTGCCGACGCCGAGGCGCTGGTCGTCGCGCATGCCCGCGGCCTGGGACTCGATCCAGGAGTCGGCGAGCGTGATGTTGAGGAAGCCGGGGCCGCTGACCTCGACCGTGCCGGGAAAGTCGGACAGCTCGGCCTTGATCGCCTCGGCGACCTCCCGCGGGGACCGTCGCAGGCGCTTGGCCAGGCTCATCGCGACGTTCGCCTGGAAGTCGGCGAACTGGGAAGGCCGGATCAGCGGGTCTGCGTCGGCGTGCTCGGCGCCGAACGCGTTTGCCAGCGCCTGCTGGACGCGCTCGGTGAGCACTAGCTGCGGGTCGGTCATGTTCTAAGGGTACCGGCGACCTTGACCGCGATGCTGATCGCCGCAGCGGCCACCACGGAGATGCCGACGGCCGTCAGGTCGTTGCTCAGGTCGCCGGGCGCGAGGGCGAAGAATCGCCTGACGGGCGGCAGCGACAGGGCGAGCGCGAAGAGCCCCGCCATGGACGCCAGCAGCGTGATCCGCCACCAGTTGAGCGGCCTGGTGATCAGCACGAGCACCCACCACGTGGTGAGGAAGAGGGTGATCACCGCGGACGTCTGGTCCTCGGTCAGGGTGGAGGTGCCGCTGTGCGCGGTCCAGAACGACAGCAGCACCGCGCCCGCGCACAACACCCCCGCCGGCACGGCGAAGCGCAGCACCCGCCGGACGAACCCCGGCCGCGCCCGTTCGAACGTGGGCGCGAGCGCCAGGAAGAACGCCGGGATGCCGATGGTCAGCGCGTTGGTGAGGGTGGAGTGGCGGGGCGCGAACGGGAACATCACCCCGGCCACGCCGACGGCCAGCGACAACACGATGGCGTAGAAGGTCTTGGTGAGGAAGAGGTTGGAGACGCGTTCGATGTTGGCCAGCACCCGGCGGCCCTCGCCGACGACGTGCGGCAGCGTGGCGAACTTGTTGTCCAGCAGCACCACCTGGGCCACCGCCTTGGTGGCCGGGCTGCCCGCGCCCATGGCGATGCCGAGGTCGGCGTCCTTGAGCGCGAGGACGTCGTTGACGCCGTCGCCGGTCATGGCCACGGTGTGCCCGCGGGCCTGGAGGGCGCCGACGAACTGCCGCTTCTGCTGCGGGCTGACCCGGCCGAACACGGTGTGGGAGTCGAGCAGCTCGCCGAGCTTGACGGGGTCGTCGTGGGGGAGCGTCCTGGCGTCGATGGAACGGTCGCCGCCGGGGATCTTCAGGCTCATGGCGATGGCGGAGACCGCCTCCGGGTTGTCGCCGGAGATCACTTTGACCGTGACGCCCTGCTTGGCGAAGTAGCCGAGGGTCTTGAGCGCGTCGGGCCTGATCCGCTGCCTGAGGGTGACCAGCGCGACGGGCTCGACGGGCCCGCCGTCCTGGGCGGCCCGCAGGTCGTCCGTGCGGCACAGGACGAGCACGCGGGTGCCGGTGGCGGCCAGCTCGGCGGCCTTGTCGTAGCCGTCGCCGTCGTGCAGCAGCACGTCGGGGGCGCCCAGCAGCCAGGCGCCGTGCCCGCCGAAGTCGGCGCCGCTCCACTTGCGGGCCGAGGAGAAGGGCACGGACGAGGCCGCCGACCAGCCGTCGGCGGGGGCGGGGTAGCGGGCCCGGATGGCCTGGGCGGTGGCGTTGGGGCGGGCGTCGAGGTGGGCCAGGGCGGCCAGCGCGGGCTCGACCGGGTGGCCGTCGCGCAGCGGGAGCACCTGGTCGAGGTCCATGCCGCCGGCGGTGAGGGTGCCGGTCTTGTCCAGGCAGAGCACGTCGACCCTGGCCAGCCCCTCGATCGCGGGCAGCTCCTGGACCAGGCACTTGCGCCGGCCGAGGCGGATGACGCCGACGGCGAACGCGATCGAGGTCATCAGCACCAGGCCCTCGGGGATCATGGTGACGATGCCGGCGACCGCGCCGGTGATGGCGGTGCGGAAGTCGGCGGAGTTGTGCAGCTGGCTGTAGATCAGCAGGGCGCCGATCGGCACGACCAGCCAGGTGATGTACTTGATGAAGTTCGCCACGCCCTCGCGCAGCTCGGAGTGGGCGAGATGGAACTTGCTGGCCTCCTCCGCCAGCCGCACGGCGTAGGCGTCGGTGCCGACGCGGGTGGCGACGTACGCGCCGGAGCCGGCGACCGCGAAGCTGCCCGACAACACCTGGTCGCCGGGCTTCTTGTGCACCGGGTCGGCCTCGCCGGTCAGCAGCGACTCGTCGACCTCCAGGCCGTCGGAGTCGACGACCTCGCCGTCGACCAGGAGGCGGTCGCCGGAGCCGAGCAGGACCAGGTCGCCGAGGACGACCCGGTGCGGCTCGACCTGCTGCTCACGGCCGTCGCGGCGGACGCGGACCGGGGCCTCGTTGATCACGGCGAGTTTGTCGAGGGTGCGCTTGGCGCGCAGCTCCTGGACGATGCCGATCAGCGCGTTGGCCACGATCACCAGGCCGAACAGGCCGTCCTGCCACTCGCCGAAGATCAGGATCAGCGCCCAGAGCACGCCGATGACCAGGTTGAACAGGGTGAACACGTTCGCCCTGATGATCGCGCTGAGCGATCTGCTCGACCGCCGCGGCACCTCGTTGGTCTTCGCCCCCGCGACCTGTGCTGAGGTGAGGCCGTCCACATACCCCCCGTTTCTGTGGATCGGTCTCACACACTACGGCGTCACCAGAGCCTGTGTGAGCGATGCGTGGCGGCGATCCGGTCGCCGATCCTGGCGACGATGCCGCCTGCGGAGAGGTCGGCGGCGACCTGGCAGGCGGCGCTGATCGCCGGCGCCCTGGAGGAGCCGTGGGCGATCACCACCGTCCCGTTCAGCCCGAGCAGGACGGCGCCGCCGTGGGCCTCGGCGTCGAGGCGCCTGCGCAGCTCGCGCAGGCGGCCGCGTTGCATGAGCGCGCCGAACTTGGCGATCCTGCTCTCGCCGATGGTCTCGGCCAGCTCGCCGAACGCGTACCGGACCGCGCCTTCCATGGTCTTGAGCGCGACGTTGCCGGTGAAGCCGTCCGTGGTGATCACGTCGACCTTGCCGGTGAGGAGGTCGTGGCCCTCGACGTTGCCGGTGAAGTGGATGCCGGGGGAGGACTGCAGCAGTTCGTGGGCGCGTTTGACGAGCTTGTTGCCCTTCTCCGCCTCGCTGCCGATGGTGAGCAGGCCGATCCTGGGCTCGGGGATGTCGTAGGCCAGCTCGGCGTAGGCCGCGCCGAGGTGCGCGAACTGCACCAGCATCTCCGGCTTGACCTCGGCGTTGGCGCCGGCGTCCACCAGGAGGGTGGGGGTGGGGAGCGTCGGGAGCGCCACGGCGATGGCCGGTCGCAGGACGCCCTGCTGGGCCTTGAGCCGGAGCCTGCCGGTGGCGACGATGCCCGCGGTCGAGCCGGCCGACACCACGGCCGAGGCGTCGCCGCGGCGGACGAGGTGGCAGGCGATGGCGATGCTGGAGCGCGGGCGGCGCAGGCTGGCCAGGGCGCCTTCGTCCATGGCCAGGGCCTCCTCCGCCCTGACGATGGGGACCTCTTTGGTGGCGTCGTGGTCGGCCAGGGCCTCGTACAGGATGCGGGGTGAGCCGACGAGCACGATGGGCAGCTTGCGCTCCCGTACGGCGTGGACCGCGCCGGCCACGATCTCGTGGGGGGCGTGGTCGCCGCCCATGGCGTCGAGCGCGACGGGCCTGCTGTCGGACATGGTCACCTCGTGGGACAGACGAGCCCGCCGTCGCCCGGCCGGGCCGGTACGCGGGCTCGTGTATGTCCGCATCGTAGGCAGGCCGGATGTCAGGTCGACCGGCGGGTGGACCTCCCTGCTTCCCCGGCGCGGCGGTTCCAGTCGCCGGGGCCCGTCAGCGGAGGTTCCAGTCGTCGAGGCCGCGGGTCACGACGACCTTGGAGAACTTCGACGAGCCGGTGAGCCGGATCAGCGGGCCGTCGCCCGCCGATCCGCCGCTCACGTTCCGCTTGCCGAAGACCGAGCTGCCCTCGTCGATCACGTGGGCGTTCTCCGGCACCCGGACGATCATCTTGCTGAACTTCGCGTCGGTCTCGATGGTGATCTCCCGGCCGGGGAGCACGGCGTCGGACAGGTCGATGACGAGGGCGCCGAAGCGGGCCGACAGCTTGGTGCGCCGGGACGCGACCCAGCGCCCCTTGCGCACGATCTTGCTGAACTTCGAGCTGATCACCTGGTGCTCGATGGCCTCGGGCAGGGCGGACGGGGCGGACACCTGGGGCAGGTCTCGGGTGAGGGGGACGAGCTCGCCGATCGTCTTCGCCGTGTAGGCGATCTCCAGACGGTCGGCATGCTCGACGCTGGTCAGTCTTCCGGTGGCGAGCGCGTCGCCCAGCAGGGCCGCGACGCGGTCGCGGTCGGCGTCGGAGGCGCGCAGGTCGAGATCCTCGGTCACGATGAATCAGTGTATGTCGAAACGCGATATGTCGCGAGTGTCAAACCTGCAAGGAAACTTGGAGCCCAGTGGAACCGGGGACGCGGCGCGTCGCGTCCGGATATTAAGAACCGTAGACGCGCGACTGGGTCGTGAGGTTTACCGGCGATCGAACAAAAAAGATGGGAAAGGCCTAGTGATCTTGAACCAGGCAGGTACCCGACGCTTCAAGGCGTACACGTCCAAGCACCTCGACGAGCTCCTGCGACGGGCGGGGCTGGACGACGAGGAGCGGCTGAGGGTCCGCGCCGTGGCCACGGTGCTGCCCTTCCGGACGAACGCCTATGTCGTGGATGAACTCATAGATTGGTCGGCGGCGCCCGACGATCCCATCTACCGCCTCGTCTTCCCGCAGGAGGACATGCTTCCCGCCGCGGACGTGGCCAGGCTGGCCGATCTGCTCAAGGCCGAGGCGCCCAACAGCGAGATCCAGGCCGAGGCCAATCGCGTACGCGCGCAGCTCAACCCGCATCCCGCCGGCCAGAAGGAGCTCAACGTCCCGAGGATGGGCGACGAGCCGGTGCCCGGCATGCAGCACAAATATCCAGAGACAGTGCTCATCTTCCCTAAACAGGGGCAGACCTGTCATGCCTACTGCACCTACTGCTTCCGGTGGGCGCAGTTCATCGGGGACGCGGACCTGAAGTTCGCCTCCGACGACGTCGACCGGATGGTGTCCTACATCCGCCAGCACCCCGAGGTCACCAGCGTCCTGATCACCGGCGGCGACGCCATGATCATGGGCGAGCCGGTCATCCGGCGCTACATCGAGCCGCTGCTCGGCCTCGACCAGCTCGAATCGATCCGTATCGGCACCAAGGCGCTGGCCTACTGGCCGCAGCGCTTCACCACCGATCCCGACGCCGACGCCACGCTCGGCCTGTTCCAGGAGGTGGTGAAGGCCGGCAAGAACCTGGCGTTCATGGCCCACTTCTCGCATCCGCGGGAGCTGGAGTCGCCACTGGTGGAGTCGGCGGTCGAACGCATCCTCAGCAGCGGGGCCACGATCAGGACCCAGGCGCCGCTGATCAGGTCCATCAACGACGATCCCGCCGTGTGGTCGTCGATGTGGCGGCGGCAGCTGCGGATGGGGCTGATTCCCTACTACATGTTCGTCGAGCGTGACACCGGGCCGCAGGACTACTTCGCGGTCCCGCTGGCCCGCGCGTACGAGATCTTCAGGGACGCCTACTCGACCGTCTCCGGGCTCTGCCGTACGGTCCGGGGTCCGTCCATGTCGGCCACGCCGGGCAAGGTGTGCGTGGACGGCGTGACCGAGATCGCCGGTGAGCGCGTCTTCGTGCTCCACCTGATCCAGGCCCGCGACCCCGAGCTGGTCGGGCGGCCGTTCTTCGCCCGGTACGACCCGTCGGCGGTCTGGCTGACGGATCTGCGGCCGGCGTTCGCCGATCGTTTTCCGTTCGAGCCGGCCGACGCCTTGCTGCCCATCTGAGTGGTCGCGTTCTCGCACCACCGTCACTGAATTGTGCGCCCCCGGCCCGCGACATTTGTTAATGCGACCACTTGTACGCGGGCCGTGCGGGCGCACGTCGGTGTCGCGGGTCCGATGACGATCGGGTCCGCGCAGAATCGAAATCAAAACCGGGGTATTTCCTGTTTTGTCTCTCCGCTCAACGCTCTCCCTTTACTCGGTAACCGGGCTGCAAACCCTGCTACATGGGCTTTCCGGCCGCCTGCGGGCGATCACCGTCAGTGATACAACTGCTTCCGTAGCTCAGCCGTGACAGCACGCTTCGTGTGGTGCCCATAGCGTGACCGCCACGGCATTCGGGGGTTATCGATTCGCATTTCCACCGCATTCGAGAGCGATCGATCACGAGCCGGGAAGGCAATCATGAATCGAGTAGTCAAGGCGGCCGTTGCCGTCACAGCATTCGGCTTGGCGGCGGCTTTGGCCGTGCCAGCTCAAGCAGAAGTTCAATTCACCCACACCGCCAAGATCGTCCCGCTGGACGGCCTGGGCGGGGGCACCAGCGGAGGCCCGCTCGACCTGCTCGGCGGGCTGCTCGGTGGCGGGCTGCTCAGCAGCCTGGGCGGCGGCCTCGGCGGCCTGACCGGGGCCGCCAAGGCCAAGTCGGCGGACGCCGCCGGCGAGGCCAGGGCGCGCGACATCGCCGACGAGAACCGGCGCGCCAGCCTGGCGATGACGCCGAACGCGGCCGAGGACGTCACCCGCCAGAGCGGCCCGCTGCCCGAGCTGTCGCCCATCCTCGGCAGCGGCGCGGTCGGCGGCGGCGGTCGGGGCCTGGCCAAGTCGCTGCCGCTGCTCGGCGGCGCCCGCATGGCGCAGCCGCTGGTCAAGGGCGCGCCCCAGAGCAACGGCGGGCTCACCGGCACGAGCGCCCCGGTGCGCGGCGCCATGGACACGATGACCGCCCTGGCCGGTGCCTCGGTCGGCGGCGCGATGGGCAAGGTGGGCGGCGGCGCGCTGCTGCCCGGCACGGGCTCCGGCACGGCCGGCACCGCCACCACGAGCATGACGGGCGCCACCAAGGGCCTGCGCGACCTGTCCATGGAGTCCGGGATGGGCGGGCTCACCCGCGCCGCCAGGATGGCCCTGCCGCAAGCGTCCGGCGGCGAGCTGGCCCCGATGGTCGGGCAGGTCGCCCCCGTCGAGGCCGCGCCGGTCGTCGAGGCGCTGCCGGGCACCACCCGGACCGCTTCCGTCGACGAGATCACCCCGCTCATGCAGGACGGCGCGGGCCTCGTCTCGGCCAACGGCTCCAAGGCCGCCGGCTCCTACAGCGACATGATCTCCGCCCTCGGCTGGAGCACCGACGCGCTGACGAGCTCGGTGCGGGGCTCCTGGGTTCGCGACTGAGGCGAGCACGACGCGTCCCGGACGTGTCGCGGACGTGACCCGCGCGGGCGCGTCCCGGACATGACGTGACGACGCGCGGACGCGGCCCCGCCGAGGGCCGTGCGACGGTTCGCCGGCGTCCCAGGTGCCGACGCTCGCGAACCGGCCGTGACGGCCGTGAGGTGGCCCGCGTCCAGGTGCCAGGTTGTTCCCGCGACGGCGGGTTCCCGCTCTCCCCGGCGTCGGTGGACGCCCGCGGAACGACGGGGGCGCCGTCGCACCGACTGGACAGGCCGATGGTGTGCGCTCACAAGGTGCCGAGCGCCCCGACGGCACTGCCGCGCGTCGGTCGCGGGTCCGCCGCTCGGGCGGACGGGCCCGCCACGGGTCTGGGCGGATGCGCTCCGGCCCGGGGGTTCACGCGCGCGAGCCGCCGCTGACTGCAGGGCAGCGGCGCCGCGCCGAGCCCGCCGCCGGCCCCGCCAAGGGGTCGGCGGCCTTCTCATCTCCCCCTATGTACGGCGCGGGCCGCTAGGGCAGCCGGACGCCGGTGCGCCGGGCTATCTGGGCCTGCAGCCGGGCCATCTGCCAGTGAAGCTCCAGCAGCTGCTCGGCGAGCTGCATCCTGGGGATCTCGGCCACGTCTTCGATGGCCAGGTGGTCGATCGCGGCCGAAAGCTCTCCCATCGCGCGCCCCCACTCCATCAGCGTTCCTTGGATCGAATTCGCGTTCGAATACTATCGGAACGGCAGTCACGCTGTCAGTGTTTCGGCGCGCGAGTCACCCACGTTTCGCGCAGGTGATCGAAAAGCTGGGTGGCTCAGCCCTTGTTGTAGGCGGAGATGACTTCCTTGGGGTCGCCGTCCATCCGGATCTTGCCCTTGTGCAGCCAGATGACCCGGTTGCAGGTCTCCTCGATGACCTTGAGGTCGTGGGCGACCAGGAAGACCGTGCCGGCGGACTCGCGGATCTGCCGGATGCGGGCCTCGCTCTTCTTGCGGAACTCGCGGTCGCCCGTGGCCAGGGCCTCGTCGATGAGCAGGACGTCGTGGGTCTTGGCCGAGGAGATGGCGAAGCGCAGCCGCGCGCCCATGCCCGACGAGTACGTGGACATGGGCAGCTGGACGAACTCGTCGATGCCGGAGAAGTCGACGATCTCCTGGTACTTCTCCTTGACCTCCGACGGCGTCATGCCCATGGCGTAACAGCCGAGGACGATGTTGCGCTCACCGGTCAGCTCGCGCATGAGCGCGGCGTTGACGCCGAGCAGCGAGGGCTGGCCGTCGGTGTAGACGGCGCCCTCGTGCGGCGGGAGGAGGCCGGCGATGGCGCGCAGCAACGTGGACTTGCCCGACCCGTTGCGGCCCACGATGCCGATGGCGTCGCCGTGGTAGGCCACGAAGGTCACGCCCTTGACGGCGTGGACCTCTTTCATCTGCGGGCGGCCCTGGCGCTTCAGCAGGCGCGTGAGGGCGTTGACCGCGTTGCCCTTCTCGTTGTCGGAGGCCGTGCCGTAGACGCGGTAGACGATGTGCAGGTCGTCGACGATGACGGTCGGGGTGCCCGTGGGAACGTCGAGCGGACTCTTGCCCCGGGGCTCCGGGTTGGGGTGCACCCTCACGTCCTTGCCGGGGACGGCGGGCTCCTCGCCCTTCACCTGTGACAGCTCCTCGGTCAGTTCAGCCACGCCCGTACCTCTCCTCGGACCGCCAGAAGTACCAGAAACCGAAGCCGAGTGAGAACACTGCCCAGAATACGCAAGACACCCACACCATAGTCGGGGGGTAGTGTCCGTTTTGCGGGTGGTAGCTCTTGATGAGGATGTCGCGCATCCACTCGATGTAGGAGGCCGTCGGGTTGAGGTACATCACGTCGGCCACCCACTGCGGCAGCTTCGCGGACCCGACCACCTTGTCCTGGATCGAGAAGAAGACGCCCGAGGCGTAGAGCCAGGTGCGGGTGATGAACGGCAGCAACTGGTTGAGGTCGCGCATCTGGGCGCCCAGCCGCGCGATCACCAGGCTGGCCCCGATGTTGAACATCGTCTGGAGCGCCAGCACCACCGGGATCATGAGCCAGAACCAGGTGGGCCACTCGCCGGTGGCCGTCACGATGACGAGGAGCACGCCCATGGAGATGGCGAGCTGCTGCAGCTCCTGGATCGTGTACGCCAGCGGGAGCGAGGCGCGCGGGAAGTGCAGGGCGCGGATCATCGACAGGTTGCCGGAGATCGACTTGGCGCCCGCCGTCACCACGCGCTGGGTGTAGGTGAAGACGAACATCCCGGTCAGCAGGAAGGCCGGGTAGTTCTCGATGCCGCCCCGGCCGCCCAGGATGACGCCGAACATCACGTAGTAGATGCCGGCGTTGAGGAGGGGGGTCAGCACCTGCCACAGCTGGCCCAGGGCCGAGCTGGAGTACTTCGAGACGTTGCGGGACGTCGCGTACGTCAGGATGAAGTGTCGCCGCTCCCAGAGCTGGCGCAGATAGACAGGGAACCTCGGCCGCGCGATGGCACGGCGAAGTCCGTATCTCTCGGCGAGCTTGGCCAGCGGCTCCTGCCCGCTTCGGCCGCCCGCCTGGGCGTCCGCGACAGCGGATTCCGGCTGGCTCATGGCTAGGACTCTATTGGATCCAGGTCGGTGGGGTGCCTGCCGCGAGGGACGCGGCAGATGCTTGGACGGAGTCTTGGGGCGCCAGGTTCCAAGGTGCCGTCAAGACTCGCTCAACCGTAGCCCAGCGAGGGGGGCCATGGCGGGAAGGGCGCGACCAGGGTCCTGTAGGGGGTAATTTTCATCCGCCGTTCACGTCGAGGCTTGACCTGTGTGAGCATCCCTGGTGGGTTTGTACTCTTATAGGAAGAATGTCTGTGACGCTGGATTGGCGCACGTGTGACCGAACTGCAACGCGCCAGAGACTCGCTGGTGGCAAGTAGTAAGGGATAGTCGCGATCGACTGGCAGGGCGTCGGCTGGTTTGACCATGTCAGCCAAATCCGGGGGATACCAGGAACCCCCCGTCAGGCTGCTTACCATCACCGCAGCTCAGCGCTGTCGCCCACCTGTAGAGGGAGGATTTTTTTCACCATGCGTGTTACTAAGGGCGCACAGATCGTCGCCGGTACCGCGCTGCTCGCCCTCGCGGTTGCCGCGTGTGGCGGCGGTGCCTCGGACGGCGGCACTGCCGCGGGCGGCGGCGAAACGCCGGTCCGCATGGAGATCGGTGAGCCTCAGGAGCTCCTCAACCCGCTGAACACCACCGAGACCGAGGGCTCCGAAGTCCTCGCCGCGGTGTTCTCGCCGCTCGTCAAGTACGACGAGAACAAGCAGCCGGTTGAAGAGGCCGCCGAGTCGATCACCACCCAGGACAGCAAGGTCTGGACGATCAAGCTCAAGGCCGGTTACACCTGGCACGACGGCAAGCCGGTCACCGCCGCCGACTACGCGCGGGCCTGGAACTATGGCGCCAACCAGGACAACGCCATGAGCTCCTCCGCCTTCTTCTCCCGCATCGACGGCTTCGCCGACGTCCACCCGGGCGAGGGCAAGACGCCGGCGGCCAAGGAGATGAAGGGCCTCAAGGCTGTCGACGACAGCACCCTTGAGGTGACGCTGTCCGCACCGTTCTCGCAGTTCAAGACGATGCTCGGGTACACCGCCTTCTACCCGCTGCCGGCCTCCGCGCTCGGCGCCGACGGCAAGGTGACCCAGGCCTACGGCGAGCAGCCGATCGGCCAGGGCCTCTTCAAGGTCGACAAGCCCTACAAGAAGGGCGGCGCGCAGACCATCGACATGACGGTCTACGACAAGTTCCCCGGCACCAAGCCGAAGAACTGGACCAAGCTGCAGTTCAAGATCTACAGCTCGGCCGAGACCGCCTTCCAGGACCTCCAGGCCGAGAACCTGGACGTGGACGACTCGCTGCCCGCCTCGGCGATCGCGACCGCCAAGTCCGTCCTCGGTGACCGGTACTTCGACGAGCCCGACGCCTCTGTCGGTTACATCGGCGTCCCGCTGAAGTACAACCCCGAGTTCAAGAACCCGGACGTGCGCAAGGCCATCTCCATGGCCATCGACCGCAAGACCATCACCGAGACGGTCTTCGCGGGCACCCGCGCCCCGGCCGACGACTTCATCAACCCGGCCATCCCCGGTTACCGTCAGGGCGCCTGCACGGCCTGCACGTACAACCCGGCCGAGGCGAAGAAGCTCTACGCCGACGCCAAGGGCCCGGCCAAGCTGGAGCTCGGCTACAACGGCGACGGCGGCCACAAGGAGTGGATCGAGGCCGTCGCCAACAACCTCCGCGCCAACCTGGGCATCGAGGTCACGCCGAAGCCGTTCGAGAACTTCAAGGCCATCCTGGACGACCTGGACGCCAAGAAGTACAAGGGCCTGTTCCGCATGGGCTGGTCGATCGACTACCCGTCGGCCGAGAACTACCTGACGCCGATCTTCGGCACCCAGGCCATCTCGACCGGCTCGAACTACGGCGGTTACGAGAACAAGGAATTCGACGACATCGTCGCCAAGGGTGACCAGGCCGCCGACGCTGCCGAGGGCCTCAAGCTCTACCAGCAGGCCGACGACATCCTGATCAAGGACATGCCGTACATCCCGGTGTACTTCTACCGGAGCAACTTCGGCCACTCCGCCAAGGTCAAGGGCGTCAAGCTGAACCTGCTCAACCAGGTTCAGTGGTCTGACGTCGAGAAGGCCTGACGTCATTCGCCGGGCGGACGGCTCTTGCCGTCCGCCCATCGGAGGACTGAGCTTGGAGGCAGTCACTTTGGGGCCGGGCAAACCGCGGCTACGAGGGTGACTGCCTCCACGCATGTACCGGAGGGCTTGAATGGGCCGTTATGTCATCAGGCGACTGCTGCAGGCGATACCCGTCCTGCTCGGCGCCACGCTACTCATCTTCGCGATCGTCTTCGCCCTGCCCGGCGACCCCATCCAGGCACTGGCGGGCGAGAAGCGCCTGGACCCGGCGGTGGCCGAGGTCCTGCGCGACCAATACCACCTGAATGATCCGCTGCTGCTGCAGTACTGGTACTACCTCAGCGGCGTGCTCCTCCACGGGGACTTCGGAACCACCTTCTCCAGGATCCCGGTCTCGCAGCTCATGGCCGGCAAGTTCCAGGTCACGCTGAACCTCGCGCTGACCGCCCTCGTCATGGAGGCCATCATCGGCGTCGGCCTCGGCCTGTGGGCGGCGCTGCGCCGCGGCAGGGCCTCCGACACCGCCATCCTCGCCTCGACGCTGCTGCTGATCTCCGTCCCCACGCTGGTGACGGGCTTCGTGCTGCAGCTGGTGCTCGGGGTCAAGCTCAAGCTGTGGACGGGGAGCGACATCTTCCCCGTGGCCGGCATCTCGGCCGGGTTCCGCAGCTACCTGCTGCCCGGTTTCGTGCTCGCCGGCACGTCGATCGCCTATCTCACCAGGCTGACTCGGACGAGCCTGGTGGAGACGCTGCGCGCGGACTACATCCGCACGGCCACGGCCAAGGGCCTGGCCAAACGCCGCGTCATCGGCAGGCACGGGCTCCGCAACGCCCTGATCCCGCTGGTCACCTACCTAGGTGCCGACCTCGGGAACCTGATGGGCGGCGCGGTCATCACGGAGACGATCTTCAACCTGCCGGGTATCGGCAACCAGCTGTTCAACTCGATCCTGCTGCGAGAACAGCCGGTCGTCGTGGGCATCGTGACCGTGCTGGTGCTGATCTACATCCTGGCCAACCTGGTCGTCGACATGTTGTACGCAGTGCTCGACCCGAGGATCCGCTATGAGTAACGAAGCAAACGTCGGGCCCATGCTGCCGGAAGCGAAGTCGCTGGTCACGGAGGCCCCGGCGCCACCGTCCCCCGACAAGCAGGGCAGGCGCGGCAAGCAGAAGCAGGACAAGCCCGCCAGCCTGTGGACCGACGCCTGGTACGACCTGCGTCGCCGGCCGATGTTCATCATCTCCGCGGTGCTGATCGCGATCCTGCTGGTCATGGCGTTCTGGCCGTCGTTGTTCACCTCGATCGACCCGACCAACGCCCAGACCTGCGACCTGTCCACCGCCCGGCAGCTCCCCAGCGTGGGGCACCCGTTCGGCAAGGACAGCCAGGGTTGTGACGTGTTCGCCAGGACGATCTACGGCGCCCGCAACTCGATCGTGATCGGCGTGACCACCACGATCATCACCATGATCGTGGGCGGCCTGCTCGGCCTGTTCGCCGGCTTCCGCAGCGGCCTGATCGACTCGGTCTCCTCCCGGGTCACCGAGATCTTCTTCGCCATCCCGCCGATCCTGGGCGCCCTGCTGATCGCCGCCACCTTCCGCGACAGCGGCATCAACAGCATCATGCTGGTCATCGCCGCCCTGGCGGTGCTCGGCTGGCCGATGGTGTTCCGCATCATGCGGGCCTCGGTGATCACGGCCAAGAGCCAGGACTTCGTGGTCGCCGCGCGGTCGGTGGGCGCGGGCCAGTGGCGCATCATGTTCAAGCACCTGCTGCCGAACTCGCTGGCGCCGGTGATCGTGGTCAGCACGATCAACCTCGGCGGCTACATCGCGGCGGAGGCGGCGCTGTCGTTCCTCGGGGTCGGCGTGCAGTCGCCGGACATCTCGTGGGGCCTCATGATCGCCGACGCCCGGCCGCGGTTCCTCGACGCGTCGCTGCCGCTGTTCTTCCCGGCTCTGTTCCTGAGCATCACGGTGCTCGCGTTCATCATGCTGGGCGACGCCGTGCGTGACGCTCTCGATCCGAAGCTCAGGTAGGAGGGGGGATCAAGTGAAGAAGACGTCGACAGACGTGTTGCCCGCCGAGGGAGGGCTGGGCAACGAACCGCTGCTCGCGGTGGACGACCTGCACGTGGAGTTCCGTACGCGTCAGGGCGTCGTGCGCGCGGTGAACGGCGTGAGCTACACGGTCAACCCCGGTGAGACGCTGGCGGTGCTCGGCGAGTCGGGTTCGGGCAAGTCCGTGACCGCTCAGGCGATCATGGGCATCCTGGACATGCCGCCGGCCGTCATCCCCAAGGGCGAGATCCGCTTCAAGGGCACCGACCTGCTCAAGCTCTCGGAGGACGCCCGCACCCAGGTGCGCGGCCAGCGCATCGCGATGGTCTTCCAGGACGCCCTCTCGGCGCTCAACCCGGTGTTCACCGTGGGCTGGCAGATCAGCGAGATGTTCCGGGTCCACCGCGGCATGTCCAAGCGCGACGGCATGAACAAGGCCGTCGAGCTGATGGACAAGGTCCGCATCCCGGCCGCCAGGCAGCGCGTCAACGACTATCCGCACCAGTTCTCGGGCGGCATGCGGCAGCGCATCATGATCGCGATGTCGATCGCGCTCGACCCCGAGGTGCTGATCGCCGACGAGCCGACCACCGCCCTGGACGTGACCGTCCAGGCGCAGATCATGGAACTGCTGGCCGAGCTGCAGCGCGAGAGCCAGATGGGCATGATCCTGATCACCCACGACCTGGGCGTCGTGGCGGACGTGGCCGACAAGATCTCGGTCATGTACGCCGGCCGGATCGTGGAGAACGCCCCGGTGCACGACATCTACCGGGCGCCGGCGCACCCGTACACGAAGGGCCTGCTGGAGTCCATCCCCCGGGTGGACCTCAAGGGCCAGGAGCTGTACGCGATCAAGGGTCTGCCGCCCAACCTGCTCGACCTGCCGAGCGGATGCGCGTTCAATCCCCGGTGCCCGTACCGGCAGGACAACTGCGTGACCGCCGCCCCCCAGCTCTACGAGATCAGCGGCACGCGTGGCAGCGCCTGCCACTACTGGAGGGAGGTCCTCGATGGCGAACGGCAGTGAGCGCATCCTTGAGGTTCGCGACCTGGTCAAGCACTTCCCCCTGACCCAGGGCATCGTCCTCAAGAAGCAGATCGGCGCGATCAAGGCCGTGGACGGCGTGTCGTTCGACCTGAACAGGGGCGAGACGCTGGGCATCGTGGGCGAGTCGGGCTGTGGCAAGTCCACGCTGGCCAAGGTGCTGATGGCGCTGGAGCGGCCGACCTCGGGCTCGGTGAAGATCAACGGCAAGGACATCGCCAAGGCCAGGGGCGGCGACCTCAAGCGCATGCGCCGCAACATCCAGATGGTGATGCAGGACCCGTACACCTCGCTGAACCCCCGGATGACCGTCGGCGACATCATCGGCGAGCCGTACGAGATCCACACGGAGGTGGCGCCCAAGGGCGACCGCCGCCGCAAGGTGCAGGAGCTGCTGGAGGTCGTCGGGCTCAACCCCGACCACATCAACCGCTACCCGCACCAGTTCTCGGGCGGCCAGCGGCAGCGCATCGGCATCGCCCGCGGCCTGGCGCTGCAGCCGGAGATCATCGTCTGCGACGAGCCCGTCTCGGCGCTGGACGTGTCGATCCAGGCCCAGGTGATCAACCTGCTGGAGCGGCTGCAGAACGAGTTCAACCTGGCCTACATCTTCATCGCCCACGACCTGTCGGTGGTCCGCCACATCTCCGACCGGGTGGGCGTGATGTACCTGGGCAAGTTCGTGGAGCTCGGCAAGGACGTCGAGATCTACGACAAGCCCGCCCATCCGTACACGCAGGCGCTGCTGTCGGCGGTGCCGGTTCCCGACCCCGAGGGCCGGGAGCAGCGCGAGCGGATCATCCTGCAGGGCGACCCGCCCTCGCCCGCCAACCCGCCGTCGGGATGCCGCTTCCGCACCCGCTGCTGGAAGGCGCAGGAGATCTGCGCGGTGGAGGAGCCGCTGCTGCAGATCCGGACGGGGACCGGGCACGAGAGCGCCTGCCACTTCGCCGAGACGCACGACGTGGTGCACGTGGGCTGACCGCGCCGGACCGTGGGGCCCTCCGGGAGAACTTCCCGGAGGGCCCTGTCACGTGGTGGCCACGATCGCCGAGCCGTGGCCGAACAGCCCCTGGTTGACCGCGAGGCCGACGCGCGCGCCCGGCACCTGCCGCCCGCCCGCCGCGCCGCGCAGCTGGTACGTCAGCTCGCACAGCTGCGCGATCGCCTGGGCCGGGATCGCCTCGCCGAAGGAGGCCAGGCCGCCCGACGGGTTGACCGGCACCCGGCCGCCGAGCGCGGTCTCGCCCGCCCGCAGCAGCTTGTCCGCCTCGCCCGGCGGGCACAGGCCGACGTCCTCGACCCAGTCCAGCTCCAGGGCGGTGGACAGGTCGTACACCTCGGCGAAGGAGACGTCCTCGGGGCCCAGGCCGGCCTCCTCGTAGGCCGCGTGCGTGATCGCGGCCCTGAAGGGCCTCTCGGGCGCGGGAACGGCGGCGCAGGACTCGGTGGCGAAGTTCGGCAGCTCCAGGAGCGCGTTGGGGAACGTCGGGGTCACCGTGGAGACGGCGGCCAGGCGCACCGGGGCCGTCGCGCCGAGTCGCCTGGCGTACGCCTCCGAGGCCAGCACGACCGCGGCGCCGCCGTCGGAGGTGGCGCAGATGTCCATCAGGCGCAGCGGGTCGGCCACCATGGGCGAGGCGAGCACCTCCTCCGCCGTGACCGGGCGGCGGTAGCGGGCCATGGGGTTGAGCGAGCCGGCACGCGCGTTCTTGACCTTGACGGCGGCGAAGTCCTCGCTGGTGGAGCCGTACAGGGCCATGCGCCTGCGGGCGTACAGGCCGAAGTAGGCGGGGTTGGTCGCGCCGAGCAGGCGGAAGCGCAGCCAGTCGGGGTCGTCGTGCCGGTCGCCGCCGACCGGCTTGAAGAAGCCCTTGGGGGTGGAGTCCGCGCCCACCACCAGCGCCACGTCGCACAGCCCGGCCATGATCCTGGTCCGCGCGATGTCCACGGCCTGGGCCCCCGACGCGCAGGCCGCGTAGCAGGAGGCGATCCTGGCGCCCGTCCAGCCGAGTGCCTGGGCGTAGGTGGCGCCGGCGACGAAGCCGGGGTAGCCGTTCCTGATCGTGTCGGCCCCCACCACGTACTGGACGTCGGTCCAGGCCACGCCGGCGTCGCGGAGGGCGGCGCGGGCGGCGGCGACGCCGTACTCGGCGAAGGGACGTCCCCACTTGCCCCACGGGTGCATGCCCGCGCCGAGCACCACCACCGCGCTCACGAGGCCCGCCCCCACATCCACACCAGCGGGCCGTCGGCCAGCGGCCCGTGCACGAGCTCCAGCTCCATGCCCACCTCCAGGTCGCCGGCCGTGAGGTCCTTGACCTGGCCGAGCACCACCAGCCCGGCGCCGTCGAGCTCGACGGCGGCCAGTGTGACCGGCCGGTACGGCCGCGCCGCCACGTACGGCTCCGGCGGCGGGTAGCAGGCCTCGGTGTAGGACCAGACCCGCCCGCGCCGCGGCAGCCGGGCCTCGGCCGTCTCCTCGCCCTCGCAGCGCGGGTTGCGGCACAGGCCGGGCTGCGGCGGGAAGGCGACGGTCCCGCAGGTCAGGCAGGTGGTGCCGATGAGGTGGGTGGCGCCGTCCCCGTCGATGGCGAACCAGCCGTCGATCGCTAAGGTCATAGCCAGGAGTATCACACAAGCGCTTGCTAGGGTGAATCCCTCCGGCGCCTCCGCCGGGTCGCGACCACCCGCGCCGACATGGCCGCCGCCAGCACCACCATCCCGGCCACGACCGGCGCCCTGGAGGCGGGCGGCAGGGCCGGCCCCCGCCCGAAGTACGGGCCTGGGCGGGCGGCCGGTGAGATCCTTCCGTGGGCCAGCCGCCGGGCCTCCCGCAGGGCGAGCGGCGCGTCGGCCACGCCGTGCCCGTAGGCGGGGCTGTGCCCGCGCGCGGGACGTCTCCTGGTGCCGCGCTCGATGGCCGTGCGCACCTGGTACGGCGACAGCTCCGGATGGGCCGACCGCACCAGGGCCGCCACGCCCGCGACCATGGCCGCCGCCGAGCTGGTGCCGTCGCCCACCACGTACCCGTCGCCGCCGTCGGCCGTGACGACGTCCGTGCCCGGCGCGACCACCGACAGGTAGTCCTGGCGGTTGGAGAAGGGGGCCACCCTGAGCCGCCGGTCCACCGCGCCCACGGCGATCACGCCCGGGTAGGCGGCGGGGAAGTTCTTCCTGTTGGCCGTGTCGCCGTCGTTGCCCGCCGAGGCCACCAGGACCGCGCCGCGGGCGAGCGCGTACTGCACGGCCTCCTCCTCGGCCGCCGAGCCCTCCCACGCGCCGCTGCCGCCGCCCAGCGACATGCTGATCACGTCCGCGCCGTGGTCGACCGCGTACCTGATGCCGGCGGCCAGGGCGTCGCGGCGGCCGGCGCGCTGCTCGGCGCGCAGCGGGTCGGTGTTCTCCAGCGTGACCCTGATCGACAACACCCGCGCCGCGGGGGCCACGCCGACCACGCCCTCGGCGCGGCCCTCGCCGTGCCCGCGGCCGGCGATCAGGCCGGCCATGGCGGTGCCGTGGTGCCCCCAGAGCCGCGGGGGCGCGCCGGTCAGGTCGGGGCCCTGGACGACGGCTCCCCGCAGGTCGGGGTGGCGGCCGTTCACGCCGGTGTCCAGCACGGCCACCAGCACGCCGGCGCCCCGGCTCGACCGCCACGCCCGGGGCACGCGCAGCGCTGCGAGCTGCCACTGCCGGGCCCGCGCGGCGGCGCCGACGCCGCCGGGGAGGCTCGGCGAGGCCGCCGTCCGCACGTCGTCGGTGGCGCTGGAGGCCACGCCCGCGACCCCGGCCGCCAGGATCAGAGCCGGCAGCAGGGACGCGAGCACCCTCATCGGGTCAGCGCCCGGTACAACGTCTCGGCGAGCTGCCGCGCGACCCCGCGCAGCCGCGGCGCGGCGCGGTCGCCCGGCCGGTACGCCCGCCCGTCGGCGTACCCCGCGGCCGTCGCCACGAGGTAGGGGCCGCCCGACCCGGCCAGCGCCCCGGTGAAGTACTGCCGCCGGCCGAACCGCTCGGCCGGCCCGCCGGGGAAGGCGACGGGCCGCACGGTGGGCGGGCGCGCCCCGCGGTACGTCCCGGCGCCCGGCACGCCGAGCACGGCGATCCCGACGGTGGCCACGTACGTCTGGGTGCTGTCGGCGTACGTGGCCCGCAGGGCGATCAGGCAGCCGGGCCGCACCGCGGCGGGCTGGAACGCCACCCGGCACGGCGCCTCGGGAGCCACGCCCGCCAGCACGTACGTCACCCTGGCCCCCGACGGGCTGAGGCCCGGCACGGCCAGGGGGAAGATCCGCGTCACCGGCCAGGCATGCCAGCGCTCCGGCACGGGCGCGTCGGCCTGCGGCCAGAACACGGACAGGATGGAAAGCAGCACGACGGACAGTTGGTACACGTCAACCTCGAACGGGAGGGGAGGGACGCCCGATCTGCCGTGCATTCTGGCACGCGGCCGATGATTCGTTCCGACGCTTCGGTAAACAGCCCGATACGCGGAGTAATTGATGTTATGCGGCTATTCGCCCTAGGGTGTCGGCGAAAGTCGGACATGGGCTCCAGGTGGGAGCCCCAGCCGCTGTGCCGCGTCGCCGGAGTTGACCGCGATGGCGATCAGCCCCGCCGAGTCCGTGAACGCCACCAGCTCGCCCGGCGGCACCGCCGCGAACGTGGCGCGGAAGGGCATCGCGAGCTGCCGCCGCCCGAGCCACACCCCCAGCGTGTCGCCCACCCGGACGCCCAGCGCCTGCAGGTCGCCGGCCGCGATCGACAGCTGCGTGTTGCCGTAGCGGTCGACCGAGACGACCTCGCCCTCGACCGAGCCCTCCCGCAGCAGCGAGGTCGGCGCGGGCAGCGTGACCAGCCGCTCGACCGGCACCCGGGGGCCCAGCTCGGCCGGGTCCAGGCCGCCGGCCAGCCGCCCGGCGACCGGCGAGAAGACGTCCCGGCCGTGGAAGGTCGGCGACACCGGCCGCAGGAAGTGCTCCTCGTTGCTGAGCGCGTACGCGGCCCGCGCGCCGCCGCTGGCGTGCACCGCCCAGGACAGCAGGCCGTTGTCGGGGCCGACGAACACCCGGCCGCCCGCCTCGACCGCCACCGACCGCCGCGCGCCGCCCACGCCGGGATCGACCGCGCCGACGTGGACGCCCTCCGGCAGGTAGGGGATGGTCTGCGCGAGGATCGCCGCGCCCCGCCGTACGTCGCCGGACGGGACGAGGTGGCACACGTCGATCACCCGCGCCTGGGGCGCGATCCCGGCGATCACTCCGTGGCAGGCGGCCACATAGCCGTCTTCGAGCCCGTAGTCCGTGAGGAGCGTGATGACTGGGGTCACATTTGGTGACTGTACGTCCGGCAATCCGCCGTGAACAGCCGCAGATCGCACATTACGATTGGCCACGGGCCGCGAAGCGTGCGATGTGATCGTCGCACGCCCCTTCCCGAGGAGGACATCATGGGAGCACCGCTCAGCGGTGACAGTGCTGCCCAGGAACCGTCCCAGCCACCCCTCACCGACCGTGATCTCGAACTCCTCGCCTTCGAACGCCAATGGTGGCGGCACGCGGGCGCCAAGGAGCAGGCCATCAAGGAGACCTTCGGGTTCTCGGCCACCCGCTACTACCAGTTGCTCGGCGAGCTGATCGACAGACCGGAGGCGCTGGAGCAGGACCCGATGCTGGTCAAACGGTTGCGAAGGTTGCGCTCCACCCGTCAGCGCGACCGTGCGGCGAGACGGCTCGGCATGCGTCCCTGACCGGCTGGGTACGGCAGCCGCGTGAGGAACATCCCTGGTATGGAAGCGATCCTTAAAGATCCGTCCGGCGCCGTGATCGGGCTCGACTTCGACGGAACCCTGTCGCCGATCGTGCCCGATCCCGCCTCCGCCAAGATCCACCCCGACGCCCCCGCCGTGCTCGCCGAACTGGGCGCGCACGTCGGCGCCGTGGCCATCGTGACCGGCAGGCCGGCGGCCACCGCGCTCGAACTCGGGCCCGGTCTGGCCGACGTGCCCGGCCTCGTGGTGCTCGGCCACTACGGCTTCGAACGGTGGGAGCACGGACGGGTCTCGGCGCCGCCGCCGCCACCCGGCGTGCCGCGCGTCCGGGCCGAGCTGCCCCTGCTGCTCGACGCGCTCGGCCTGCACGGGGTGGTGATCGAGGACAAGGGCAGGGCGGTGGCCGTGCACACCAGGCGCGCCCCCGACCCCGAGGGCGCGCTCGCCGTGCTGCGCGAGCCGCTGGCCGAGCTGGCCGCGAAACACGGCCTGGTGATCGAGCCCGGACGCATGGTCCTGGAGCTGCGCCCGCCCGGCATGGACAAGGGCCACGCGCTCGGGCTGTTCCTGGCCGAGCGGGACGCCAGGTCCGTCATGTTCGTCGGCGACGACCTCGGCGACCTGGCCGCCTTCGACGCCGTACGCGCCTCGGGGCTGCCCGGCGTGACCGTGTGCAGCGGCTCGGCCGAGGTGACCGCGCTGGCCGAGCGGGCCGACATCGTGGTCGACGGGCCCGACGGCGTGGTGGCGCTGCTGCGCGAGCTGACGACGGCCTTCACCCGCCCCTGAGTCCAGCCGTTCGTGAGCCGGCTCGCGGCCTTGCGCCGTCCGGGCCGGCTCGCGGCTTTTCAGCCGTTCGTGATTGGGCTGCAAGTGGCGGGTCCTACGGTGATGCGCATGTCACGACGATCTCTCGCCGCCGCCTCGGCTGCGGCCCTGGCGACCCTGGCGGCCGTGCTCGCCGCGCCCGGCGCCGCCTCCGCCGCCCCCGCCCAGCAGCTCAAGCTGCGCGGCGGCCTGACGCTCTACATCCCGATCGAGTGGGTGGTCCACCGTACGGGCGGCGACGTCGTCCAGGTGGTCACCGGACGGTGCGCCAAGCCGCAGGGCTGGGGCTCGCCGGAGTGCGACGCGTTCTACATCCTCGGTCCCGGCGCGATCAAGCGGGGCGCCGAGGGGTTCGGGCCCTACACGGGCAAGGACCCGTACTACCCGGCCAGTGACGTGCAGCCCTGCCCGCTCAACCGCAAGTGGGGCGAGGTCGTCGGGCCCAAGGTCACCAGGGGCTACCGGCAGATGGGGGCCGGGCACAAGGCCGCCTACAACGCCTGGCAGGCCACGTGCGTCAGCTACTCGGGCGGCGGCGTCAAGGCCCGCTTCACGCAACGCGAGTGGTACCTGCCGAAGAGCCGGATCCTCGTCGTCGACCAGTGGGACACGCCCGGCCTGGCCGACACGCTCAAGTACGCCGACTGGAGATGAGCACCCCGGCGACCGCCAGGCCGATGACCACAGGCACCAGCAGGAACGCGTTCCCGGTGCCGTAGCCGTCGGCCAGCGCGCCGAGCAGCAGCGGGCCGATCGCCATGGCGGCGCCCGCCCACACGGGCGAGGCGGCCGCCGCCCGGTCCGCCCGGTCGCCGGAGGCGCTGATCAGCGTGCTCAGCGCGAGCGGGAACTGCAGCGACGCGCCCAGCCCGCTCAGCGCCAGCCCCACGTACGACAGGATCGGCGCGGTGCTCGCCCAGAACAGCACCCAGCCGAAGGCCATCAGCCCCAGAGCGCCGGCCAGCAGCGGCGTGGCCGGCAGCCGCAGCGCGAGCTGCGCGCCCGCGAACCTGCCCGCCGCCATGCCGCTGACGAACGCCGTCAGCCCGGTCGCCGCGACGGCCGCCGTCACGCCCGTCCTGAGGGCGAACAGGTCGGCGGCCCACAGGTTGAACGAGAACTCCAGCGCCACGCAGCAGAACAGCACGCCGCCGGCCAGATGGAAGCGCCACCCGCCGCCCTCCCGCGCCGGGACGGCCTCCCCGGTGATCACGTCGCCCCGCCCTCCGGCGGCCCGCCGGGGCGCGGGCCAGGAGCGGCCCAGCGCCAGCGCGAGCAGGGCGCTGACGGCCGGGGTGACCAGCAGGGCGGACCGCCAGCCGAGCGCGCTCTGCGCCACCTGGCTGAGCACGAACGTCGCCACCATCCCCACCAGCACGCCCACGGCGTTGGCCTCGCTGAGCGCGGCCGGTCCGGCGGGCCCGTGGTGGTCGCTGAGCTCGGCCATCGCCGCGTAGAGCATGACCGAGCCGAAGCCGCCGGCCACGCCGTAGCCGAGCAGCGTCAGGGGCAGCGCGGAGGTGGCCATGACCAGCAGCACGCCGGCGTTCATCCCGGCCAGGCCGAACCAGCACGTCGAGCGCCGGCCGAGCAGCCTGGTGAGCAGGGGGAGCGCGAGCCCGGCGCCGATCGTCCCGACCGCCATGGCGGTGCCGTGCAGCCCGGCGACGGTGGCCGTGGTGCGCTGGTCGGCGCGCAGGAGCGGGAGGGCGGCGCTCAGGCCGTACACGAACGTGGCGAACGTGCCGAGCAGGAAGTAGATGAGCCAGGTCGGACGGTCCCGGACGAGTCTGATGGGCACTGAGACCGTCGACACCCGGCAGCCTCCGTCATTGGCAGTGAACCCGACTTCTCATGTTAAAGCAGGGCGTCGAGTTGGGACTCCAGCCACTTGTGCGGCGGCAGCGCGGTGGCCGCCTCGTGCAGCCGGTCGCGGCGCCGCCTGCGTTCGTCCTCGGGCATCACCAGCGCCTCGTGCAGCGCGTCCGCCGTGCCGCTCACGTCGTAGGGGTTGACCACCAGCGCGTACGGCCCCAGCTCGGCCGCCGCCCCCGCCTCGCGCGAGAGCACCAGGGCGCAGCGCGGCGACAGGACCGGCCCCTCCTTGGCGACCAGGTTCATGCCGTCGCGGATGGGGTTGACCAGCAGCACGTCCGCCAGCCGGTAGGCGGCCAGCGAGCGCGGGTAGTCGTCGTTGACGTTGAGGATGACCGGGTCCCAGTCCTCGGTGGCGTACTCGTCCTCGATCTCGCGCGCGCAGCGCTGCACCGACGCGGTGTACTCGCGGTATTCGGGCAGGTCGTGCCGGCTTGGGTAGGCGAAGGCCAGGTGGACCACCTTGCCGTGCCACTCCGGATGGGCGGCCAGGAACTCCCGGTAGGCCAGCAGCCCGCGCACGATGTTCTTGGACAGCTCGGTGCGGTCGATGCGGACGACCAGCCGGCGGCCGGCCACCTGCTCGGCCAGCGCGGCCATGTGCGACTCGACGTCGGGCTCGCAGGCCCGCGCCCACAGCGCCGCGCCGTCCACGCCCAGGCTGTGCACGCCGACGCGGGTCGTCCTGCCCTCGTGGGTGACCGTGCGGGCCGCGCGGTCCACCCGCGCGCCCAGCAGCGCCTCGCAGCAGTCCATGAACGCCGCCGCCCACCGGGCGGTGAGGAAGCCCGCGTGGTCGGCCCCCAGGATGCCGTCGAGCACCTCCCTGGTCACCGCGTCGGGCAGCAGGGAGAAGTACTCGGGAGGCGCCCACGGCGTGTGGCTGAAGTGGGCGATGCGCAGGTCGGGCCGCTCGGCGCGGAGCATCGCCGGGGTGAGCGTCAGGTGGTAGTCCTGGACCATCACGCGCGCGCCGTGCCCGGCCTCCTCGGCCAGCGCCAGCGCGAACGCGCCGTTGTAGTCGCGGTAGGACTCCCACTCGCGCCGGAACTTGGTGCCGAAACTGGGGGAGTTGGGGATGTCGTACAGCAGGTGGTTGACGAACCAGAGGGTCGAGTTGGCCACGGCGTTGTAGGCGCGGTGGAAGGTGGCCGCGGGGATGTCGAGCATCCGCAGGGCGCCCGTGTCGTAGCCGCCGCGGTCGAGCCGGCCCCCCGGGGCCAGGCGCACGGCGCTGCGGTCGCCGTCGGACAGCGCGGCGCACACCCACAGCACGCCGTGCTCCTTGGCCACCCCCGACAGGCCCGAGACGAGGCCGCCACCACCGCGTTTCATGGTCAGCTCACCGTCGTCGTCGACGGTGAAGGAGACCGGCCCGCGGTTGGACGCCACGAGAACGCTGTTCATTTGGGCTCCCTTCGCCCATAGGATCCCAGCTATGGCGCTAGATGAGCTAACCGAGGAACTCGCCCGCTCGGCCGCGGCCGGAGACCATCGCGCGCTCGGCGAGCTCCTGGCCAGGATCGAGCCTGACGTGATGCGCCACTGCGCTCGGATCCTGCCCTATCACCAGGACGCCGAAGAAGCCTCGCAGGACACTCTGCTGGCCGTGGCGCGCAACATCGGCCGGTTCGAGGGGCGGGCCAGGTTCAGCACCTGGCTGCACATCGTGACCGCCAACTGCGCGCGCACCACGTACCGCTCGCTGAAGCGCAGGGCCGCCGAGCAGACGTCGGAGGAGCTGCCGATGCAGAAGCCGGACGCGCGGCGGGTCAGCGTGATCGCCGGCTCGCGGCTCGACCTGCTCGACGCGATGGAGGCGCTGGAGGCCGACAAGCCCGACCTGGCCCAGGCGCTGGTGCTGCGCGACATCGTCCAGCTCGACTACAGCGAGGTGGCCGAGCAGCTCAACATCCCGCTCGGCACGGCCAAGTCCCGCATCCACCAGGCCCGCAAGTACGTGCAGGGAGTCCTCGGGGAGGACTATCGGTGAGACGTGTCCTCTCAAATCGTGAGACGGGCGGTTGTTTCCGCCACTTGAGAAGGTAGAGTCCTTTTCGACAACTGAATATTGCTCATCCAGAGGGGTGGAGGGACCGGCCCTGCGAAGCCCCGGCAACCCTCCCGGCTTGTGCTCGCGACCTGGCGAGGCCGACCGGGACAAGGTGCCAATTCCGGTTCGCGGTCAAGGTGGCCGCGGGCGAAGATGAGGGAAGGCCTCGCTTCATGTCGCTCGACTTTGGTCCTGCCGTCGCTCTGTCCTGCCGCGAGTGCGGCACGCGCTACCCCCTGGGCCCCAGCTTCGCCTGCCTGGAGTGTTTCGGGCCGCTCGAAGCGGCCTACTCCTTCGGCCAGGTGACCCGCGCGGACATCGAGTCCGGCCCCGCCAACATCTGGCGCTACCGCTCCCTGCTCCCCGTCCCCGCCGACGTGGCGAGCAAGCCCAACATGAACCCGGGCTGGACGAAGCTGGTCAAGGCCGGCAACCTCGGCAAGGCGCTCGGCATCCGGTCCCTGCACGTGAAGGACGACTCGGGCAACCCCACCCACTCCTTCAAGGACCGGGTGGTCGCCATCGCCGTCGAGGCGGCCAGGAACTTCGGTTTCCACACGCTCTCCTGCTCCTCCACGGGCAACCTCGCCGGCGCGGTCACCGCCGCCGCCGCGCGGGCCGGCCTCGACGCGTGCGTGTTCATCCCGGCCGACCTCGAGGCGGCCAAGATCGCCATGGCCCGGGTGTTCGGCGGCCGGCTGATCGGCATCGACGGCACGTACGACGAGGTCAACCGGTTCTGTTCCGAGCTGATCGGCGACCCGCTGGGCGAGCAGTGGGGGTTCGTCAACGTCAACCTGCGGCCCTACTACGCCGAGGGGTCCAAGACGCTCGCGTACGAGATCGCCGAGCAGCTCGGCTGGCGGCTGCCCGAGCAGATCGTCATCCCCATCGCCTCCGGCTCCCAGCTCACGAAGATCGACAAGGGGTTCAAGGAGCTGATCACGCTCGGGCTGGTCGAGGACACCCCGTACAAGGTGTTCGGGGCCCAGGCGGCCGGGTGCTCGCCGGTCTCGACGGCGTACAAGGCGGGGCACGACGTGGTCCAGCCGGTCAAGCCGGACACGATCGCCAAGTCGCTGGCCATCGGCAACCCCGCCGACGGGCCGTACGTGCTGGACATCGCCCGGCGTACGGGCGGGGGCGTCGAGGACGTCACCGACCCCGAGATCGTCGCCGCCATCAAGCTCCTGGCCTCCACCGAGGGCATCTTCGCCGAGACCGCGGGCGGCGTCACGGTGGGCGTGCTGAAGAAGCTCGTCGAGACGGGCAGGCTCGACCCCGAGGCCGAGACCGTGGTCCTGAACACCGGCGACGGCCTCAAGACGCTCGACGCGATCAGCGACGACGCGCGGCCCACCGCCGTGATCCGGCCCTCTCTCGACGCGTTCCGCGCGACTGTCTGACAATCCAGGAAAGGCAACAAAAACCATGAGCGTTTCTGTGCGGATTCCCACCATTCTGCGCACTTACACCGGGGGTAACGCCGAGGTGAGTGGCGAAGGGGCGACTCTTCGTGACGTTCTCGCCAAGCTCGACTCCGACTACCCGGGGATCGGCGCGAGAATTCTGGATGAATCGGGCAAGATTCGTCGTTTTGTCAACGTATACGTTGGCGAAGAGGATGTCCGTTTCGTCGAGGGGCTGGACACTCCCGCCCCTGAAGGCGCTCAGATCTCCATCATCCCTGCCGTCGCGGGCGGCTGACCGCCGGACCACCCACTCTTGAAGGCGCCCCTTGTGGGCGCCTTCTTGTTTTAGAACCAAATTCAACCTCGAACGACTCAGCCTTCGATGAAATTAGCGTTTTGTCGGTTGACTCTGTTGCCAAACCCCGTGCCACAGGTATGGTCGAGGGCGATCGTCTGGCTGATTTTCCCAAAAGTCATGCGATTACGGGTCTCGCGAAGGAATGGGCGAGATCTGCGAGCCCAGTAAGAGGAGTCGGAAGTGGCGCAGGGCACCGTCAAGTGGTTCAACGCGGACAAGGGCTACGGCTTCATCGCGGTAGACGGTGGTAAGGATGTATTCGTCCATTACTCAGCGATCATGATGGACGGGTACCGCTCTCTCGAACAGGGACAGCGTGTCGAGTTCGAGATCACGCAGGGCCAGAAGGGGCCGCAGGCGGAGTCCGTCCGCACGGTCTGATTCACCCTCGCTGGTATGCACCAGGCGGGACGTGCGGCAGCGCAGTCCGTACGGCTCGTCACTGTTCCTCCGTCGGCTTCGCACGGCGGGTCGCACCTTTGGGGCGGCTCGCCGTACGAACCGGCGCACCCGATGACCTGCCCGATGAGCTGGGGTGGGGTGCCCGTGGCTTGCACTCGGCAGGGTAGAGTGCTAAACAGTTCGTTGGCACTCTGTGTGGCAGAGTGCCAACAACTCGGATCGAGACGATGGGGTCTGCCGAACGGAGATGCAGGCCTATGCCGTCGCGGGCGTCGGCTCGATCCAGGACACGCCACCCTGCATCTGGGAGGTCTAGCCTTATGGCAGCCAAGATGATCGCGTTTGACGAGGACGCCCGGCGCGGTCTCGAGCGCGGTATGAACCAGCTCGCCGACGCCGTCAAGGTGACCTTGGGCCCCAAGGGGCGCAACGTCGTGCTGGAGAAGAAGTGGGGCGCTCCCACGATCACCAACGACGGTGTCTCCATCGCCAAGGAGATCGAGCTCGAGGACCCGTGGGAGAAGATCGGCGCCGAGCTGGTCAAGGAAGTCGCCAAGAAGACTGACGACGTCGCCGGCGACGGCACCACCACGGCCACCGTGCTCGCCCAGGCTCTGGTGCGCGAAGGTCTGCGCAACGTCGCCGCCGGCGCCAACCCGATGGCCCTGAAGAAGGGCATCGAGGCCGCCGTCGAGCGGGTCAGCGAGGAGCTCTCCAAGCTGGCCAAGGATGTGGAGACCAAGGAGCAGATCGCTTCCACCGCCTCCATCTCCGCCGCCGACCCCGAGATCGGCTCGCTCATCGCCGAGGCGATGGACAAGGTCGGCAAGGAAGGCGTCATCACCGTCGAGGAGAGCAACACCTTCGGTCTCGAGCTGGAGCTCACCGAGGGCATGCGCTTCGACAAGGGCATGACGTCGATGTACTTCGTGACCGACTCCGACCGCATGGAGGCCGTTCTCGAAGACCCGTACATCCTGATCGTCAACAGCAAGGTCTCGGCCAACAAGGACCTGCTGCCGCTGCTCGACAAGGTCGTGCAGTCCGGCAAGCCGCTGCTGATCATCGCCGAGGACGTCGACGGCGAGGCCCTGGCGACCCTGGTGGTCAACAAGATCCGCGGCCTGTTCCGCTCCGTGGCCGTCAAGGCCCCGGGCTTCGGCGACCGCCGCAAGGCCATGCTGGGCGACATCGCGATCCTGACCGGCGGTCAGGTCATCGCCGAGGAGGTCGGCCTCAAGCTCGAGACCGCCACCCTCGACCTGCTCGGCCGCGCCCGCAAGGTCGTGGTGACCAAGGACGAGACCACCATCGTCGACGGCGCCGGTGACGCCGAGGCGATCTCCGGCCGGGTCAACGAGATCCGCGCCGAGATCGAGCGCACCGACTCCGACTACGACCGCGAGAAGCTGCAGGAGCGCCTGGCCAAGCTGGCCGGTGGCGTGGCGGTCATCAAGGCCGGTGCGGCGACCGAGGTCGAGCTCAAGGAGCGCAAGCACCGCATCGAGGACGCCGTGCGCAACGCCAAGGCGGCCGTCGAGGAGGGCATCGTCCCCGGCGGTGGCGTGGCGCTGCTGCAGGCCGGCGCCAAGGCGTTCGACAAGCTCGAGCTCAACGGCGACGAGGCCACCGGCGCGGCGATCGTGAAGAAGGCTCTTGAGGAGCCCCTCAAGCAGATCGCGGTCAACGCCGGCCTCGAGGGCGGCGTCGTCGTGGAGAAGGTGCGCAACCTGACCCCGGGCGAGGGCCTCAACGCCGCTACCGGCGAGTACGTCAACATGTTCGACTCCGGGATCATCGACCCGGCCAAGGTGACGCGCTCCGCGCTGCAGAACGCCGCTTCCATCGCGGCGCTCTTCCTCACCACCGAGGCCGTCATCGCCGAGAAGCCCGAGAAGACCCCTGCTGCTCCGGCCGGCATGCCCGGCGGCGGCGACATGGACTTCTAGGCCTCGCCTGGTCGCTGACGCATCAGAAGGCGGTTCGGATCTCCAAGGATCCGGCCGCCTTTTGTTGTGTCCGGTCCCGTCACGTTTAGTAGTTATTGACTACGGACAGTAACGAAACGAAGTGACGATTCACCGCACAAAGGAGTAGTTACATGAATTCCCGCACCGCGCGCGTTCTCGGGCTCGGAGCCGTCATGGTGGCCGCCGCGGCCGCCATGACGATGCCCGCCCAGGCAGACGACCACGGCTACCTGGACGAGGCCCTGGAGTACGTGGACGTGCCCTACTGCGCGGGCTACCTGGAACTGTACGACCGCGACTACTGCGCCTCGCCGTCGAGGTGGACGTCGTCGGACGAGCGCGGGGAGATGTCGGAGGAGGGCGAGGACAGGTCGTCGGAGGAAGGCGAGGACAGGTCGTCGGAGGAGGCCGACGACAGGTCCGGCGAGCGCCAGGACGCCTCGGACGAAGGCGCGGACATGTCGGGCGAGCGCCAGGACGCCTCGGACGAAGGCGCGGACATGTCGGGCGAGCGTCAGGACGCCTCGGACGAAGGCGCCGACATGTCCGGCGAGCGCGAGGACGCCTCGGACGCCTTCGAGGGTCAGACGGCCGGCGAGAGCGAGGACCTGTCGTCCAACGCGCCCGGGGACATCACGTTCTCGGACGAACTGGTGCAGGGCGACTGAACCCCGTCTGGTGACGCCGGGCGTACGAACCCGACGCGGCACCACGGCGAAGGCGCCCCGTACGTGAACGGGGCGCCTTCGCCGCGGTGTTGTGCCGGTCTCAGACGCCGAAGTGGGCGACGATGTGACCGCGGGCCAGCGTGTTGGCGGTGATGTTGAAGCCGACCACCGCCGGGCTCGCGTCGCTGCCGACGCCCAGCTCGTCGACCCCCAGCGCGTGCACCGTGAAGACGTAGCGGTGGGGGGCGCCGGGCGGGGGAGCGGCGCCGCCGTACTCTTTGGTGCCGTAGTCGTTGCGGGCGTGGGCAGCGCCGGCGGGCAGGCCCTTGAAGTCGGGGCCGGTGCCCGCGCCCCTGGGCAGCTCCGCGGTGTCGCCGGGCAGGTCGAACAGCACCCAGTGCCAGAAGCCGCTGCCGGTGGGGGCGTCGGGGTCGTGGCAGGTGACGGCGTAGCCGCGGGTGCCCTCGGGGGCGCCCGACCAGCGCAGCTGGGGCGAGACGTTCCCGCCGGTCATCCCCCAGTCGTCGAAGACGTGGAGGTCGTTCAGCCGCTCGCCGTCGCGGATGTCGTCGCTCTCCACCACGAGCGCGGGGACCGGGGGCAGGTGTTCATGTGGCAGCGGTGCGGGCACGGCATCCTCCTAGGTCGACAGCTCCTTCAGGTCATCCTAGAAGCGGCCGTGCCCGCCCTCCGTCAGGTTCCGAGCTGCGCCGGGAGCGGCCTGTCGTGCAGCACGGTGAGCGAGGTGACCGCGCGGGTCAGGACCACGTACAGGCGGGCCAGGCCCCGGGGCTCGGCCTCGACGATGTCGGCCGGCTCCACGACGATCACGTGGTCGTACTCCAGGCCCTTGGCCAGCGTGGCGGGCACGATCAGCAGGCGGTGCTCCTGCGTCGCGTCGGGGTCGAGCACCGCGTGCGGCAGGCCGGACAGCGACTCGGAGACCCCCGCCACCATCGCGTCGGGGACGATGACCCCGATCGAGCCCTCCCTGGCCAGGACCTCCCGGGCGGCCTCGGCGACCGTCCCGCCGGGCCGGACCGTGAGCGAGCCCGCGCCCGGACGCAGCGACCGCGGGGCGGCCAGCGCGGGGGCGATCGAGGGCAGCAGGCGGGCCGCGTAGTCGAGCACCTCGCGCGGCACGCGGAAGCCGAGCGTCAGCTCGGTCACCTCGCCCTCGTCCTGGCCGAGGTGCTTCAGCACGGTCTCCCACGAGCTGGTGGACCACGGCGTGGTGCCCTGGGCCAGGTCGCCGAGCACGGTGGCCGAGCCGTTGCGGCAGCGCCGGCCGAGCGCCCGTAGCTGCATCTCGGACAGGTCCTGGGCCTCGTCCACGACGAGGTGGCCGAGGGACGGGGTGCGCTCCATGAGGTCGCGCAGCTCGTCGAGGAGCGCGGCGTCGGCGGCCGACCATTTGGCGGACTTCCAACTCCGATAAGGCTTCCGCCAAAGCAGCATTTCCTGCTCGTCAGGCGACAAATCAGTTTTGGCGGCTTTTGCAAGGAATTCCGGATCGGACAACAGGCGGTGCAGGACCTGTTCCGGCGTCAGCTTCGGCCACACCGCGTCGACGAGCTGCTTGACCGGCCTCGACCTGGCCACCGCGTCCTGGACCCGGTCGTCGGGCGACTCGCCGCGCTGCTCCATGCGTACCAGCACCTGGTGGGCCAGGCGCTGGGCCAGCGCGGCCCGCCCCGGCAGGTAGCGGGTGGTGCCGCGCAGGGAGGCCACCATCTCGCGCACCTCGTGGTCGGCGACCCGGTAGCGGTAGGCGCCCTTCGTGAACACCAGGCCGTCCTCGGGCTTGACGATGTGCATCCAGAGCGCCCGTTCGAGCACCGCGGCCATCCTGGCGTCGCCCTTGACCGCGGAGACCATCGGGTCCTCCTCGGCGGCGTGCTCGCCGAGCAGCCCGGCCACGGTGGTCTGGTCGACCTTGACCTCGCCCAGCGCGGGCAGGACGGAGGAGATGTAGGACAGGAACGCCCGGTTCGGGCCCACGATCATCACGCCCGACCGAGCCAGCCGCTCGCGGTGGGTGAACAGCAGGTACGCGGCCCGGTGAAGGCCCACGGCGGTCTTCCCGGTGCCGGGGGCGCCCTGGACGCACACGGTCTGGGCCAGCGTCGCGCGGACGATCTCGTCCTGGTCTGGCTGGATGGTGGCCACGATGTCGCGCATCGGGCCGGTGCGCGGGCGTTCGATCTCCTCGGTCAGGATCTTCGAGGGGCCGACCTCGCCGCCCTCGCCGAGCGGCTCGTCCTCGAACGCGGTCAGCGCGCCGCCGTGGTAGCCGAAGCGGCGGCGGCGGACGACGCCCATGGGGTCGGCCGGGCTGGCCTGGTAGAACGCGCGGGACACCGGCGCGCGCCAGTCGATGACCAGCGGCCGGCTGGTGCCGTCGTGCACGTGGCGACGGCCGACGTAGATGACGCCCGGCAGGTCGTCACCGCCCTCGCGGTCGAGGCGGCCGAAGAACAGCGGGGTGTCCGGATGGTCGGCCAGCGCGGCCACGCGCTGGTCCAGCAGCGACTGGAGGATCTGCTGCGAGACCCAGTCGCCGGCCGCGTCGGCCGACAACGACTGGGCGTGGGCCCGCATCGCCTTGAGCGCGGCCCTGGACTCGGCCAGGTGGGCCTGCTCGGCGGCGAGCACGTCGGAGGGTATGTCGGGAGCCAGTTGATGTGTGGGCATGCGAAAGCGCCTCCCATGGTCGAAAACGGAGGTGGTCAAGGCAGCGAATCGACTAGTTTAACGGCGGCCGTCCGGTGCCTCCAAAGCATTTACCGGCGCGCGGCGGGGTAAGGAGGGAAGGTGGCGCGGCTTCGCCTGGTTCTCTCGCCGATGATCCCCACGGTCGCGAGCTTCCTGCTGGCGGCGCTCTGGGGGATGTCGGTCTTCGCCGGCTGGGGGCTGGAGGCGTTCTGCGCGGGCGGCGAGCCTCCGTCGGCGTGCTCCCGGCGTCTCGGCGCGGTCTCCACGGCCTCGGGGTTGTTCGCCGCGCCGGCCGCCTGCGCCACGCTGGCCGCCTGGCTGGTCCCGGCGTTCCGGCAGGACCCGCGCACGTTCGGCCGCCTCATGGGGACGGGGGTCGCCGCATGGGTCGTCGCCGGAGCGGTGCTGTTCCTCGGCGGCCTGCTGTCCGGCTAGCGAACCCGGCAAAGACCGTATCTCTGAGTGAACGTGGGAATACCGAAAAAGTCGGGCATTTCAGGTGCGTTTGTCGGATCATGGGGGTATGTCGCAGGCGGCGTGATAGTACGCAGGTGAGGGGGGTGGTTCGATGTCGACGACCCGTGGAGTCTCGTGGACGTGACATAAACGCCGTGCCTGGCCGCTCAGGCAACGAGCGGCCGGGCATTCAACCCGTCACACGCCGCCGTGCACGTCGTCGGCGTCGATGATCTGGTAGGCGTATCCCTGCTCGGCCAGAAAGCGCTGCCGGTGGGCGGCGAACTCCTGGTCGACGGTGTCCCTGCTGACCACCGTGTAGAACCGGGCGCCACCGCCGTCGGCCTTGGGCCGCAGCACCCGTCCGAGCCGCTGGGCCTCCTCCTGCCGCGACCCGAAGGTGCCCGACACCTGGATCGCGATGGCCGCCTCGGGCAGGTCGATGGAGAAGTTCGCCACCTTCGACACCACCAGGACCTGGATCTCCTTGTCGCGGAACGCCTGGTAGAGACGCTCGCGCTCCTTGACCCTGGTCTCGCCCTTGATGACCGGCGCGTTGAGGTGCTCGCCGAGCTCGTCGAGCTGGTCGATGTACTGGCCGATGACCAGCACCTGCTCGCCCAGATGCCGCCGGACCAGCGCCTCGGTCACGTACGTCTTGGACGGCGTGGTGGCGCAGAAGCGGTAACGCTCCTCCGCCTCGGCCATCGCGTACGCCAGGCGCTCCTCGTCGGTCAGCGTGACCCGCACCTCGACGCAGTCGGCCGGCGCGATCCAGCCCTGGTTCTCCATCTCCTTCCACGGCGCGTCGTAGCGCTTGGGGCCGATGAGGGAGAACACGTCGCCCTCGCGGCCGTCCTCGCGCACGAGCGTC
This sequence comes from Nonomuraea sp. NPDC005730, assembly GCF_040630865.1. Lineage (NCBI taxonomy): Bacteria > Bacillati > Actinomycetota > Actinomycetes > Streptosporangiales > Streptosporangiaceae > Nonomuraea > Nonomuraea sp. NPDC005730. Next base: position 42,801 of record NZ_JBEXYK010000018.1, read on the forward strand.
GCGGTCAGGCCCACCCGCCGGCGGGCCTGGAGGTCGGCGGTCATCCGGAAGATCGGCGCGGGCAGCAGGTGGACCTCGTCGTAGACGATCAGGCCCCAGTCGCGCGCGTCGAACAGCTCCAGGTGGCTGTAGACGCCCTTCCGCCTGGTGGTCATCACCTGGTACGTGGCGATGGTGACCGGGCGGATCTCCTTCTTGTTGCCGGAGTACTCGCCGATCTCGTCCTCGGTCAGCGAGGTGCGCTTGAGCAGCTCGGTCTTCCACTGGTGGGCGCTGACCGTGTTGGTCACCATGATCAGCGTGGTGGCCTGGGCGTGGGCCATGGCCGCCGCGCCCACGATGGTCTTGCCCGCGCCGCAGGGCAGCACGACCACGCCGGAGCCGCCGTGCCAGAAGGCGTCGGCCGCCTCGCGCTGGTAGTTGCGCAGCTCCCAGCCGTCCTGGAGCAGCTTGATGGGGTGGTGCTCGCCGTCGACGTAGCCGGCCAGGTCTTCGGCGGGCCAGCCCAGCTTGAGCAGCGCCTGCTTGACGTTGCCGCGGTCGCTCGGGTGCACGATGACCGAGTCGGCGCCGAGGCGCTCGCCCAGCATCGGCTGGATCTTCTTCGAGCGCAGCACCTCTTCGAGCACCGCGCGGTCGGTCGAGGTCAGGACCAGCCCGTTGACCGGGTCCTTCTCCAGGCGCAGGCGGCCGTAGCGGGCCATGGTCTCGGCGATGTCGACGAGCAGCGCGTGTGGCACCGGGTAGCGGCTGAAGCCGATCAGCGCGTCGACGACCTGCTCGGCGTCGTGGCCGGCGGCACGCGCGTTCCACAGGGCGAGCGGCGTGACGCGGTAGGTGTGGACGTGTTCAGGCGCTCGTTCGAGCTCGGCGAACGGCGCGATCGCCTTGCGGCACGCGTCGGCCTTCTCGTGGTCGACCTCGAGCAGCAGCGTTTTGTCCGACTGGACGATGAGCGGGCCGTCGTTCACGGACATCCCTTCCTACGGTTGACCCTTATCCAACACACACGACGGCAGGAACAGTCCCGGAACGGGTAATCGATCAGTCGTCCAGGCGGCCGGTGAGGCCCAGGAAGAGGAAGAGCCCGACGTTCAGCACGAAACCGGCGCCGAACAACACCCAGCTCCAGATCAGCAGCGAACGGGCGCTTCCGGGCTGCTCGCGGGCCCGCGTCAGCGCCACGGTGGCCAGGATGCCGCCGGGCAGCCCGAGCACGTTGAGGCAGGAGGCGAGGGACAGGAAGTTGAGCACGACGGCGACGATGGCGGCGGCCTGCGGGCCCTCGTCGCGCCGCGGCGGCACGCCGTAGCCGTAGCCGTACTGCGGAGGCGGCTGCTCGCCGTAGGGCGCCCCGTAAGGCAGGTGCGGGTAGCCGGACGGATCTTCTTGACTCACGTTCACCTCCAGACAGGTCAACGTTTATCACGGAATACGGACGCGCCCGACCCGGTGTGCGCGCACGGTCACAACAGGCCGCGCAGAGCCTTCCTGTCGAGCTTGAGCACACTGGTGACCGGGATCGACTCGACGAAGCGCACCTCGCGCGGGTACTTCACCCGTCCGACCCGGTCGCGCGCCCACTCGATCAGCTCCTCGGCGCTCTCCTCGGCCTCCGGCCTGAGCTGCACGAACGCCACGACCTCCGCGCCCAGCCGCGGGTCGGGACGGCCGACGACGCCCGACATGACCACGTCGGGATGCTGGTTGAGCGCGTCCTCGACGTCGCGCGGGAAGACGTTGAAGCCGCCGCGGATGATCAGGTCCTTCTTGCGGTCGACGATGTAGAGGTAGCCGTCGTCGTCCACGCAGCCCACGTCGCCGGTGCGCAGCTCGTCGCCGACCAGCGCGGTGCCCTCGGGGTCGGGTTCGTGCTCGCCCCAGTAGCCGAGCATCAGGGAGTCGCCGCTGACGCAGATCTCGCCGACGTCGCCGCACTCCACCGCCTCGCCCGCGGAGTCGCGGATGGTGATCGTGTAGCCGGCCAGCGGCAGCCCGACGCTGCCGGCCCGGCGCCGGCCCGGCGGGTTGAAGGTGGTGACGGCGCTGGTCTCGGTCAGGCCGTAGCCCTCCAGGATCTGCGTGCCCGGCATCCGGCGCTCGAACTCCTGCAGCGCCTCCCGGCCCAGCGGCGCCGCGCCGCAGGTGAGGTAGGCCAGGTCGGGGAGCGGGTGCGACTCCAGCGGCTGGGCCAGGAGCATGTGGATCATGGCGGGCACCACGGTGCCGTACTGGACGTGCTGCTCGGCGGCCAGTCTCAGGAACGCCTCCGGCTCGAACCAGCGCATGAGCACGGCCTGCTGGGGCTCGGTCGCGTGCAGGCCGGCCACGGTGATGATCAACCCGTATGCGTGCGAGAGTGGCACAGGCACGATCGCACGATTTTTCCCCTCTTGATGGGATATTTCGTACGCGTCCTTGGCCACCTGCCAGAGCCCGCGATGGCTCAGCATGACCCCCTTGGCGACGCCCGTGGTGCCGCCGGTGTACATGAGCGCGGCCAGGTCGCCGGGGTCCCTGCGCACCCGTTCGTGCTCGGTGGCGCTCTCCAGCTCGGCCGTGTCCACATATATCGTGACGTCCACCGCGGCGGCCCGTACGGTCTCCACGAGCTCGGGCGAGGTGACGACGGCGGACGCGCCGCTGTCGAGCAGGATGTGCCGCAGCTCCCCGGCCCCCACCAGGAAGATCACGGGCGTGACCACCGCGCCCGCCGCCCACAACGCCTGGTAGACGATCGGGACCTCGGGGGAGGTGGCCATCATCACGACCACCCGGTCGCCCGGCCCGATCCCGGCCTCGACGAACCCGCCGCACATCCGGCGCGCGCGTTCGGCCAGCGTGTGGCTGCGGTGCCAGACCCCTTCGTAGAACACCGAGTCGTGGTCGTCGAAGCGGTTCCACGACTCCTCGGCCAGCTGGCCCAGCGTTTGCTCGGTCACATGCACAACCTGATCGGAGGCGCCGCGCGCAGTCAACCCTGAACCCTCTGATGTCCGCCCTTGACTGACGATTGTGAACGATGCTCTCATGCCGAGTAAATGTCCAATATCGGCCTAGAGGATCATTCGAGTTTTCGGGTGGCGCTAGATCGTGTATTGGTGGGATAACTAGGGTTCCGTGCTACCAGATGGCCTGCTGCGGTTCTTGTCACCGGCCCGTCGCCCAGAGCAATGGAGGACATGATCGACATGCGCGCGCCGGCGGCCGTGGCCGCGAGCTTCGCGAGGAATGCCTGGTCAGAGCGGTGGCTGCCGGGCGGTGCGCGGGCAATCCATAAGCCGCGGAAACAAGTCGCCGGACAAAAACTTTCACCAAAGACATTTTCCGTAGACAACTTTCCAGTCAGGCCCGAGGTGACTTCGTGAGCGACACGCCTGAACCGGGCGAGAGCGGCCTTGACGACAAAACGCTCATCGAGCGCGTCCTCGCCATCACCGAGCAGCTCCGGCCTCTGGTCGTCCCGGTGGCCCGCGACCTCGACCGGCGCGCGGCCGACACCCTGCTGCGCTCCTACCTGGAGCCCGCCGGCTTCGCCGACGCGGTGCGCCGGCTGTCCATGAGCCACCTGCTCGTCCTGGTGGGGGAGGCGGACATGGGCAAGCGGCTCGGCGCCATCGCCCTGCTGTCGCGCATGTCGCTGGCCGAGGGCAGGATCACCGTGCTCTCGCCGGCCGGCAGCGCCGCCGACCTGCTCGCCAGGACCGAGTACGGGCCGGGGCGGGCGTACCTGCTGCACGACTGGATCGCCGGGAGCACCGACCGGAGCGAGCTGCTCGACCTGGCTCGCAAGCTCGCCGAGCTGGGGTCGTACCTGGTGATCACCCGGAACGGCGGCCCGTCGCAGGCGGTCGAGGTGGAGCAGCCGTGGTGCGCGCCCGACTCCGGCGACCTGTTCGACCTGTACCTGAGCGCGTTCGGCGGCCGCAGCGTCCCGGCCGGGGCCGCCACCGCCCGGGTCCGCGCGCTGGCGCTGCCCACGCCCGCCGAGGTCGTCCGCCTGGCCACACGCCTGGTGCGGGACGACGAGCCCGTGGGCGAGGAGGTGGCCGCCTGGTTCGACACCAAGCCGCCGATGCACGAGGTGCGGGCGGTGGCGGCGGTCGCGTTCGCGCACGGGCTGCCCGAGCCGGAGTTCGCCCGCCGGCTCGCCGCGTTCGAGCCGATCAGGGAGACCCGCGAGGCGGGGCCGGGGCCGACGGGCGCGCCGCATCCGCTGATCGCCGTGCACGACGGTCTCGTCGTCTTCCGCGTCCCGCACCACCGCGCCCAGGTGCTCGGCGAGCTGGTCGCCCGGTACGGCTACTGGCTGTGGCAGCCGTTGCGCGAGTGGGTGCGCTCGCTGGCCCTCCAGGGGGACGACGTGCGCGCGCGGGCGGCCGAGGGGGTGGCGTTGCTGGCCGCCTGGTCGTTCAGGGAGGCGAGGCAGGAGTTCCTGGAGGTGTGGGCCCGGGGGCGGGCGGGCGAACGGCTGGCGGCGGGCGGAGCGCTGTCGTACATGTGCGCCGACGACGCCCTCGCCCCCGAGGCCCTGCGGCTCGCGCTCACCTGGGCACGCGACCCGGCCGACCCGCGGGCGGTCGCGGCGGTCGCCGGGCTGTGCGGCGGCTTGTCGCTGCGCTACCCGGCCGACGCGGCGGACCACCTGCGCCGCCTGGCCGCCGGGGACGGCCCCGCAGCCCGGCTCGCGGCCCACGCGCTCACCCACCGCCCCTGACCCGGACGCGGGCCTGGAAGGCGGGTCAGAGGCCGGCGACGCCGGTGATGCGGTGGAGGGCGAAGCGGTGGACGGCCGCCCTGGTCTCGTCGTACGCGGTCAGGTAGCCGCCCTCCATCCGGGCCGGCTCCAGGATGCGCGAGGTGGCGTTGCCCTGCGAGTCGAGGTAACCGATCCACACCCGTACGCCCTGCTTGATGGCGTCCTGGAGGGCCGAGATCGTGGCCGTGGCCGGCCCGCGGGGCACGGCACCGCCCGGGGCGTCGACCGGCTCGCGCCGCGCCAGGTGAGCCGCGTCGCCCGCGCGCAGCGCGCGTACGGCCGCCGAGGCCACCTCGGGATCGAGCCCGCTGACCGAGGCCACGGCGCGTACGGGCGCCACCCCCTCGGTACGCCTGCTGTCGAGCTGGGAGATGATCACGTCGCCGTCGAGCGACTCGGCGACCGGCGCGTACCCCATGGCCCGCAGCGAGTCCACCAGCGCCGCCCTGGACGAGCGCGAGGCGATCACCGTGGGGGCCAGCCGGCGCAGGCGCAGCGCGGCGGCGCGGCGGTCGGCGGTGATCTGGTCGAGCAGCGCCGGATCGTCGCACCGGACGTAGGCGCTCGCCGTGCCCACCCGGATCCGACCGTGCCGCCGGGCCACGTCCGTCACCAGGTACGACAGGGCCTGCGGCACCGGCGTGGCCGAATGGCGGGCCAGCATCGCCAGCAGCTCCTCGCCACCGTGCCCGGCGTCGAGCGCCCGCCGGATCGAGCCCTCGCCGAACCGGTAGACGGTCGCCCCGCCCTTGGACTCGACGTCGGCGGTGAGCGTCATCCAGCGGTTGAGCTCGCTGGTCAGCGGCCCGGGGGCGACGGCGGTGAGGTCGGCCTGCAGCAGCACGTGGTCGACCGGCTCGGGCAGCAGCGGCGCGAGCAGGCCGGCCGCGTCGCCGCCGTCGAGCAGCGCCCGCCCGTGGCCGGACAGCGTGCCGAGCCCGGTCACGCCGATCTGCTCGGCCTCGCGCAGCGCGAACTCGGTGAGCTGTTCGCGCAGCGGCCCGCGCCGGCGCGGCTGCTCCCAGGCCAGGCGTTCGAGCACCGAGTCGCGGTCGGGCGCCAGGCCCGGCGCGGCGGCCAGCACGCCGAGTGCGGCCGTGCGCACCCCCGGCGCGGAGGCCCGGCGCAGGTCGGTGTGCAGGGCGTTGAGCGGCCGGTCGCGGTCGTCGCGCTCGCCGACCAGGCCGGGCACCCGGTCCATGTGCAGCCAGGTCGCGGCGAGCGTCACCCAGCGGTCGGCGGTGGCCCTGACCCGCCACAGGTCGTAGCCGGAGGTCGGCAGCCACTCGCCGTCGACGCCGCCGCCCGCGGCGACCAGCCCCGCCGCGTGCGCCACCTCGACGACCAGCGCCGCCGCCCATTCGGGCAGGTCGAGGTCGGTCGCGGCGCGCTTCATGTCGCGTACGCCGAGCCCGCCGGTGCGCAGCACCCCCGGCGGATCGATGCTCCACCGCTCGCACAGCTCCTCCACGGACCTGACGAACGAGAACGCCTGGCCCGCCGCCGTACGGTCGGCCAGCTCGCGGTCGCGCGCGGCCCCGCCGAGCGCGGGCGGCACGGCGAGCAGGTCGCGGTGGACGCGCCCGCCGCGCAGGTGCAGGCCCACCTCGCGGGGCAGCGTCACGCTCTCCTCGCCGGTGGCCGCCAGCAGCCCGCGGGCCAGCAGCTCCTCGATGGGTGAACGGGCCGAGGCCACGCGCACCTCGCGCCTGGCGTTGGGCACCCGTCCGGTCGGCGGCCCCCACACGAGCTGGTCGAGCGCGCCCCTGGCCTCGGGCGAGACCGCCGCCACCAGGGTCTCGGGGGCGGTCAGCGCGGCGGCCAGCCGCTCCTTGCCGGGCCCGTCGGTGCCGGGGGCGACGTCGTCGGCCATCTCGTCGAGCTGCTCGGGCGGGTGGTGCCGGAACACGTCGACGACCCTGGGGCCGAGCCCGGCGGGCTCCTCCAGGACCTTGCGCACGCCCGGCCCGAGGTCGAGCGCGTTGTCGGGGCCGAAGACCAGCGCCAGCTCACGCAGCCGGTCGAGGGCCGCGGTCAGCGCGGGCTCGGGCCGGCCCGCCGCCAGCGCCCGTCCGACCAGGCCGCGCAGCGCCGCCTTCGTCACCGGCCCGTCCTGTACGGCCAGCGTCTCGACGACGGCCAGCGTGAACCGGTCGAGCCGGTCGAGCACCCTGCCGATCGCCGAAGGGCTGGCGGCCCGCGCGGCCAGCCCTTCCAGATGCGCGGGCACCGGAGTGATCAACTCAGGCCGCGCGGAGACGAGCGCCCGAAGCTGTTCGTCGGTGCGCCCCCTGATCCACTCCGTGAACTCCATCGTTGCCATGGTATGTCCCCCCTGATCGGGGCAGCATTGCCAGACGTGATAGAGCGCGCGGACCAAATGGTGCTGAACTACGTCAGCAGGGCGGCCGACGCGGCGCACGGCGTGCTCAGGCCCGACCAGCGGCTGGACTTCGCACGGCGGCTGCGGGCCAGGATCGAGGCGGAGCGGCGGGGCAGCCAGGACGCCCGGGACGTCGCGAAGGTGCTGACGCGCTTCGGCGACCCGGTGGCCCTGGTGGAACGCGAGGCCCGCCGCCTGGCCCACGTCGCCGTCGTGGTGCCGGCGCTGGCCGCGCCGCTGGCGCCGGTGGGGCTGCCGGCCGTGGCGATCTTCCAGGTGCCGGTGCTGGTGTGGGCGTCGGGGGGCTCCAGGTGGCCGAGCCGGGGCTGGAGGCGTTCGTCGCCCGGTTCTTCGAGGTCAGCGGGGTCATGTTCATGATCGGTACGGCCCTGGGCGTCGTCTGGCTGGCCTACCGGCTGCTCGACGTCAGCTGACCGGTGCGGGGCTGGGGAGCAGGCCGACGGCAAGGCGTACCCAGGCGGCGACGAACTGGTCCTTCTCCGCGTGGCCCGGCATCTCGCCCACGGTCTCCTGGAACAGCCGGTAGTGGACCACCGAGCCGCCGAGCACCGCGGCGATGCCCGTCCAGTCGACCTTGGCGTCGGCGTACTCGGGCTGGGCGCGGAACCAGGTGGTGATCGCGTCGAACATGGGCTGCAGCAGCCCCTCGCGGACCACCGCGACCAGCTCGGGGAACTGGCTCAGGTCCCGGAAGAACACCCGGGTGAGCTCCGACTCCTCCCGCACCTTGGCCAGGCCCGCCCGGCACAGCAGCGACAGGCGGTCCTCCAGGCCGGCGGCTGCCTCCATGGTGCTCAGCTCGGCCAGGCTCTCGGCGACCTGGCTCCTGGTGCGGGCGGCGTGCTCGTTGATCGCGGCCGCGAGCACCTCGTACTTGGACTTGAAGTGCCTGTAGAGCCCGCCCGCGCCGGGGGAGAGCCCTGAGGCGGCCTCGATCTCGGCCACGGAGGTGGCGGCGTAGCCACGCTCGGCGAACAGCCGCAGGGCCTCGTCGATGATCCGCTCACGGGTCGATCTGGTCATGTCTGTGCAGATACCTCCGCAACGAGAGTAGTCGCTAGGGCGCAGCGCGCCTGACCAGGCCCGCCAGCGCCGAACCGGCCACGAGCCACACCAGCGCGGCCAGCCCGTCGTTGACGAGCGTGGTCCAGCGCGGGTCGGCGAGCTGGAACAGGTTGGCCAGGCCCAGCGAGAGCCCCGCGGCCAGCGACTCGACGAGCTGGTACCAGCCGTTGGCCGGGTTGGCCCGGAACACCGTGAAGACGGCGTGCAGCGCCAGGGAGAGCGCCGCCAGCCTGGACGCCAGCCGCAGCACGTACGCCACCGACGCCACGACGCGCCGCCAGGCCGTCACCGGCGTGCCGCGCGGCCGGGCGGGCCGGTGGGGACGGGGAGCGGCGGCGGCGACGAGCCGGTCTCCCGCGCCGGGTGTGCGGGGGGTCTCTGACACGGTCACTCCTCTCCGATAAGTAATTCCTTTCTGCCCATTCCCAGAGTCCCACAACAAGGGCCGTTACCGACGTCGATGCGGCGTTTGGCATCCTGCACGGGTGACTACCTCAGTAGGTTTCGACCTGGACATGACATTGGCCGACACACGATCAGGCATCGCGGCCGTTTACGACGAGCTGTCAAGCCGTTTGGGCGTGCACATCGACAGCGGTGAGATCGTCACCCGGCTGGGGCCGCCGCTCGAGTACGAGCTGGCCAACTGGATGCCGCCGGAGGCCATTCCCACGGCCGCCGAGCTGTTCCGGGAGATCTATCCCGCGGTGGGCGTTCCGGTGCACACCGCGATGGCGGGCGCGTACGAGGCCATCGCCGCCGTACGGGCCCGCGGCGGCCGGGTGATCGTGGTGACGGGCAAGAACCCGCGCGACGCCGCCGGCACCGTCGAACTGCTCGGGCTGGCCGTGGACGAAGTGGTCGGATCGGTGTTCGGGGCCGCCAAGGGAACGGCACTCGCGCGCTTCGGCGCGGCGGCTTATGTTGGTGACCATGTCGCCGACATCGAGGCGGCGCGCGCGGGCGGCGCCATGAGCGTGACCGTCGCGACGGGCCCTTACACGGTGGGAGAGCTGCGTGAGCACGGAGCCGATGTGGCGCTCGCCGACCTGACCGAATTCGCCGACTGGTTCGCCGGATGGCGTGCGCGCGACGAACTGCGGTAATTGCCCGGCATTTTCCCGGTCGCCTCCGCGCGCTTCGGGGCATAACCTACATCCATTCATCCTTTTCGACTGTTTGAACGAGGTCCTCCTGTGCCGAGTGGCAAGGTCAAGTGGTACGACGCCGACAAGGGTTTCGGCTTCCTCACCCGTGACGACGGCGGTGAGGTCTTCGTGCATTCCTCCGCGCTTCCCACAAACGCCGGCCCGCTCAAGCCAGGCCAGAAGGTGGAGTTCGGCGTGGCCGAGGGACGCCGGGGCCAGCAGGCGCTGTCGGTCAGGATCCTGGACCAGCCGCCGACCCTGGCCAAGACGAAGCCCAAGGGCAAGCGGAAGACGCCCGACGAGATGGTGGTCATCGTCGAAGACCTGATCAAGCTGCTCGACGGCGTCTCCACCTCCTACCAGCGGGGCAAGCACCCCGAGGCGGCGCACGCCAAGAAGATCGCCCAGGTGCTCAGGGCCGTCGCGGACGACCTCGACGCCTAACCGCCCGGGTTCGTCAAGGGTTTGGTGTGGTCGAGGGTCTCGGTCCGTTGCTGATCGGGGGCCTCGGCCCGCTGCCTGGCCAGCTTGGCCTCGGCCGCCCGCACCCGTCCGCGCCTGGTGACCAGCAGCCAGCCGAGCGCGCCGGTCAGCACGACGGCCGGCGCGACGAAGCCGGCCATGGAGCTGCGGGTCAGCGACAACACCAGCCCGAGCAGGCCGCCGAACACCCAGGCGAACTGCAGCACCGCCTCCACCACCCCGAACGTGGACGAGCGCACCTCCTCGCCGATCTCCCGCTGCACGATCGCGTCGAGCGCGAGCTTGCCCAGCTCCTGGGCGAACGCGGTGACCAGCGAGACCGCCAGCGCGGTCCACAGGCCGAACAGCACGGCCGTGGCGATCGTGGTCGCGGCCGTCACCGCCAGCGTGACCAGCACGATCACCTGGGGGGCGTGGTTGCGCGTCCAGTTGGCGACCGCGGCGCCGGCCAGGCCGCCCAGCCCGGCGGCCAGGGCGAGCAGCGCGATCGTCTTGGGCACGTCGAAGAACGAGCCGGCCGCCGCCGGCGCGGCCAGCCACGGCACCGCCTTGTCCTGGACCAGGAAGAGCAGGAAGAACACCAGGAAACCGGAGAAGATCCGGAGCGCCACGTTGGCCCAGACCGCCTCGGCCACGGCCGGGCCCACCTTGAGCAGGGTGCGCCAGCGCGGCGCCACGCCCTCCTCCTCCTGGTCGGGCGAGTCGACGTGCCGCGGCAGGCGTACGGCGGCGACGCCGAGCAGCAGGAAGGCCGGCATGGCCACGCGCAGCACCACGGCGCTGCCCAGCCACGCGGTCAGGCCCGCCCCGACCGGCACCGCCACCCCCGCCGCGACCAGCGTGAACAGCGCCACCCGCGCGTTGGCCGAGACCAGGGTGATGTCGGCGGGCAGCACGCTCGGCATGATCGCCGCCCTGGACACGTTGTACGCCTTCGACAACACCAGCACGCCCAGCGCGCCGATGAACAGCGTCGGCAGGTCGCCCGCCCCCACCGCGGCGGCCATGGCGAAGCAGAGCAGCCCGCGGCCGAACAGCGTGCCGGCCATCACGTAGCGGCGCCCCGACCTGAACCGGTCGAGGATCGGCCCCACGAACGGCGCGAGCAGCCCGAACGGCAACATCGTGATGACCAGGTAGAGCGCGACCGACCCGCGCGCCTCGCCGACCGGCACGCCGAAGAACACCGTGCTGGCCAGGGCCACCGTGACCAGGGCGTCGGCGGCGCTGTTGCCGGCCGACAGCTCGATCAGCCGGCCGAGCCCCGTACGGCCCGCGCCGCCCGCGTACGTCAGCTTCCTGGTCGCCCTGCCCGCCTTGCGCGCGCCCGCGGCGGTGGCGCGGCCGGCCCGGACGGTGCCGCTCGCGGTGGCCCGGCCCGCGCGCACGCCGGCGCGTCCCGCGCCGCCGATGGCATGACCCATCCGCCGCGAGATGTCCCGAGCCTGCTCCCAGCCACCCCCCACGCCTACCAGTCTTACCCGATTCACCCCTCTTCTCAGCTTCGGATCGGCGGTTGTGGGTCTGCCAGGTCCGCCTATGGGTGAGAATGAAGTGTGAGCGAACAGCACCTTCAGGCGGAGGCGGCCCGATGAGCCGCACCCGGGCCCGCGTCCCCGCTCCCGACCAGGCCTGCGTCGCCGCAGTCGATCTGGCGCGCGCCGCGGCGCAGGAGCTGGCGCACCCGGGCGAGGCCGGCGAGCACCTCGGCTTCGAGAGCGAGGGCGACCGGATCGTCACCCACTACTTCGCCTGCCTCGACCGGGCCTATCGCGGCTGGCGGTGGGCCGTCACGGTCACCCGCGCCTCGCGCGCGAAGAAGGTCACGGTCAGCGAGGCCGTGCTGCTGCCCGGCTCAGGGGCGCTGCTCGCCCCCGAGTGGCTGCCGTGGAGCGAGCGGCTGCGGCCGGGCGACCTGGGCGTCGGCGACCTGCTGCCGACCCCCGACGACGACGACAGGCTGGCGCCCGGTTTCACCGAGCTCGACGAAGACGCCGATCGCCAGATGGTTTTCGAGTACGGCCTGGGCCGAGCCCGTGTGCTCTCGGCCATCGGCAGAGACCGGGCTGCCAGACGCTGGCACGCGGGCGAGCACGGGCCACACACTCCGATCGCACACGCCGCGCCCGCGCAGTGTTCCACCTGCGGGTTCTACTGGCTGCTCTCCGGTGAGCTGCGGCTGTCGTTCGGCGTCTGCACCAACGAGTACGCCCCCGACGACGGCAAGGTCGTCGCCGCCGACCACGGCTGCGGCGCCCACTCGGAGGCGGCCGTGCTGCCCCCGCCGGTCGAGCAGGCCATCCCCATTCTCGACGACCTGGGTTACGACCTGATCGAGGAGGAAGAGGGCTCGGTGGACGGATCCGCCACCGAGGAGCTCGGCCACTCCTGACCGGGGCACGGGCACGAGCACGGCGGTTTCGTCGGTCAGGGGGGCTAACCTACCCTGGCCCCTCTTCACTCGACCAGGATCGTGATCGATGACCGACACCTTTGGCACTGACCGGATGCGAGCCGCCGTCCTCTCCGCCTGGACGGCCTCGCCCGCCCGGTTCCGCGAGGACGCCAACGCCGAGGAGGACTTCGCGCTCGGCGGCTACCGCGACCGGCTGATCGTCGAGCTCGCCCAGAACGCCGCCGACGCGGCGCTGCGCGCGGGGGTGCCAGGGGTGTTGCGGCTGACGTTGCGCGGCGACGTGCTGACGGCCGCCAACACCGGCGCCCCGCTCGACGCGACCGGCGTGGAGGGTTTGTCCACGTTGCGTGTGTCGGGCAAGCGCGACGAGATCGGCGCGGCCGGCAGGTTCGGCGTGGGCTTCGCGGCCGTCGTCTCCGTCTGCGACGAGCCGGCCATCGGCTCGCGCGGCGGCGGCTCGGTGCGCTGGTCGCGGGCCGGCACGTCCGAGCTGGTCGCGGGCGTTCCCGTGCTGGCGGGTGAGCTGGCCGACCGGGCGGGCCACGTGCCGCTGCTCAGGCTGCCGTTCGACGCGCCGCCGCTGGAGGTGCCCGAGGGGTTCGACACGCTCGTCCGGCTGCCGCTGCGCGACGCCGCGGCGGTCGACGCCGTCCGCGCGATGCTGGCCGAGACCAGCCCGGCGCTGCTGCTCGGCCTGCCCGCGCTGGAGGCCATCGAGATCGACCTCGACGGCGCCACCCGCACGGTCGTGGCCGACGGCTGGCACGTCGTGTCGGACTCCGGCGAGTTCACCCCCGACGAGGTCGCCAGGCTGTTCGCCGACCGGCCCACCGAGGAGCGGGCGCGGCCCTTCTGGTCGCTGCGCTGGGCGGTGCCCGTCACCGGCACCGGCGAGCCCGGCCCGCTGCCCGCCGCCGTGCCGCCCGTCGTGCACGCCCCGACGCCGAGCGACGAGCCCGTCGATCTGCCCGCGCTGCTGATCGCGTCCTTCCCGATGGCCACCGACCGGCGGCACGTCGCCAAGGGGCCGCTCACCGACTTCCTGGTCGAGCGGGTGGCCGACGCTTACGTCCGGCTGCTGGGCGAGCTGCCTCGCACGTCCAGGCTGCTCGACCTGGTGCCGTCCCTCATGGGCAAGGGCGAGCTCGACGCGCGTGTCCGGCGGGCCGTGCTCGAACGCCTGCCGTCCGCGCCGCTGCTGCCCGCTTTGTCGGCGCCCGCGCCCGCGGTCCAGACCCCCTCCTTCGCCGAGGCCGAGGTCTACGAGCCCGACGCCGAGTGGCGGGTCGAGCATCCGGCGCGAGAGCCCGAGGGCGACGGCTGGGTGGTCGCGGGCCGGGAGGCGGCCGTCGTGGCCGGGGCCACCGCCGAGCTGCTCGACACCGTGGCCGCCTTCGTGCCGGGGCTGCTGCCCGCCGGGTGGCCGGCCAGGCATCCGGCGATGGTCGCCCTGGGCGTGCGCCGGGTGGAGCTGGCCGACGTGGTCGACCTGCTGTCCGGGGAGGCCGTGGAGGCGCGTGAGCCGTCCTGGTGGCGCTCCCTGTACGCGGTGCTGCCCGCCGACGATCCCGAGTCGCTGGGCGCGCTGCCGGTGCCGCTGACCGACGGCCGTGTGGTGCGCGGCCCGCGTGGCACGCTGATCCTGACCGACGGCGGCGCCGACCTCGACCTCACCCCGCTCGGGCTGCGCATCGTGCATCCGGAGGCGGCCCATCCGGCGCTGCTGCGGCTGGGCGCCGCCGAGGCCACCCCGCGCACGGTGCTCGAAGACCCGCTGACCAAGGCCGCCGTCGCGCAGTCGCTCGACAGCGCCGACCCCGAGCCGGTCGCGCGGGCCGTGTTGTCGCTGGTGGCGGCGTCCGGGCTGGTTCCCGGTGAGGCGCCGTGGCTGGCCGAGCTGGCGCTGCGCGGCGCCGACGGCGAGCTCTACGCGGCCGGTGAGCTGATGCTCGCCGACGGGGCCCTGGCCGGGCTGCTGGCCGCCGACAGCCATCTCGGCGTGGCCGCGCCCGAGCTGGAGGAGACCTACGGGTCGCGGGTGCTGGCGGCGGCGGGCGTGCTCGACGGGTTCGCCGTCGCCCACGACTCCGACGTGCTGCTCGACCACGACGACTGCGACCACGACCTCGACGGCGAGGACGATTGGCTCGACCACGTGCTCGACCTGCTGCCCGACCTCGCGGTGCCGCCGGTGGTGGCCGAGTTCGCGGCGGTGCGCGACCTTGAGCTGGTGGCCGACTGGGCGGCCGCGCTGCCGCTGCTGACCCGCCCGCCGCTGCGGGCCGCGCTGCACCCGCTGCGCGTCGAGGGCGTGGAGGTGCCCTCCTACACCGCGTGGTGGCTGGCCAACCATCCGGTGCTCGGCGGTCGCAAGCCGCTTGAGCTGCGGCTGCCCGGCGCCGACCCGCTCCTGCAGGGCCTCTACGCCGACGCGCCGGCCGGGCTCGACGAGGCGGCGCTGTCGATGCTCGGCGTGCGCACCACGCTCGCCGAGCTGCTGGCCGCCCACGGCGGCCCCGAGGAGCTGCTGGAGCTGATGGCCGACCCGGCGATCGAGGTCGACCGGGCGCAGCTGCGGGCGTTGTGGATCGCGCTGGCCGCCGTCGATCCGTCCCGGGTCGAGCCGCCCTCGCGGGTGCGCGCGGTGCTCGGTGGCGACATCGTGGTGGCCGCCGCCGAGGACGCCGTGGTGGTCGAGGCCCCCGACCTGCTGCAGCTCGTCACCGACCGGCCGCTGGTGCTGGCCTCCTACGACCTGGCCGAGGCGCTGTCGGAGCTGCTCGACCTGCCGCTGGCCGGCGAGCTGGCCACCGGCGAGGTGACCTCGCAGGGCGAGGTGCGCGCGGTGCCGCCGCAGGTGCGCTCACTGCTGCCGACGGCGCCCGAGACGTACGTCGAGCACGAGAAGCTGCTGGTCGACGGCGTTGCCTGCACGTGGCGCTTCTTCGAGGGCGCGGTCCACTGCACGGGCGTCGACGGGCTGGCCCGCGGGCTGGCCTGGGCCACGGGCCAGTGGAACGACCGGCTGGCCGTGGCCGCGCTGCTGCGCGACCCGGAGGCGGTGCCGCTGCTGCTGGCCGAGGCCGACCTGTCCTGAGACCGGCGGGCCGCCACCCCGTCGCGGGGGCGGCCCGCCGCGGTCAGGCCGCGCAGGTGGTGCCCGCCGCCGGCACCTTCCCGTTCAGCAGGTACGCGTCCACCGCGCGCGTCACGCACCCGTCGCCGCTCAGGTAGGCGCCGTGGCCCTCGCCCTCGTACGTCATGAGCACGCCGGTCTTCAGCTTGGCGTCGAGCGCGGTGGCCCACTCGTACGGCGTGGCCGGGTCGCCCTTGCCGCCGATGACCACGATGGGCGCCGAGCCGGTGGCGTCGATGCGCTTGGCCGCGTCGTCGCCTGGGGTGGGCCAGTGGCCGCAGGCGGTGGCGGTGCCGTCCGCCGACAGGATGGGGAAGATCTTCTTGATCCTGTCGTTCACCCGGGCCATGTCGGCGGCGGTCGGGCGTTCGGTGGTGTCGGCGCAGGTGATGGCCTGCAGGCTGGTCATCATGGTGGAGTAGGTGCCGTCGGGCCGCCGTCCGGTGTAGGCGTCGGCCAGGGCGAGCAGGGTGGCGCCGTCGCCCTTGATGCCGGCCGTGGCGGCCTGCTCCAGCACCGGCCAGGCGGACTTGGCGTACAGCGGGGTGATGACGGCGAGCTGGGCCAGGCCGTAGGTGAGCTGCCGGTCGCCGACCTTGAGCGGCTTGCTCCTGAGCCCGTCGAGCAGCTTCTCGACGGCGCTCTGCACGGCGGCCGGGTCCTGGCCGAGGTCGCAGGTCTGGGCCACGCAGTCCTTGGCGAACGCCTCGAAGGCGTGGGCGAAGCCGGTGGCCTGGGTGACGGCGCGCTGCTCGAAGGTGACCGTGGGGTCGAAGGCGCCGTCGAGGACGAAGCGGCCGACGTTCGCGGGGAAGCGGGTGGCGTAGACGGCGCCGAGGTGGGTGCCGTAGGAGAAACCGAAGTAGTTGAGCCGCCGGTCGCCGAGCGCGGCCCTGATGCGGTCGAGGTCCTGGGCGGCGTTCACGGTGCCCACGTGGGGCAGGATCTTGCCCGAGTCCTTCTCGCAGGCGGCGGCGAACTTCTTCGACATGGCCTCGCCGTCGGCCCCGGCGGGTGCGGCGAGGAGGGCGTCGAGCTCACCGCCGCACCTGACACCCGCGCTGCGATCGACGCCGCGAGGGTCGAAGCTGACCAGGTCGTAGCGGGTGCCCAGGCTGCCGAACGCCTTCGCGGCCTGGGCCAGCGTGTCGACGCCGGACCCGCCGGGCCCGCCGAAATTGAAGACCAGCGAGCCGAGGGGGTCGCCGGTGGCCTTGATCCGGATCAGCGCCAGGTCGATCTTCCGGCCGCCGGGGTCGCCGTAGTCGAGGGGCACCTGTACGGCCCCGCACTGGACGGCATCGTCCTTCGGCAGCGGCTTGCCGTCGGGCCCGGTCAGCCCGGTGCACGGGCTCCAGGCAACGGTGCCCTTGCCGGGCCCGGCCTGCTTCGCGGGCTCACCTGTGGTGCCGCAACCGGCGAGGACGGCGGCGCCCAGCAGGATCGTCAACATCGCCTTCTTCATGCTGACCAGCCTGCCGGGACGGTGTCCGCCCAGGTAGTGGAGGGAGACATGGGTTCCTGATGACTTCGGAGATGTCCGGAAGATGATGAATGTCAACCCCGGCGCGGCCGGCGGACGAACCACATGCCGAAGAGGCCGAAGGCGACCCCGGTGACGCAGGTCCAGATCCACCACGTGTTCTCGGGGGCCGGGCGGAAGATCAGCAGGACGATCAGGGCGACGGCCCACAGGGCGGTGCCGGCACCGACGGCGGCCGTGTCGTTGGTCTTGATCGGCTCGGGATCGGGGTGCCACTGCTGCTTCACGTGTCCAGCCTAGCTTCCAATCGGGTCTCGATCCGATTGCGGACACTTTTCCCAGCTCACCACTACTGTCACTCTTCGCCCCGTGAGTGACATGCGTAATGCAATAGACCGTTTCTTCGCAATCTCTGCACGAGACTCCACGATCTCCCGTGAGGTACGTGGCGGCCTGGCCACGTTCTTCACGATGGCCTACATCGTGGTGCTGAACCCGATCATCCTCGCCTACGGCAAGGACATCGACGGCCAGGTCATCGGCGATGGCACGACCCCGCAGGTGGCGCTGGTCGCCGCGGGCACGGCGTTCGTGGCGGGCATCCTGACGATCATCATGGGCGTGGTCGGCCGGGTGCCGTTCGCGATGGCCGCCGGGCTCGGGCTCAACGCCTTCGTGACCTTCAACATCGCCACGGTGATGACCTGGGAGGAGGCCATGGGCCTGGTCTTCCTCGAAGGCGTCATCATCGCGATCCTGGTGCTGACCGGCCTGCGGACGGCGGTGTTCCATGCCATCCCGGCCCAGCTCAAGACCGCCATCAGCGTCGGCATCGGGCTGTTCATCGCGCTGATCGGCTTCGTGGACGCCGGTTTCGTGCGCAAGGCCGCGGGCACGCCGCTGGAGCTGGGCATCGGTGGCCAGCTCACCTCCTGGCCGGTGTTCGTGTTCATCGTGGGCCTGCTGGCCACCGCCGCCATGGTGGCGCGGAAGGTCAAGGGCGCGATCCTGATCGGCATCGTCGGCTCGACCGTCCTGGCGATGGTCGTCCAGGCGGTCACCAAGGTGGGCGCGGCCTCGCCCAAGAACGCCGGCGGCTGGCAGCTCAACGTCCCGGCCATCCCCGCCGCCGACAAGATCTTCGGCTTCCACAACCCGCTGACGCTGTTCACGGAGTTCGACCCGATCGGCGCCTTCAGCCGGATCTCCGTGCTGCTGGCCGTGCTGTTCGTGTTCACCCTGCTCATCACCGACTTCTTCGACACGATGGGCACGATCGTCGGCGTCGGGCGCCAGGCGGGCCTGGTCCAGGCCGACGGCACGCTGCCGCGGACCAAGGAGATCCTGCTCGTCGACTCGATCGCCGCGGCGGCGGGCGGCGCCGGCTCGGTCTCGTCGAACACCACCTACATCGAGTCGGCCGCCGGCGTCGGGGAGGGCGCGCGGACCGGTCTGGCCAGCGTGGTCACCGGTGTGCTGTTCCTGGTCGCCATCTTCTTCGCGCCGCTGGTCGCCGTCGTGCCCTACGAGGCCGCCACGCCCGCGCTGGTCGTCGTCGGCTTCCTCATGATGACCGCCATCCGCGACATCGACTGGGACGACTACGAGATCGCCATCCCGGCCTTCCTCACCATCGTCGTCATGCCGTTCACCTACTCCATCTCGAACGGCATCGGCGCCGGCTTCATCAGCTACGTGCTGGTCAAGGTCGTACGGGGCAAGGCGCGCGAGATCCACCCGCTGATGTGGGGCGTCACCGCGCTGTTCGTCCTCTACTTCGCGATCGGCCCGATCCGGGCCGCGATCGGTCTCTGACCCCGATGTCCAGGAGCCGCCCCGCGCATGTGGGGCGGCTCCGGGGTATCAAGGAGTGAGACGAACCTGACTCAGGGAAATATCTTGCCTTCGCATATAGTTAGCAAAGGTAATGAGACGTGCTAATGAACAACCAGCCCAAGATGGACCTGCGCAGCGACGCGGGCCTGGCCTCAGCCCTGCGCGTGTCGATGGCAAGGCTGACCAGGCGACTCCGGCGTCAGGCGGCGGCGCACTCGCTGACGCCCACCCAGTTCGCGACGCTCGCCGCCGTGGAACGGCATTCCGGGATAACCCCCGGCGAATTGGCCGAGCTAGAGAAGGTGCAACCGCCCTCGATGACGCGCGTGATCGCCGCGCTAGAGGAACGCGGCCTGGTCGCACGCACCCCGCACCCGACCGACCGGCGTCAGGTGACCGTGACCGTGACCGAGGCCGCCCAGACGCTGCTGAAGGAGGAACGCCGCCGCAAGGAGGCGTGGCTGACACAGCGGCTGAAGGAGCTCTCGCCGGAGGAGCGGTCGATCCTGCGGCAGGCGGCGCCGATCCTGGAGAAGCTCAGCAAGATATAGAGCCTGAGCAACCCAAGACCGGGATGTTCCGGTCGCTCAAGGTTCGCAACTATCGCATGTTCGCGGCAGGTGGCGCCGTCTCCAACGTCGGCACCTGGCTGCAGCGCACCGCCCAGGACTGGCTGGTGCTCGACCTGACCAAGGGCCCGCACGGCGTGGGCGGCAGCGCGGCGGCCCTCGGCCTGGCGACCGCCCTGCAGTTCCTGCCCATGTTGCTGTTCGGGCTCTTCGGCGGCGTGCTCGCCGACCGGTACCCCAAGCGGCCCATCCTCATCGCCGCCCAGTCGATGATGGCGGTGCTCGCGCTCACCATCGGCGTGCTGACCATGACCGGCACCGCGCAGGTCTGGCACGTGTTCGTGATGGCGTTCCTGCTCGGCCTGATCTCCTGCGTCGAGGTGCCGACCAGGCAGGCGTTCGTGGTCGAGATGGTCGGACGGCAGGACCTGCCCAACGCCATCGCCCTGAACAGCTCCATCTTCAACCTCGCCCGCGTGGTGGGCCCCGCGCTGGCCGGCATCCTGATCTCCGTGCTGGGCGGCACCGGACCGATCTTCCTGATCAACGCGCTCACCTTCGGCGCGGTGATCTCCAGCCTGGTCTTCATGCGGAAGTCCGAGCTCAACCTGTCCGAGCCGGTGCCCAGGGCCAAGGGCCAGCTCAGGGAGGGCCTGCGGTACGTGCTGCGGCGCGAGGAGCTCCTCATGCCGATACTGCTGATCGCCTTCGTGTCGATGTTCTCGCAGTCGTTCTCGATGTCGATCGCGCTGATGGCCCGTGAGGTGTTCGGCGCCGGGGCGTCGTCGTTCGGGCTGGCCTCCAGCATGTTCGCGGTGGGCGCGCTGGGCGGCGCGCTGCTGGCGGCGCGGCGGGCCAGACTCTCGCGCAAGGTGCTCTTCTCCGGGGCGATCGGGTTCGGGCTGTTCCAGGTGCTGACCGGGCTGGCCCCCTTCTACCCCGTCTATCTGCTGCTACTCGTCCCGACCGGCATCGCGTTGATCACCATCAACACGGCCGCGAACGCCAGCGTGCAGATCGCCACGTCCCCCGAGATGCGGGGCCGGGTCATGGGCATCTACATGCTGGTCTTCACCGGGGGCGCGCCCGTCGGGGCGCCGCTGATCGGGTGGCTGTCGGAGCTGGGCGGGCCGCGTACGGGCGTGCTGCTGTCGGGCGTGCTCGTCCTGGTGGGCACCGGGCTCGCGGTGCTGGTGACCAAGCTGATCGGCAACCGCGTGGCCAGGCCCGCCCTGGCGATGGCATGACGATGGCGTGATCCGTCCCCGTCCGGGGACAATCGCATGACATGAGGCTCTTCGCGGCCGTGGTCCCGCCTGAGGAGGCGCTCGACGAGGTCGAGCGGGCCGTGGCGCCGTACGTCGGGCAGGTGCCGGGGCTGCGCTGGGCCGGCCGCCCCACCTGGCACGTCACGCTGGCCTTCTACGGCGAGGTGCCCGAACGGGCGCTGCCCGACCTGCGGGTGCGCCTGGAGCGGGCCGCCCACCGGCACACGGTGCTCGACCTGGCCCTCGCCGGGGCCGGGGCGTTCTCCTCGGCACGGCGGGCCAGGGTGCTCTGGGCCGGGGTCGCGGGCGACCCCATGACCCGGCTGGCCGACTCCGCCCGCGCGGCCGGGCGCCGCGCGGGGGCCGTGCAGACCGACGAGAAACGGTTCCACGCGCACCTCACCCTGGCCAGGGCCCGGACGGACACCGACCTCAGAGAGCTGGTGGAGTCGCTGGCCGGGTTCGCCGGGACGCCGTGGCGGGCCGAGCGGCTGCACCTGTTCCGCAGCCACACCGGGCCTGCGGTGAGGTACGAGTCACTAGGCGATTGGGCGCTCGCACCGGTGAAGCAGGGCTAGGCTCCAGGGCGTGGATCGTCCTCGCCCCTGGCTGCTGCCCCTCGTGCTCGGCCTGCTGTTCCTGATCGTCCTTCTCGGCGCCCTGCTGACCTGAGCCGCCCCGAGCGGCCGGGCCCGTGGTCGTGCCGGGCCCGGCCGGTCGCGCCGTCACCAGGCGTAGTCCTCCGGGGCGGTGCGGTGACCGGGGAAGATCTCGTCGAGGCGGGCCAGGGTGGCCTCGTCCAGCTCGATCTCCAGCGTGCGCATGCTGCCTTCGAGCTGCTCCAGCGTGCGCGGGCCGATGATCGGGGCGGTGACCGCGCGCTGCCGCAGCAGCCAGGCCAGCGCCACGTACGCCGGGTCCTCGCCCAGCTCGTCGCAGAGCTTCTCGTACGCCTCGATCTTGTCCCGGTGCTTGTCCAGCTCCCGGACCATGGTGTCGGAGGCGGACCGGCCCTTGTCGATCTTGCGCAGGACGCCGCCGAGCAGGCCGCCGGCCAGCGGGCTCCACGGGATCACGCCGATGCCGTAGTCCTCGCAGGCGGGCAGCACCTCCAGCTCCACCGTCCGGGTGAGCAGGTTGTAGTGGCTCTGCTCGCTGGTCAGCCCGAACGTGCCGCGCCGCGCCGCCGTCTCCTGGGCCTTGGCGATGTGCCAGCCCGCGAAGTTGGACGAGCCCACGTAGATGACCTTGCCCTGCTGCCGCAGGACCTCCATGGCCTCCCAGAACTCCTCGAAGGGCGTGTTCCGGTCGACGTGGTGGGCCTGGTAGATGTCGATGTAGTCGGTCTGCATGCGCTTCAGCGAGGCGTCGCAGGCCCGGCGGATGTTCAGCGCCGACAGGCGGCGCTCGTTGGGCCAGTCGCCCATGTCGCCGTAGAGCTTGGTCGCGATGACCGTGCGCTCGCGCCGGCCGCCGCCCTGGGCGAACCAGCGGCCCAGGATGTTCTCCGTGATGCCCTCGCCCTTCTTCCAGCCGTAGACGTTCGCGGTGTCGAAGAAGTTGATGCCCAGGTCGTGGGCCTTGTCCATGATTGCGAAGGAGTCTTCCTCCGAGGTCAGCGGGCCGAAGTTCATCGTGCCGAGGCAGAGCGGGCTCACCTGGAGGCCGCTGCGTCCGAGGTTGACATAGTCCATGGGGTCCACACTAAATACCTGGAGTGCGCTCCAGGCCATAGGCTGAGTTCATGATCTGCGCGGGGTCGTCGTGATCGTCCTGCTCCGGGCCGCGTTGCCGATCTTCCTGGCGATGGTCACCGGCATGGTGGGCACGCTGGTGATCACGTCCGTGCTCGGCAACCACGAGACGGTCGCGCTGGCCGCCTTCGCGGTGATGACCGCGGTGCTCACCCCCGCCACCGCCGCCGTGCAGGGCGCGCTGCGGGGGCTCGGGCCGTTCGTCGCGCCGTACCGGGACGATCCGGGCGCGGCGGTGCCCGTCGTACGGGACGCGCGCTGGCTCAGCCTGGCCACGGGCACGCTGGGGGCGCTCGCCGTGATCTGCGTGCCCGTGCTCGCGCGGGTGAGCGGGGTGCCCGCCGAGGTGGTCGGCGAGCTGGGCCTGCTGCCCTGGTATCTGGCCGGCTACCTGCTGGTCTTCGCCTCGACCGGCGGCGCGAGCACGATCCTGGTGGCGCTCGGGCGCAGCCGCGACGTGTTGTGGCCCAGCCTGACCTTCGGCCTGGTGCTGAGCGTGCTCACCGTGGTGCTGGCGCCGCGGCTCGGCCTCGACGGGGTGGGCGTGGCCTGGCTGGTCGCCGGGGTGGTGGCCGCGGTCGTGGCGAGCCTCTTGCTGCGCCGGGCGCTCGGGCGGCCGATCGGGCAGGGGCGGCCCAGGATGACCGAGATCGTCCGGCTGGCCCGGGTCAGCGTGCCGCTGGCGGCGACCGTGCTGATCAAGTTCGGGGTGCTCGGTGTGGTCACGTTCGCGGCGGGCACGACCGGCGCCCGCGACACCGCGGCGCACGCGGTGCTGACCACGCTCACCGGCCTCCTCATGCTGGCCTCGCTCTCCGTCGCCCAGGCGTCGGTGCCCGAGGTGGCCCGCGCCGGCGACCCGGCCGCGGCGCGGCGGGCCAACCGCGCCGCCGCGCTGCTCGCCGTCGCCGGCACGCTGGCCGCGGCCCTGGCGCTGCTCCTGCTCGGCGAGCGGGTGCTCGGGCTGTTCACCGGCGACGCGGCCGTACGCGAGCGGGCTCTCGCGCTGCTGCCGCTGATGTTGGTGTCGTCGCTGGCCGACGCCGCGCAGGCCGTGCACGGTATGGGGCTGACCGCGCTCAAGAGGTCCGGCGCGAGCCTGGCCTACTTCGTCCTCGGCTACGGCGCGCTCCTGGCGGCCGCGGTGCCGGTGGCGCGGACGTGGGGCATCACCGGGCTCTGGGTGGCCATGGCGGCGGCCAACGTCCTGCTCCTGGCGCTCCAGGGGGCCGGGTTCCGCCGGCACAGCGCCCGCGTGGGCACGGCCGAGGCAGTGGCCTGAGCGTCCCGGGCGCAGCCGTGGGGCATGATGGCGAGGTGGGGGATGTCGTGTTCCGGGTCCTGGCCGCCGTGGCGGCGACGTTCGCGCTGTCGGCGGCTCCGGCGTGGGCCGACGACGACGGGCCGGAGAAGCTGTTCACGTTCAAGGACCGCACCATCACCGAGTCGAGCGGCCTGGCCGTGTCGCCCACGCACGACGACGTCTTCTACACCCACAACGACAGCTCCGCCGCCCCGGTCTTCTACGCGGTCGGCGCCGACGGGCGGACGAAGGCCACCTTCCACCTGCGCGGCGCCCAGGCCAGGGACTGGGAGGCCATGGCCGCGACCAGGGACCCGGCCACCGGGCAGGGCACGCTCTGGTTCGCCGACATCGGCGACAACCTCGACGGCGCCTGGCCGGACGTGTCGATCTACAAGGTCGCCGAGCCGCGCACGCTCCGGGACGCCACGCTGCCGGCCACCCGCTACCGCTTCCGCTACGCCGGCGGCGGCCGCAACGCCGAAGGCATCATGATCAACCCGCGCACCGGCCGCCTGTACGTCGTGTCCAAGGAGTTCTCCGGGTCCGTCTACGCCGCGCCGAAGCGGCTGCGCTCCGACAAGGTCAACGTGCTGCGCAGGGTCGCCGCGGCCCCGATCATGGCCACGGACGCCGCCTACGCCCCCGACGGCTCCTCCTACGTCATCCGCACGTACTTCTCGGCGACCCTCTACCGCCCCTCGGGCGAGACCCTGGCCAGGGTCACCATGCCGGAGCTGCGGCAGGCCGAGTCGATCGCCTACACCGCCGACGGCAAGGCCCTGCTGGTCGGCTCGGAGGGCCCGAACAGCCCGGTCTACCGGGTGCCGCTGCCCGAGCGCGCCCAGGCCACGCGCAGCCCCACGCCGAAGCCCGTCGCCGCCCAGGAGAGCGCGCGGCCGTCCGACACCACCGAGCCGAGCGGCCTGACCGCCAAGGACGTGCTGATCTGGCTGGCCGCGGCCGCGGGCGCGACCGGGGTGATCACCTTCATCGCGCGCCGCACCCGGTGAGCCGTCAGGGGTTGCGCATGGTCGCGGTGAACATGTCGCCGCGCAGCGCGCGCTCGACCACGTCGATCGAGCGCGACAGGCGCACCAGCCGCGGCCCCTCCTCGCGGTAGGCGTCGAGCACGGCCTCGATGGCGTGCGGCGGCAGGTGGCCCTTGAGATCGACGGCCGCGCCGCGATAGCCCGCGCGGGCGGCCTCGACCGCCGACCGGACGTGATGCCTGGCCATCCTGGCCAGGGCCACCGGGTGCCGCCTCAGCACTTCGTAGGCCCGGTAGTCGGGTGGCACCGCGTCGAGCAGCCAGGCCACCGCCGAGGTCTCCCAGTCGGGGACGCTGGGCGGGCGGACCTCGGCGGGCCACTCGGGCGGGACGTACATGAAGGCCATCGTACTCATGTTCGATTCGCCCAGGTATGGCGGCAGGGCGGCCTTTACCAGGAAAATCAGGTGTGTGACGGAAAAGATCGGCGTCGTCGGCGCCGGGATCGTCGGACTGGCCGTGGCGCGCGAGCTGGCCGCCACCCGGGGCGCCGAGGTGACCGTGCTGGACAAGGAGCCGCGCGTCGGCGCCCACCAGACCGGGCACAACAGCGGCGTCGTGCACGCCGGGATCTACTACCCGCCGGGCTCGCTCAAGGCCAGGCTGTGCCGGGAGGGCGTGGCGCTGCTCAAGGCGTACTGCGCCGAGCACGGGCTGCCCTACCGGGAGGTCGGCAAGCTGGTCGTGGCGAGCACGCGGGCCGAGCGCGCCCCGCTGCGCGCGCTGGCCGAGCGGGCGCGGGCCAACGGCGTGCCGGGCGTCGCCGAGCTGGACGGCCTCGGCCTGCGCGAGATCGAGCCGCACGCGGTCGGCGTCGCCGCGATCCACTCGCCGCACACCGCCATCGCCGACTTCCCCGCCGTCGCCCGCGCGCTCGCCCTCGACGTGGCCAGGACGGGCGGCTCGGTACGCCTGTCGCACCCCGTCCGGGCGATCCGCGAGACGTCGAGGGGCGTCGAGGTGCTGGCCGGGGGTCGGCGGTTCACCTTCGACCGGCTGGTGGTCTGCGGCGGCCTCGGCACGGACGCGGTCGCCAGGATGGCCGGGGCGCCGGGGGACGTGCGGATCGTGCCGTTCCGGGGCGAGTACCACGCGCTGGCCGGGGCGGCCAGGGAACTGGTGCGCGGGCTGATCTACCCGGTGCCCGACCCGCGGTACCCGTTCCTGGGCGTGCACCTGACCAGGCACATCGACGACGAGGTCCTGGTGGGGCCGAACGCGGTGCTGGCCCTGGCCTACGAAGGCTACAGATGGCGAGATGTACGAAATTTCGGTCAAATTATGCGTTGGCCGGGGACACTTCGCATGGCTCGCACCCACTGGCGTACCGGGATCAAGGAGGTCTACGGCTCGCTCGTCAAGAGCGCCTTCGTCCGGGCCGCCCGGCGGTACGTGCCCGAGCTCACCGCCGCCGACCTCGTCAGGACCGGCGGCGGCGTACGCGCCCAGGCCGTCGCCAGGGACGGCCGGCTGGTGGACGACTTCGTGGTCGACGTCCACGGGAGCGTGGTCCTGGTCCGCAACGCGCCCTCGCCCGCGGCGACGTCGAGCCTGGCAATTGCCCGGCATATTGCCGGAATTGTTCCAGCACTCTCCCGATGAGGGCATCCTTGGACGTGATGGAATCACGCCTGCTGATAGTCGAGGACGACCCCAACATCCTCGAACTCCTCGCCGCGAGCCTGAGGTTCGCGGGCTTCGACGTGACCACGGCCAAGAGCGGCCTCGACGCCGTCAACGCCGTGCAACGGCACCGGCCCGACCTCGTCGTGCTCGACGTCATGCTGCCCGACCTGGACGGGTTCGAGATCGTCCGGCGGATGCGGAGCGGCGGGCTGCACACGCCCGTGGTGTTCCTGACCGCCCGCGACGAGACCGAGGACAAGATCCGCGGGCTCACGATCGGCGGCGACGACTACGTCACCAAGCCGTTCAGCCTGGAGGAGGTCGTGGCCAGGATCCACGCGGTGCTCCGGCGTACGAGCGGGGACGCGCAGGCCGCGCCGCCCAGGCTGACCTTCGCCGACATCGAGCTGGACGAGGAGAGCCACGAGGTCTGGCGCGGCGGCAACGCCGTCTCGCTCTCGCCGACCGAGTTCAAGCTGCTGCGCTACTTCATGACCAACGCCGGCCGCGTGCTGTCCAAGCCCCAGATCCTCGACCACGTCTGGGACTACGACTTCAGGGGCGAGGTGGGCATCGTGGAGTCGTACGTGTCCGTCCTGCGCCGGAAGATCGACAACCGTAGCCCCCGGCTCATCCACACCCTGCGGGGCGTCGGATACGTGCTGCGCCTGCCGCCGAGCCCCTGATGAGAGCCCTGCCGCTGAGGGTCAAGCTGATCGCTGCGATGCTGGCCCTGCTCGGCTGCGGCATGACCTTCGTCGGCCTGGTCAGCGTCTCGGTCCTGCACGGTTACCTCCTGGACCGGGTGGACAGCCAGCTCAACCTGCTCAGCGTGCGCATGCACAAGAAGGTCGTCAGCGACTGGCGCCGGGACAGGGAGACCCCCGACCGCCCGATCCTCATCGAGTCCGACGCGATCGCGCTGGTCAAGGAGCCGGGCGAGGCGTTCGTCCCGATGCTGCGCGACCGCGACGTGGACGCCAAGCCCAAGCCCGTCCTGCGCGAGTCGCCCGGCGACGACGCCTACACCGCGCCCGCCGCCGGCGGCGACGGCGAGTGGCGGGTGCTGCAGAGCGTGATCCAGCGGCGCACGCTGGTCGTCGCGGTGGACCTGGAGGAGGTGGACGCCATCACCCGGCGGCTCGTGCTGATCGAGCTGCTCGGCGGCGGCGGCATCCTGCTCATCCTGGCGGTCGCGGGCGTCACGATCGTGCGCCGCAGCATGCGTCCGCTCGGCCAGATCGAGCGCACGGCCGAGGCCATCGCGGGCGGCGAGCTCGGCCGCCGGGTGCCGGAGGCCGACCCCCGTACCGAGGTGGGCCGCCTGGCCAGGTCGCTCAACGGCATGCTCGCGCAGATCGAGACCGCCTTCGCCGCGCGCTCGGCGTCCGAGGCGGCGGCCCGCCGCTCCGAGGACCGCATGCGCCAGTTCGTCGGCGACGCCTCCCACGAGCTGCGCACCCCGCTCACCTCCATCCGCGGCTTCGCCGAGTACGCCCGCCAGAACCCCGGCGCCGACCCCGCCGAGCTGATGCAGCGCGTGGAGAAGGCCGCCGGGCGCATGAGCCTGCTGGTGGACGACCTGCTGCTGCTGGCCAGGGTGGACCAGCAGCGCCCGCTCCAGATGCGCCCGGTGGACATGCTGGCCCTGGTCGCCGACGCCGTGCACGACGCCAGGATCCTCGCCCCCGACCGTACGGTGAAGCTGGACGTGGTCGGCGGCGCGGCGCTCATCGTCTCCGGCGACGAGGTGCGCCTGCGGCAGGTCATCAGCAACCTCATGACCAACGCCATCGTGCACACCGAGCCAGGCACCCCCATCGTCGTCCGCGCCGGGGCGACCGACGACACGGTCTTCACCGAGGTCGCCGACAGCGGCCCCGGCCTGCCGCCCGAGCAGGTCGAGCGGGTCTTCGAACGCTTCTACCGCGCCGACTCCGCGCGCAGCCGCCGCCGTTCCTCCGAGGACCGCGGCAGCGGGCTCGGCCTGGCCATCGTGCAGGCACTCGTCCAGGCCCACGGCGGGACCGTGACGCTGACCAGCTCGCCCGAGGAGGGCTCCACCTTCCGGGTCGAACTCCCACTCGCCTTGGAGTGAGCCTTCAGCTAACCCTCAGGTGCCTGGGTCACCCTGGAATCGTGACAAGACCCGAGCTCCGCGAGGCGTTGATCATGGTGGTGGACGACGAGCCCAGCATCAGGGACCTGCTCTCCGCCAGCCTGCGCTTCTCCGGGTTCGAGGTGCTGACCGCCGCCGACGGGCAAGAGGCCGTCGAGGTCGCCGAACGCGCCGCGCCCGACCTGGTGGTGCTCGACGTCATGCTGCCCGACCTGGACGGGTTCGAAGTGGCCAGGCGGATCGACGCGCCCGTGTTGTTCCTCACCGCCAGGGACGCCACCGAGGACAAGATCGCCGGCCTCCGGGTGGGCGACGACTACGTCACCAAGCCGTTCAGCCTGGAGGAGGTGCAGGCCAGGATCCGGGCGGTGCTGCGCCGTACCAGGACGGAAGGGGCGCCGGCCAGCCGGCTGAAGGTGGCCGACCTGGAGCTGGACGAGGACGCCCGCGAGGTCTGGCGGGCCGGCCGCCAGGTACGGCTGTCCCCGACCGAGTTCAAGCTGCTGCACTACTTCATGGTCAACGCCGGCCGCGTGTTGTCGAAGGCGCAGATCCTCGACCACGTGTGGAACTACGACTTCGGCGGCGACGCCGGCGTCGTCGAGTCGTACGTCTCCTACCTGCGGCGCAAGGTGGACGACGTCGAGCCCCGCCTGATCCACACGCTGCGCAGCGTCGGGTACGTGCTCAGGGAGCCGCCGCCCGCCGGTTGATCCCCGCCGGGCGGCCCCGCCCGGTGGACCGTCCCGGGCGCTCACCGTAGCGTGGACCTGCGGGCGCGAGGTGTCGAGCGGCGTACCGCGGGAAGCGGGGTTGGCATCTATGGATCTGCTGGGGGCGTTGGAGTCGTTGCGCCGCCCGCTCGATCGCGAGCTGTTCCCGCTGGCGATCGGCGAGGCCGCGGCGGACCGGCGTGCCCTGCGCGAGCTGGCCGGGCAGCTCGACGACTACCTGCTGCCGCGGCTGCGGGCGATCGACGCGCCGCTGCTCGCCGTCGTCGGCGGGTCCACCGGGGCGGGCAAGTCCACGCTGGTCAACTCGCTGGTGGGGGCCGACGTGGCCGAGCCCGGCGTGCTGCGGCCCACCACGCTGGTGCCCACGCTCGTCGTCAACCCGGCCGACCGCGACTGGTTCACCGGCCAGAACGTGCTGCCCGGCCTGTCCCGCGCCACCGGCGACTCCAGCGGCGGCGGCGCGGGCGCGCTGCGCGTGGTCGCCTCCGACGCGCTCGGCGCCGGGCTGGCGCTGCTCGACGCCCCCGACATCGACTCCGTGGTCACCTCCAACCGGGAGCTGGCCGCGCAGCTGCTCGCCGCCGCCGACCTGTGGCTGTTCGTCACCACCGCCGCCCGGTACGCCGACGAGGTGCCCTGGAGCTTCCTGCGCTCGGCCCGCGAACGCAGCACGGCCCTCGCCGTCGTCCTCGACCGGATCGCGCCCGAGGCCGTCGAGCCCGTCTCGCGCGACCTCGACCGGCTCCTGGCGGAGAACGGCCTGTCGGGCACCCGGCTGTTCACCGTGCCCGAGGCCGCGCTGCCGGGCGAGAAGGCGCGGCTGCCGGAGGAGTCGGTGCGGCCCATCGTCTCCTGGCTGACGGGGCTGGCCGCCGACGCCGCCGAGCGGTCCAGGGTCGTCCGCCAGACGTTGTCGGGCGCCCTGGACAGCCTGGACACCCGGGTCCCCGCGCTGGCCACGGCCGTCGAACGCCAGCAGGCCGCCTTCGACGGGCTGCGGACGATCGTGACCGGCGCGTACGCGGGCGGCATGGCCGACTTCGACGAGGGCATGCGCGACGGATCCCTGCTGCGCGGCGAGGTGCTGGCCCGCTGGCAGGACTTCATCGGCACCGGCGACCTCATGCGTTCCCTGGAGAGCCGGGTGGGGTGGCTGCGTGACCGGATCGTCGGCTTCTTCACCGGCCGCGCCCCCGCCGTCGAGCTCAAGGACGCCCTGGAGAGCGGCGTCGAGTCGCTGATCAGGGGCGCGGCCGACGGCGCCGCCGAACGCGCGCTCGAAGGGTGGTCGGCCGCGCCGGGCGGCGGCGGGCTGCTCGACCGGCTCGGCGCCATGGAGGCCGCGCGGCTCGGCCGGGCCTGTCCCGACCTGGCCGGACGGGCCGAGGCGGCGGTGCGCGGCTGGCAGGAGTTCGTCCTCGACCTCGTACGCGAGGAGGGGGCGGAGAAACGCACCACCGCCCGGCTGGCCTCGTTCGGGGTCAACGGGGCGGGGCTGCTGCTCATGCTGGCCGTGTTCGCCTCGACCGGCGGGCTCACCGGGATCGAGGTCGGCATCGCGGGCGGCACGAGCGTGTTGTCGCAGAAGCTGCTGGAGGCCGTCTTCGGCGACCAGGCCGTGCGCTCGCTCACCACGCGGGCCCGCGAGGACCTGCGGGAACGGGTGCGGGTGCTGCTGGCGGAGGAGGCCGCCCGCTTCACCGCCCGGCTGGAGACCGTCGAACCGCCCAGGGGCACGGCCGACGCCCTGCGCGCGGCGGCCCGCGCGGTCCACGACCACCGCGCCGAACTCCCCGCCGCCTCCGCCCCCACAGCGGAACTTCCCACCCCCACAGCCGAACTTCGCGCTCCCACGGCCGAGTTGCCCGCTCCAGGCGCGCCCCAGCCGCCCGCTCGCGACCGCACGGAGGGGCCGTGAAGCTGCTGCGCCGCAAGGAGGGGCCCTCGCTCGACTCCCGGCTGGCCGCCCTGCTGGAGGCCGCCGAACTCGCCGAGGGACGCCTCCCCGAACAGGACGTGTCCACCGCGCGGTCCGTCGCCGAACGGGCCGGCGCCCGCCGCAGCCTCTCCGTCGACCACACGGTGGCCGCGCTCGCCGGTGCGACCGGCAGCGGCAAGTCCTCGCTCTACAACGCCCTGACCGGCGAGGACCTGGCCGCCGTGGGCGTCACCAGGCCGACGACGTCCACCGCCCAGGCCGCCCTGTGGGACGGCGAGGGCGCCGGCCCGCTGCTGGACTGGCTCGATGTCCCGCGCCGCCATTCCGCCGCCGAGGCGCCCGGGATGTCGGGTCTCGTCCTCCTCGACCTTCCGGACCACGACTCCATCCGGCTCTCCCACCGCCTTGAGGTGGACCGCCTGGTGGCGCTGGTGGACCTGCTCGTCTGGGTCGTGGACCCGCAGAAGTACGCCGACGCCGCGCTGCACGAACGGTACCTGCGCCCGCTGGCCGGGCACCGCGACGTGATGCTGGTGGTGCTCAACCAGGTGGACCGCCTGCCTCCACAGGCTGTGGACCGCTGCGTGGCAGACCTGCGCCGCCTCCTGGAGGAGGACGGGCTGGCGGGCGTGCCGGTGCTGGCGGTCTCCGCCAGGACCGGGACGGGCCTGCCGGAGCTGCGCTCGATCCTCGCCGACCGGGTCGCCGAGCGCGAGTCGTGGGCCGCCCGCCTGGCCGCCGACGTCACCGCCGCCGCCGGTCACCTGGCCGCGGACGGCGCGCGGCCGGACCCCGGCGGCCGGCGGGCGGCCGGGCTGGACCGGCGGCTCACGGGCGCGCTCTCCCAGGCCGCCGGGGTGCCGCTGGTCCTGGAGGCCGTGGCCAAGGGGCACCGGCACCGGGCCGTGGTCGCCACCGGCTGGCCGGTCACCCGCTGGTTGCGCAGGTTCCGGCCCGACCCGTTGCGCAGGCTCAGGATCGGGGTGGGAAAGCCGGGCAAGGAGATCGTCGGGCGTACGTCGGTGCCGGCGGCGTCGGCCGTGCAGCGGGCACAGGTCGAGACGGCGATCAGGGACGTCGGCGAGGTGGCCGCCGCGGACCTGCCCGGCCCGTGGGCGGCGGCGGTGCGGCAGGCCGCGCGCTCGCGCTCCCCGGAGCTGGCCGACGCGGTGGACCGGGCCGTGGGCCGCACCACCGCCGGCACGACCCGCAGGCCGCGGTGGTGGCGGATGGTGAACGTGCTGCAGTGGCTGGTCTTCGCCGTCATGGTGGCGGGCGCCCTGTGGCTGGGCGTGCTGTTCGGGATGGACTACCTGCGCCTGCCGCAGCCGCCGCTCCCCACCGTGGGCGCGGTGCCGTGGCCGACCGTGCTGCTGGCGGGCGGCGCGCTGGCCGGGGTGGTGATCGCGTTGTCGTCCAGGCTGGCCGCGTGGGCGGGCGGGCGGCGCCGGGCCAGACGTACGGCACGCGCCCTGCGCACCGCCATCGGCGAGGTCGCCGAGAACTACGTGCTGGAGCCCGTGACGGCCGAGCTCGACCGCTACACCCGCTTCACCGAGGCCGTCACCGTGGCCCGCTCCTGACCGCCGTCACCCGCGTCCCCGTGGGCGGTACCGCCGTCACCCGCGTCCCCGTGAGCAGGACCGCCGTCACCCGTGCCTCCGTCCGAGCAGAGGGACCGCGAGCAGTGCGCCCAGCAGGGTGGACGCCGCGCCCACCAGGAACGGCGCCGGCGCCCCGAACCACTGCCCGGCCACCCCCGCCACCCCCGACCCGGCCGCGGCCCCCATCCCCAAGGCCGTGGACAACCACCCGAACGCCTCCCCCTGGGCCCCCGGCGCGAACCGGTCCACCAGCAGCGACGACGTCGTCAACGCCGGGTTCAGCACCATCCCCCCGGCGAACAGCACCACCCAGAACACCGGCAACGCGCCCACCACCGCCAGCGGCGCCAGTACGACCCCGAGCGCCAGCATCGCCCCCACCAGCCGCGTCGCCGGCGAGGACGCCCACGTACGGGCCCCGTACCCGGCCGCCCCCGCGATGCCGCCCAGCGAGAGCGCCGCCACCAGCACCCCGGTGGCGGCGGGCACGCCACGGGCGGCCGACAGCGCGGGCACCCCCACCTGCAACGCCCCCATGGTGCCGCCGAGCAGCAGCACCACGGCCAGCAGCACCAGCATCCGGCGGTCCTCGAAGACCCGCCCGCCCTCCCGTACGGACGCCGCCCCGTCCGCCCGCAAGGCCCGCGAGAACGCCAGCGTGCCCACCCCCGCCGCCACCGCCACCACCCCCAGCGCCAGCGAGGACGAGGCCACCGCGATCACCAGCCCGAACAGCAGCGGCCCGATCAGCATGGCCAGCTCCTGCACCAGGTAGACCAGGCTGTAGACGGCCGTGCGAGCGCCGTCGGGCACCCGCCGCCCCCACTCGACGCGCATGCTCACCGAGATCGGCGGCAGCCCGGCCCCGGCGACCCAGGCCAGCACCACGGACGTCCACACCGGCCACCCGGCCGCCGCCGCCGCGACGAGCACGATCAGCGCGACGACGTGCAGGAACGCCGTCGCCGCGAGCACCACCCGGGGCCCGCGCCGGTCCATGAGCCGCCCCTGGACGGGCCTGCCCATGCCCGCGCCCACCGAGAACGCCGCCGCGCACGTGCCCGCGAGCGCCAGCGACCCGGTCGCGTCCTGCACGACCAGCACCATCCCCACGGGCGCGACCTGCTGGGTGAGCTGGGAGAGGAAACCGCACACGGCCTGCGCCCCCACCCCGGGCAGCCCCAACAGGTCCCGGTACGGCATACCCCTTCCCATTCGCCCACGCTAACCCGCAAGATCGCCGAATCCCGCCCCCGACGAGACACCCGAGGCGACCGCAGTGCCTGCACCGCCATGGGCGGGCCGGTGGCGCGGGTCGGAATGCCGCGACCCTCTGCCGGGTCCGGGAGGGGCGGTCAGTCGGAGGTGAGGGAGGCGGCGACCGCGCGCAGGGTCGACAACAGCGGCCGGAGCAGGGGGTGCGCATCGGCCCCGCGGCGGATCGCGGCGAAGACGCGGCGATCGGGGCCCGGCGTCTGGCGCACCACGACCCCGGACAGCGCCATGTCCCGCAGCGCGAGCCGCGGTACGAGCGCCACCCCCGCGCCCGCCCCCACCAGCGCCACCACGGCCCGGAAGTCGTCGGAGCAGTGGACGACGTTGGGCGTGAACCCCACCTGCTGGCACGCGAACGTGATGACGTCGTGCACGGGATTGCCCGGATAAGGACCGATCCAGGTGTCGGCGGCTAGCGACACCAGCGTGGCCGACCCCGCCTCCGCATGCCCCTCGGGCAGGACCAGGTCGAACGGCTCGGCGTACAGGGGGATGCGCGACAGCCGGCGGTCGGCGGCGTCGGGGCCGCCCCGGTACTCGACCGTCACCGCCAGGTCGGCCCCGCCGTCGAGCAGCATGGCCAGGCTGTGGTCGCCCTCGGCGTCGAGCACCCGGACCTGCAGACCGGGCGCGGTGGTGCGCAGGGCGGCGATGGCGGGGGAGAGCACGGCGCTGATCGCGGTGGCGAAGCAGGCCACGGTCACCTCGCCGGCCTCGCCCGTGGTGTACGCGGCCACCTCGGCCTCGGCGCGTTCGAGCTGGGCCAGGACCTCGTTGGCGTGCCCCAGCATGATCTTGCCCACGGCGGTGAGGTGCACCCCCCGGCCGTCACGCGTGAACAGCCGGTGGCCCACCTCGTGCTCCAGCGCCACGAGTTGCTGGGAGACCGCCGACGGGGTCAGGTGGAGCGCCGCCGCGGCGGCGGTGACCGTGCCGTGGTCGGCCACCGCCCGCAGTGTGCGCAGCCGCCGCGTGTCAATCACGCAGCGAGGATACTCAACCCTGGCGTGCTTGGACGAAAGCCGCCACGGCCCGGTCGACGTCCTCGGTGGAGTGGGCGGCCGAGAGCTGCACCCGGATCCTGGCCTGACCGTGCGGCACGACCGGGTAGGAGAAGCCGACCACGTAGACGCCCAGGTCGAGGAGGCGTTCGGCCATGGCGCCGGCCTCGGCGGCGTCGCCGATCATCACGGGCACGATCGGGTGCTCGCCCGGCAGGATGTCGAACCCGGCCTTGGTCATCTCGCCGCGGAAACGCGCGGTGTTCGAACGCAGCTGCTCGCGGGCCTCGCCGGAGGTCTCCAGCAGGTCGAGGATGCGCAGCGAGGCCGAGGCGATGACGGGGGCCAGGGAGTTGGAGAACAGGTACGGCCGCGACCGCTGGCGCAGCAGCTCGCAGACCTCCTTGCGGGCCGAGACGTAGCCGCCGCTGGCCCCGCCGAGCGCCTTGCCCAGGGTGCCGGTGACGATGTCGACCCGGTCGGTGACGCCGTGCAGCTCGGGCGTGCCGCGGCCGGTGGGGCCGACGAAGCCGACGGCGTGGGAGTCGTCCACCATGACCATGGCGTCGTACCGGTCGGCCAGGTCGCAGATCTCGCGCAGCGGGGCGAGGTAGCCGTCCATGGAGAAGACGCCGTCGGTGACGATCAGCCGCCGCCGGGCGTCGGACGCCTCCTTGAGCCTGGCCTCCAGCTCGGCCATGTCGCGGTTGGCGTAACGGAAGCGCTGGGCCTTGGAGAGCCGGATGCCGTCGATGATGCTCGCGTGGTTGAGGGCGTCGGAGATCACCGCGTCCTGGGCGTCGAGCAGGGTCTCGAACACGCCGCCGTTGGCGTCGAAGCACGAGCTGTAGAGGACGGTGTCCTCCATGCCCAGGAAGTCCGACAGGCGGGATTCGAGCTCCTTGTGCACCTCCTGGGTGCCGCAGATGAACCGTACGGAGGCCATGCCGAAGCCCCAGCGGTCGAGCGCCTGCTTGGCCGCCTCGACCACCTCGGGGTGGTCGGCCAGGCCCAGGTAGTTGTTGGCGCAGAAGTTCAGCACCTCGCGCCCGGCCACGCCGACCTGGGAGCTCTGCGGGGTGGTGATCACCCGCTCGGGCTTGAGCAGCCCGGCCTCGGTGATCTCGTCGAGCGTCGCACGCAGCTGCTCGCGCACGTTCGTGAACATCAAGCGCTCCAATCGAGGATGACCTTGCCCGTACGGCCGCTCGCGGCCGTGTCGAAGGCGGCGTCGAAGTCGTGGTACGGGAACCGATCGGTGATCACGGGGGAGAGGTCGAGACCCTTTTCCAGCAGGACTGACATGTTGTACCAGGTCTCGAACATCTCCCGGCCGTAAACGCCCTTGATGGTGAGCATCGAGGTCACCACGGTGGCCCAGTCGACGGCGAACTCCTCGGCGGGAAGACCGAGCATCGCGATCTTCCCTCCGTGCGTCATGTTCGCGATCATGTCACGCATGGCCCCAGGGTTACCGGACATCTCAAGCCCGACGTCGAAGCCCTCCCGCATGTGGAGCTGGCGCATGCCCTCGTCGATCGTCGCCCTGGAGACGTTGAGCGCGAGCGAGACGCCGAGCTTGCCGGCCAGGTCGAGGCGCTCGTCGCTGACGTCGGTGATCATCACGTTGCGCGCGCCGACGTGCGTGGCCACGGCCGCCGCCATCAGCCCGATCGGGCCGGCGCCGGTGATCAGCACGTCCTCACCGACCAGGGGGAAGGACAGTGCGGTGTGCACGGCGTTGCCGAACGGGTCGAAGATGGCCGCCACGTCGGGATGAACGGGAACCCGGTGCACCCATACGTTCGAGGCGGGCAGCGTGACGAATTCGGCGAACGCGCCGTCCCTGTTGACGCCGAGGCCGATCGTGTTGCGGCACAGGTGACGGCGTCCGGCCATGCAGTTGCGGCACTTGCCGCAGACGATGTGGCCCTCGCCGCTCACCAGGTCGCCGACGGCGATGTCCTCCACGCCGGGCGCGACCTCGACCACGTGGCCGCAGAACTCGTGCCCGACGACGAGCGGGAGCTTCAGCGTGTGCCGCGCCCAGTCGTCATATTTGCGGATGTGCAGGTCGGTGCCACAGATGCCGGTACGCAACACCCGGATCTTCACCTCGCCCGGCCTGACCTCGGGCTCCGGCACGTCCACCAGCCAAAGGCCGGGCTCGGCCTTCTGCTTGACCAGCGCTTTCATCGCTTCACTTCCCCCTGTTCCGAACCTAACGCACTGTGCCCGCTCCCCTCGGAACATGTCCATCGAGGGATTCTTAAGTGCCCCCACAGCTCAGCTTCACGCGGCAGCGAGACCAGGCACAATTACGAAATAAGCTTGAAGATGACCTGCCCGGCGACTCGGAGGTATCGGTGCGACAGCAGAGCGGCGACGCCTCGCTTCTGCGCAAGCTCAACTCGGCGGCCATCCTGCGCGTGCTGCGCGAGGCCGACGTGGCCACGCTGTCGGAGCTGGCCAGGTCCGCCCGGGTGTCCAGGCCGACGGCCGAGGTCATCGTCGACGACCTGGTCACCGAGGGCTGGGCGGAGGAGTGCGAGGAGGAGGCCGGCGACCGCCAGCGGGGGCGACCGGCCAAACGCTTCAGGTTCCGCGCCTCGGCGGGGCACGTGCTGGGCGTCGGCATCGGCGGTTCCAGCCTGCGCGCCATGCTGGCCGACCTGAACGGCACGATCGCCGTCACCCGCCGCGCGCCCAACCACCGCGACATGCCCGCGGCCGAGCGGCTCGACCAGATCGTCGGGCTCGCCACGGAGACCGCCGCCCAGGCCGGGCTGGCGCTGGCGGACGTCACCGTCGTCGGCGTGGGCACCACCGGCACGGTCGACGGCTCGGGGCGCGTCGTGAAGAGCGTCGCCCTGTCCGACTGGACCGGCCTCGACCTGCAGGGCGAGCTGTCGGCCCGGATCCCCGCGCCGGTGCTCGTCGAGAACGACATGCGCCTGGCCGTCCTGGCCGAGCACTGGCGGGGCGCCGCCCAGGGCCGCGACGACGTCGTCTACCTGTTCACCGGCGACCGCATCGGCATGGGCCTGCTCATCGGCGGCCGGCCGTACCGGGGGGCGCACGCGGCCGGCGGCGAGATCGGAGCCCAGCCGCACAACAACTGGACCGCCTTCCGGTACGTCCTCGACTACGCGATGGCCGTCGAGCCGGGCGAGCTGCGCTCCAGCCGGCAGTGCGCCGAGTTCGCGATCGCCAGGGCCCGCGCCGGCGACGAGCGGGCGGGCCAGGCGGTCAGGGAGTTCGCGCGCGGCCTGGCCGCCGGGCTCATCACGGTGGTCAACCCGCTCGACCCGGACATGGTGGTCATCGGCGGCAGCCTGTCCTCGGCCGGAGACCTGCTGGTCGAGCCGGTACGCGAGCTGTTCGAGGAGTACTGCCTCTACCCGCCGGAGGTGGTGGCGTCGGGGCTGGGCAGCGAGTGCATCACGCTGGGCGCTGTCCGGTTCGCCCTCGATCAGGCGGATCGCCTGCTCTTTACGTAGCCATCTTGGTTAATTAGATAACCGTTCTGTCACGGACATGTCGCTGACCGACATCGATCCAGCAAGCATGCTCAGATCTGATCGCTTTAACCTAGTTATTTGCATAAATCGGTACTAGCCTCCAGCCATCCCGACCCGACTGGAGGTGAGCGTGTGGCCGCTGTCACCCTGCTTGAGCGGCTGAAGCGCGACTGGACGCTGCTGGCCCTGTGCCTGCCCGGCGTCCTGTACTTCGTGGCCTTCTTCTACGTGCCGCTGCTCGGCAACGTCATCGCCTTCAAGGACTACGCGCCGTTCCTCGGCATCGCGGGCAGCCCCTGGGTGGGCCTGGACAACTTCGTGATGCTGCTGGAGGAGCCGGAGTTCTGGAGCGCGGTCGGCAACACCCTGCAGATCACGGCGCTCCAGCTCGTCCTCTACTTCCCGGCCCCGATCGCGCTCGCGCTCCTGCTGAACTCCCTGATCGGCCACCGCGTCAAGCGGTTCATCCAGACCGTCGTCTACCTGCCGCACTTCCTGTCATGGGTGGTCGTGGTGGCGATGTTCCAGCAGGTCATCGGTGGCGCCGGCACGGTCAGCTCGTTCCTGAACTCGCACGGCATCACCATCGGCAACCTGATGTCGAACGCGGACACGTTCAAGCTGCTCGTGACGGCCCAGGTCATCTGGAAGGACTGCGGCTGGGGCACGATCATCTTCCTGGCCGCGATCACCGCGATCGACATGAGCCAGTACGAGGCCGCCGCCATCGACGGCGCCGACTGGAAGCGCCGCCTGTGGCACGTCACGCTGCCCGGCATCCGCTCGGTCATCCTCATGATGCTCATCCTGCGCCTGGGCGACATCCTGTCCGTCGGCTTCGAGCAGATGGTCCTGCAACGAGAGGCCGTGGGCGCCGGAGCGGCCGAGGTCATCGACACCTACGTCTACTACCACGGCATCCGTGACGGCGACTGGGGCATGAGCACCGCCGCCGGCCTCATGAAGGGCCTCATCGGCGCGGCGCTCATCTACGCGGCCAACAAGCTCGCGCACCGCTTCGGAGAGCAAGGGATCTATCGATGAGGCCGCCGTGGATGGAACGCCCGACCATCGCCGGGCGCACGCTCAAGTTCGTCGTGCTGACCGCGATCACCGTGGCCGTGCTGTACCCGTTCGGGCTGGCCGTCGGCACGAGCCTGATGGGCCGCGCCGAGAGCATCGCCAACGGCGGCAGCTACGTGCTCTGGCCCTCGCACCCGACCTTCGAGGCGTACTCGCTGATCCTGTCCGGCGGCGCGGTCACCCGGTCGGTGCTGATCAGCATCGGCATCACGCTCACCGGCACCGCGCTCAGCCTGATCTGCACGGTCTTCCTCGGCTACGCGCTGTCGCGGCGCGGCATGCTCGGCGGCAAGCCGATCCTGCTGATGGTGCTGGCCACGTTCCTGTTCACGCCGGGCATGATCCCGAGCTACCTCATGGTCAAGGAGCTCGGCATGATCGACACCTACCAGTCGCTCATCGTGCCGGTGCTGGTCAACGCGTTCAACGTGGTCGTGGTCAGGTCGTTCTTCCAGAACCTGCCCGAGGAGCTGTTCGAGGCGGCCCGCATGGACGGGTGCGGCGAGTTCCGGATGATGTGGCGGATCGCGATCCCGCTGTCCAAGGCGGTGATCGCCGTCGTCGGCCTGTTCTACGCGGTCTCGTACTGGAACACGTTCTTCAACGCCATCCTCTACATCAACGACCAGACCAAGCACCCCATCCAGGTCGTGCTGCGGCAGTTCATCTTCCGCGGCACCTCGGCCACGGGCTCCGACGTCGCGATCGTGCGCGACCTGCCCGCCTCGTCGGTGCAGATGGCGGTGCTCATCATCGCGCTCGTGCCGATCCTGCTCGCCTACCCCTTCCTCCAGAAGTACTTCACCAAGGGCGTCCTCACCGGCGCCGTCAAGGGCTGAGAACCCGGGAGCAACCATGTCATCCATCATGTCCCGTCGTGGATTCCTCGGACTCGCGCTCGCCGGCGCCACGGTCGCCGGGCTCGCGGCCTGCGGCGGCGAGAGCGGCCCCGCAGGCGTGAAGAAGGGCGGCGCGGATCTGTCCAAGAAGCTGACGCTGCCGACGTACACCGCCGCCAAGATCCCCACGCCCGACCTGCCGATCGACGCCGGCCAGGACCCCGCGTACCTGAAGTACCCGAGCGAGCTGGTCAAGTCGGTCGCCACCGCGCCGGGCGACGGCAAGAAGATCACCTCGCTCACCCAGACGTGGGACGTCGCGCCGCCCGCCCCCGGCCAGAACACCTACCTGCAGGAGCTGAGCAAGGCCCTGGGCTCCGAGTGGAGCATGAACATCGTCGTGGGCGACGGCTACCCCGACAAGTTCAACGCCATCATCGCCAGCGACGACCTGCCCGACCTGGTCTGGTTCCCGCCGAACCAGGGGCTGCAGCGGGTGCCCGAGCTGCTGGCGGCCAAGTTCCACGACCTGACGTCGTACCTGAGCGGCGACGCGATCAAGAAGTACCCGAACCTGGCCAACGTGGGCGACGTGACCTGGAAGTCCGCGGTCACCGACGGGAAGCTGTACGGCGTGGCGGTGGCCTACAGCCGCTTCGGCCAGGTGTTCCTGGTCAACCAGGACTACTGGCAGCCGGTCGGCGGCACCGAGTTCACCAGCGCCGACGACTTCCTGGCCAAGGCCAAGCAGCTGCTCGACGTGAAGAAGAACAAGTACCCGCTCGAACCGAGCTACTACAACCACGTGCACATGTTCAGCCACTGGTACGGCGCCCCCAACACCTGGAAGCTGACCGGCGGCAAGCTGACCCACCAGTTCGAGACGCCCGAGTACCAGGCGGCGCTGGAGCTCGCGGTCAAGTGCTTCAAGGCCAACCTGTTCTGGCCGGACCCCGCCCTGGCCACCATCAAGGACAAGGTCGCCAACGGCCAGATCGGCGCGTACGTCGAGTCGTTCCCCGGCTTCCTCAACGACGCCAAGACCCAGAAGTACAACCTGGGCGCGATCGTGCCGTTCGCCGCCACGCCGTCGTCCAAGCCGGTCTACAACGCCGGGCTCGGTTCGGTGGGCTTCACCTCGATCAGCAAGAAGGTGGACGCCAAGCGCATCGAGACCCTGCTCGGCGTGCTCAACTACCTGGCCGCCCCGTTCGGCACGGAGGAGTACGAGCGCGTCAACTTCGGCGTCGAGGGCACCCACTTCACCAAGAAGGACGGCGACCTCGCCTTCACCGACAAGGGCACGGCCGAGGTGCCCACCACGCAGCAGCCGCTCTCGTTCGTGATCGGGTCGCCGTCCGCGCTGTTCCTGCCCGGCCAGCCCGAGCGCACCAAGCTCATCCACGACTTCGAGACCAAGATCGCTTCTATGCTTCAGGAGCGCGTCACCACCGGCCACTTCTCCGACACCTACACCCAGAAGAACGGTGAGCTGAGCACCATGGGCAAGGACATGGTCGACGACATCGTGACCGGGCGTAAGTCGATGTCGGACTGGCCGGCCTTCGTCAAGAAGTGGCTGGGCAGGGGCGGCGAGGCGATGCGGGCCGAGTACGAGGCCTCCATCGCCAAGGGCTGATCGTTCTACCGTTTGAAAGGACACTTGTGGAAGACCTGCGCATCGGAGTCATCGGGCTCGGCCTGCGGACGAGTCTCGCCCTGGCCGCCCACCGGCCGGGCGAGGGCTCGGTCGTGGCCGCGCTGTGCGACTCCGACCCGGCAGCGCTCAAGAAGCAGTCGGAGCGGTTCGAGGCGGAGTTCCTGACCGGGGAGTACCGCGAGCTGCTCGACCGGCCGGATCTCGACGCGATCGTCGTCAACACCCCCGACGACACGCACGAGCGCATCGCCATCGACGCTCTCCAGGCCGGCAAGGCCGTCTACCTGGAGAAGCCGATGGCCATCACCGTCGAGGGCTGCGACAACATCCTGCGGGCCGCCCGCGAGACGGGCAGCCGCCTGTACGTGGGGCACAACATGCGTCACATGGGCGTGGTCCGCCTGATGCGCGACATCATCCGCAAGGGTGTGATCGGTGAGCCCAAGACCGTGTGGGTACGCCACTTCGTGTCCTACGGCGGCGACTACTACTTCAAGGACTGGCACGCCGACCGCACCCGTACCACGGGCCTGCTGCTGCAGAAGGCGGCGCACGACCTCGACGTGATCCACTGGCTGGCCGGCGGCTACACCACCCGGGTGAACGCCCTCGGCGACCTGATGGTCTACGGCGACCTGCCGCGCCGCGAGCCAGGGACGCCCCGGCCGCAGGGCTGGCTACGGGAGTTCGAGTGGCCGCCCACGCAGCGGCGCGACCTGCACCACGTGATCGACGTCGAGGACGTGTCGGTCATGAACATGCGCCTGGACAACGGCGTCATCGCCGCCTACCAGCAGTGCCACTTCAGCCCCGACTACGTGCGCAACTACACGGTCATCGGGACCGAGGGCCGGCTGGAGAACTTCGGCGACGGCCCGGGGGACACGGTCAAGGTGTGGAACACCGGCCCCACCTCCTACCGGGACGACTGCGACATCGCCTACCAGGTGCCGGCCGCGCAGGGCTCGCACGGCGGGGCCGACACCCAGATCATGGCCGAGTTCTGCCGGTTCGTCAGGGAGGGCGGGGCGACCGACACCTCACCCGTGGCGGCCAGGATGAGCGTCGCCGCCGGGTACATGGCCACGATGTCGCTGCGCGACGGCGGCATGCCGTACGACGTGCCGTCGCTGGACCCGGAGCTGGCCGCGTACTTCGACAACGGCCAGCGCTGAGCGGCGCCGGGGCCGGGTGGGGGGACCCGCGCGGCCCCGGCGGACGTCAGCGGCCGGCGTCCTTGGGGTCGCGCTCGCGCTCCAGGTCGGCGAACGGGGACGGCTCGTTGACGGCCTGGGTGATCTGGCGGGGGCCCTTGGGGCTCTCGGCCTCCTGCGCGTCGGCGACCGCCTCGGCCGCCGCCTCCGAGGCCGCCGCGATCTCCTTGTCCAGCTCCTCCGACGGCCGGAGCTCCTCCTCGCGGGTGGCGGCCGACTTCGGCAGCGCCTCGGTGAACGCCTTCGAGACGCCCTGCAAGGCCGAGGTGACCTCGCTCGGGATGACCCAGAACGTGTTGCCGCTGCCCTGGGCGAGCTGCGGCAGCACCTGAAGGTACTGGTAGGCCAGCAGCTTGGGGTCGGGGTCGTTGCGGTGGACGGCCTGGAAGACCTGGTCGATGGCGCGCGACTGGCCCTCGGCCTCCAGGATGGCGGCCGAGCGCTGGCCCTCGGCCCGCAGGATGCGGCTCTGCTTGTCACCCTCGGCCGTGAGGATCTGCGACTGGCGCTGGCCCTCGGCGTTGAGGATCGCGGCCCGCTTGTCGCGCTCGGCCCGCATCTGCTTCTCCATCGCGTCCTTGATGGTCTTGGGCGGGTCGATGGCCTTGACCTCGACGCGGTTGACCCGGATGCCCCACTTGCCGGTGGCCTCGTCGAGCACGCCGCGCAACTGGCTGTTGATGGTGTCGCGCGAGGTGAGCGTCTTCTCCAGGTCCATCGAGCCGATCACGTTACGCATGGTCGTGACGGTGAGCTGCTCTATCGCCTGGATGTAGTTGGCGATCTCGTACGCCGCCGCCCGGGGGTCGGTGACCTGGAAGTACAGGACGTTGTCGATCTCGACGACCAGGTTGTCCTCGGTGATGACCGGCTGGGGGCGGAAGGTCACCACCTGCTCGCGCAGGTCGATCATCGGATAGACGCGGTCGACGTAGGGGATGACGAAATTGAGACCCGGCTTGAGCGTGCGGTGGTAGCGGCCGAGCCGCTCCACGTTGCGGGCCCGCGCCTGGGGCACGATCCGCACGGCCTTGAGCACGGTGAACGCGGCGAAAAGGATGATCAGCAGTCCGGCTATCAGCAACGGGTCCATGTGGTCACTCCCGTGGATACACGAGGGCCGTGGCGCCCTCGATCTCGATGATGTCGACGGTTGCCCCGGTGGGGATCACCAGGGTCTCGTCATAAGCGCGTGCGGACCACTCCTCACCCCCGATGCGGACCCGCCCGTCGCGGCCCGTGACCTCGGAGACCACGTACGCGGGCTTGCCGACCAGCGCCTCCACGCCGAAACGCTGCAACGGCGGCTGCTGAAGATGGCGG
Organism: Nonomuraea sp. NPDC005730; assembly: GCF_040630865.1. Classification (NCBI taxonomy): domain Bacteria; kingdom Bacillati; phylum Actinomycetota; class Actinomycetes; order Streptosporangiales; family Streptosporangiaceae; genus Nonomuraea; species Nonomuraea sp. NPDC005730. Next base: position 87,414 of record NZ_JBEXYK010000018.1, read on the forward strand.
ACGGCGAGCGGCCGGATGACCACCATCCCCGCCGCGGACGACAGGGCGAACACGAGGATCTGCAAGGGGACGGGCAGCCCGACGGCGGCCGTCACGGCGGTCAGGAGAGCGGCCACGCCCAGGAGGCCCAGGGCCGCCGTGAGAGTGAACAGTTCGGCCACACCGAGGACGACTGCGAGGATTATCCAGATGACCCATTCATCCATGCTCCGGCCCTCCTGAACCTATAACGGGCCTGTGTGTGTGACTGGTTCCCCCTTACCACCGTAATCCCCCATTCGTCCGCAGGGCACCCGTCACCGGCCGGCCGGCGGCGCGGCCAGGGCGCTTCCCAGGACCCACTTCTCCCACGGAAGTTGCCAGAAGCCCCACCCGTTGTCCCATTCCAGCGGGCGGGCGGTGCCCGTGATCAGCACGGGGTCGCCGCGCAGCGATCCGGCGTAGAACCAGGCCGCCTGGTCGGGACGGGCGTTGATGCAGCCGTGGCTGACGTTTTCCCTTCCCTGGGCCCAGACGTTGTCCTTCGCGTGCACGTACTCGCCGCTGTCGGAGATGCGCACGGCGTGCTCGATCAGCAGGTCGTAGTAGCCGGGGTCGCCCTTGGCGCGGCCCGGGGAGATCATGCGGACCGGGTTTCCCTTGTCCATGGTCAGGTGCATGCCGCTGGTGGTGGTGTATTCGCGCGTGGTGGCCATGCCGGCGCTGATGGCCATCTGCTGCGCCACCCTGCCGTCGCGGCGCACGACCATCTGGTGGGTGCGGGCGTCGACCGTGCTGGTCTGCCTGCGGCCCACGGTGAAGGCGAAGGTGGAGTCGAGGGTGCCGTAGACGCCCGGGGCGGGGCGCACCCCGGCCAGGTGGGCGCTGACCATCACCTGCTGCCCCGAGGCCCAGAACCGGTGGGTGCGGTAGACCACCTGCGTGTCGCTGGTCCAGCGCCAGGCGCCCTCGGCCGGGGTCTTCGTGGTGACCTCCAGCGACCGCTCGACGGCCGCCTTGTCCTGGATCGGGGTGTCGAAGTCGATGACGACCGGCATGCCCACGCCGACGGTCTCGCCGGGCAGCGGCGCGGTGGCGGCCACCCCGAACGTGTGCTCGGCGGCGCGGGTGCGGAAGCGGCCCATGGAGACCGTGGACGGGCCGTTCTCGCCCGCGGCCGTGGCGGTCACGGTGTACTCGGTCGCGGGCTTGAGCGTCCAGTCGGAGCGCCACCTGGTGTGCGAGGCGTCGAGCCGGCCCGGGACGTGCTCGCCCCCCTCGTAGACCAGGACCTGGGTCAGCCTGCCGCCCTGCGCCGTGATGACCAGCCCCTTGTCGGGACGGGCCTGCTTGGCGTCGAAGGCGGGGAAGACGTGCACGACCGCGGGCGCGGCCGGGGAGTCGCCGACGGGACCGCAGCCGCAGCAGGCCAGGAGGAAGGCGACACACAGGATCGCGGCACGCCGCACGTCACTCTCCGAGGGCTTTCCGAGGGAAGGGGAGTTCCCAGGTTAGCGGTGAGTGACGGCCGAAGCACCTTGAGTTACTTATCCGATGGTTCCGGACACCTCGCCCAATGTCAGGCCACCCGCGGTGGCCCGGATCGTCACCGTGTCGCCGTCCTGGAGAAAGGTGCGGGTGTCGCCGCCGGACAGCTTGATCGGTTCGGCGCCGTTCCAGGTCAGCTCGATGAGCGAGCCGCGTTCGTCGCGTTCGGGGCCGGAGATCGTGCCGCTGGCGAACAGGTCTCCGGTACGCAGGGAAGCGCCGTTCACGGTCATGTGGGCGAGCATCTGGTCGGGCGTCCAGTACATGCTCGGGTACGGCGGGCGCGAGATCACGTCGCCGTTGAGCACGACCTCGACGGCGATGTCCAGGCCCCAGTTGCCCTGCCTGCGCAGGTAGTCGAGCGGCTCGGGGTCCTGCGGGCGGCCCGGGACCCTGGGCAGCGCCTCCAGCGGCGTGACCCACGGCGAGACCGAGGTCGCGAACGACTTGCCCAGGAACGGCCCGAGCGGCACGTACTCCCACGCCTGGATGTCGCGCGCGCTCCAGTCGTTGACCAGCGTCACCCCGAACACGTGGTCCTCGAACGCCCCGGCCGGCGAGCCCAGCTCCGACGGCACGCCGACCACGAACCCCAGCTCGGCCTCGATGTCGAGCTTGGCGCACGGCCCGTAGACCCCGGCCCTGAGCTGGCCGTGCGGGCGCCGGACCGGCGTGCCGGACACGACGACCGTGCCCGACCTGCCGTGGTAGCCGACGGGCAGGTGACGCCAGTTGGGCAGCAGCGGCTCGGCGTCGGGACGGAAGATGCGGCCGATGTTGCTCGCGTGGTCGAGCGAGCAGTAGAAGTCGACGTAGTCGGCCACCTCGAACGGCATGTGCAGCCGCACCTGGTCGAGCGGGATCAGGTGGCTCTCGGTGACCGAGGAGTCGCCGGTCAGCTTGTTCTGGATGAGGGTTCTGGTGTCGTGCCAGGCCGATCGGCCCCTCGCCATGAACGGGTTGAGCGAGGGGGCGGCGAACACCTCGTCGTGCAGCGCGGCGGCCAGGTCGAGCACCTTGTCGCCGTACCTGACGCCCACTCTGGGCGGTTCGCCCTGACGGGAGAACACGCCGTAGGGCAGGTTGTCCACTCCCCAGCTCACTGAATCACTCCTAGCGTCTGCAGGTCCTCGATGGGCGTGCCGGTGCTGCAGGAGCCGTAGCTGACCAGCAGCCGCCGCGCCCGCTTCGCGGTCTCCTCCGTCACGGCTCCGGCCAGCCGTACGAGGTAGCCGACGTCGGTGGTGCGCAGCACGGGCGCGGGGTCGCGGCCGTCCACAGCCTCGCAGACCGACAGCAGCAGGTTGAGGAAGCCGTGCCGGTCGACGCCGAGGCTCGGGTCGAAGTGCCGCACCGCGTGGTGCAGCCCGGCCGTGGCTTTGAACGGGACGTCGGCCTCGACGCAGGCCCGGACGAACGCCGCGAGGTGCTCCACCGAGGGGAACGCCTCGGCCTTCAGCCCGCCGCAGCGCACCTTCAGGCCCACCCCGTCGGGCACGCCGGCGACCTTCCTGTCCGGCGGGACCTCGACGAACAGCCGCACGTGCGCGGGCAGAACGAGGCGCCGGGCCAGCTCGGCGACGGACTCGTCGGCGCCGAGCGGGATCTCGACGAAGTCCACCGGCAGGTCGCCGAAGTCGGGCAGTTCGGGCGTGTCCACGATCAGCCCGATGCGCCGCGGCCGGTAGGCGTGCCCGCGCAGCCGGTCGAGCCGGCTGGCCGGGCAGAGGAAGCGGTGGGTGAGCACGCCGTTGCCGTGCTCCAGGTCGCGCTGGTTGCGGGCCAGCGCCTCGTCCATGTGCAGCGACGTCGGCGGGAACAGGCCCGCGTCGTCGACCAGTTCGGCGTAGAGAGTCATCGTGCCCAGGTCCATGCGTAGCCGGGATCCTCACAGGACAGCGCGCCCGGCCCGAGGTCGAGCGGGCGGAAGGTGTCGACCATCACGGCCATCTCGCTCGTGGTGGTGACGCCGCGGGCGACCGCGTCGATCACCGCCTCGACCGCGCCGGGCTGCGGGCCGTGCGTGAACCCGGCCGGGTGCAGCGAGACCGAGCCGACGTCGATGCCCGAGCCCTTGCGCGCGGTGTAGTCGCCGCCCACGTAGAACATGAACTCGTCGGAGTCCACGTTGTGGTGGTTGTATGGGATCGGGATGGCCTCGGGGTGGTAGTCGAGCGGCCGCGGGCAGAACGAGCAGACCACGAACCCGGGCCCCTCGAACGTCTGGTGCACCGGCGGCGGCGCGTGCGTCTTCTTCACGATCGGCTCGAAGTCGTCGATGTTGAAGGCGTACGGATAGAGGTGGCCGTCCCAGCCGACCACGTCGAAGGGGTGGTTGCGGTAGACGAGCCTGGTCAGGCCGCCCCGCGTGCGGACCAGGACGGGCACCTCCTCGCCCTCGACGAGCAGGGTCTGCGAAGGGCCGCGCAGGTCGCGCTCGCAGTACGGCGCGTGCTCCAGGAACTGCCCGTACTGCGACAGGTAGCGCTTGGGCGGCCTGATGTGCCCGGACGCCTCGATGGCCAGCACGTTGACCTGCCCGTCGGGCACCCAGCGGTGGATCGTGCCGGTCGGGATGACGACGTAGTCGCCCTCGCCGGCCTCGATGACGCCGTACGTGGACTCGAAGCGGACCGAGCCGCGCTGCACGTAGACGCACTCGTCGCCCATGGAGTTGCGGTACAGCTCGCTGGGGCGGTCGCTGGTGGCGTACGACAACCGGACGTCGGCGTTGCCGGCGAGCAGGATGCGGCCGTTGACCAGGTCACCCGCGCTCGACAGCTCCTGGGTGCGGAAATGGCGCGGGGAGAGCGGCAGGTTGGGCTCCAGCCGCGTCGTCGCGGACGTGGGCGTGACCGCCTCGGCCTTGATGATCGCGGTGGGCAGGTGGCGGTGGTAGAGCAGCGAGGAGTCGGACGAGAAGCCCTCCTCGCCCATCAGCTCCTCGGCGTAGAGGCCGCCGTCCGGCCGCCTGAACTGCGTGTGCCGCTTGCGTGGCACTTCCCCAACGACGCGGTAGTACGGCATCCGCCCTCCATGTTGTCCGCTTACCGGACGCATGTGTCCTCTATGTGTGACTACCGTCCGCCATCGGTGTGGAGATGTCAACCCAGCGCGGCGGCCAGCTCGGCGGCCGCCGCCACCACGCGCGGCCCCGTCTCCTCCTCCAGCGGGCCGAACGTCACCACCCCCACCGAAGCCTCCAGCCACGGCAGCCCGGTCACGGGCGCGGCGATGCCCCGCGCCCCCACCTGCAACTGCCCCTCCGTCACGAGGTATTCGTCGCGCCCCTCGCGCAGGGCCAGGATCGCCCGGCCCGCCGCGCCTTTCGCCAGCGGATGGCGCGACCCCTCCCGGTAGGCCACGTGCATGTCGGTCCAGGACGGCTCCACCACCGCCACCGCCAGCCCGTCGTCGCCCTCGGCCACGGTCAGGTGGGCGGTCGCGCCCACCTGCTCGGCCAGCCGCCGCAGCGTCGGCACCGCCGCCGCCCGCAGCAGCGGCTGCACGGCCTGGGCCAGCACCAGCACCCCGAACCCGAGATGCACCCGCCCTTCGGCGTCGCGGCGGACGAACCCCTCGTTCAGCAGTGTCGTGAGCAGCCGGTAGACCACCGGCCGGCTCAGCGACAGCTCGGTGCTCAGCTCGGTCGGGGTGCGCCCGCCCTTCCCGTCGGCGAGAAGTCGCAGCAGGCGCAGCCCGCGTTCGAGCGTCTGGGCGGATTCGGCGGCCATGACTCCGATTATGGAGTGGCGGCCGACCAGTGAAAGAGCCCGGTGAAGGGGTACGTACGGACGAGAAGGCGTCGGGGGGTGGAGATGCGGCAGAGGTGGCTGTTCCTGGTCGCCGGTCTGGCTGTCTGCGCCCTGCCGCCGGCCGTGCCGTCGCTCACGACGCCGATCGCGTACATGGCGAGGGAGACCCTGATCGACCCGCCGCCGCGCCCGGGGGGCGACCGGCTGGTCGAGAACACCTTCTACCTCACCCAGGGCATCACGGTGAGCCAGTGGCTGCTGCCGGTCGCCAAGGGCGTGTCCTTCCGTGCCGGCTACGTCGCCGTGGGGGTCAGCGTCGACGCGAGCGGGCGGTTGTCCGGCACTCCCTCGCGCGTGGGCACGTTCATCGCCCCGGTCCGGCTCTGCGCCGGGCACTCGTGCGAGGAGCAGCTCATCACCCTCGTCGTGCTCGGGAACGTTCCATGGGAGCCGCGCGAGCTGACCTTCCCCGGCCGGGCCGGCGTGCCGCTCGCCGGCGAGATCGGCATCAACGGCGGCCCCCAGGGCGTCATCCCCACCTTCAGCGTGACCGACCACGCCAAGCTGCCCGCGGGCGTGACGATCGGCCCCGACGGGCACGTCGGCGGGGCGCCCCAGGCGGCCGGCATCTCCGAGGTCCCGGTGCGCGTCTGCGTGGCGGGCAACTGCGCGGGCGTCGTGGTCCGGTTGATCATCGTCTGAGCCCTTGCGCGGGGGCGGGTGCTGCGGTCACGGTGGTTCCATGAAATCGGTCATTGTGGTCGGAGCCGGTATATGGGGGTCGTCACTGGCGTTGCGGCTGGCCGAAACCGGCTGGCAGGTGACCCTGGTCGAACAGCACAAGCCCGGACACGTCCGGCAGGCCAGCGCGGGGGAGACGCGGCTCCTGCGCTGCGCGCACGGCGCCGACGACTGGTACGCGCGGCTGGCCTGGGAGGCGCGGGAGGGCTGGCGGCGGCTGGGCGAGCGGGCCGGCGAGGAGCTGTTCCTGGAGTCGGGCATGGTGTGGTTCGCGGCCCGGCCGGACGGGTGGGAGCACGCCAGCGCCCAAGTACTGAAAAATCTGGATATCCCGGTTGAGGTGCTCGACCCGGAGGACGGGCGGCGGTTCTTCCCCGACTACCGCGGCGACGACCTGAGCTTCCTGCTCCGGGAGCCGCACGCGGGCGTGCTCAGGGCGCGGCGGGCGACGCAGGTGACCGCCGGGCTGGCCCTGGCGGCCGGCGTCCGGCTGGTCAGGGGACGGGCGGCGCCCGTGCCGGGGCTGAGCGCGGTCGAGGTGGACGGCGAGGTGCGGCGGGCCGACCGCGTCGTGTGGGCGTGCGGCGCCTGGCTGCCCGGCCTGTTCGCCGTGCCGGTCACGGTGACCAGGCAGGACACGGTGCACTTCGCCGCGCCCGCCGCGTGGTCGTCCCCCGAGACGCCTGCCTGGGTGGACCACGGCTCCTCGGCCTACGGCCACGGCGACGTGGACGGGGTCGGCATGAAGGCCACCTCCGACGCCGAAGGGCAGCCGTACGAGCCGGAGGAGGGCAGCCGGGTGGTGGACCCGTCCGCGGTCGGGCAGGCCCGCGACTACCTGCGGCGCAGGTTCCCCTCGCTGGCTGACGCGCCGGTGCTGTTCAGCCAGGTCTGCCAGTACGCGCTCACCCCCGACGCCGAGTGGATCATCGCCGAGGACGCGCCCGGCGTGTGGCTGCTCGGCGGCGACTCGGGCCACGGGTTCAAGCACGCCCCGGCCCTGGCCGCGTACGTCGCCGCGATCCTGGACGGCGAGCGCGTCCCCGAGCCGCGCTTCGGGCTCGGCCACGAGCGCGCGGTCGCCCGCGGCCTGCGCACGAGCGGAGACCTCGGGGTAGGGCCCGCCTCACCGGAACTCGGGGGACGACGGGCATGATCGGCGCGGGCGCGCGGATCAGACTTTCCCTGTAGCCGACACGACAGGGAGCCCGCCATGACCACCGCCCTCGCCTCGCAGACCGCCGAACCCCGTACCCCCCAGCCGCCGCCCGTCGTGCACGCCGCCGCGCTGCTGTGGATGTCCGCCGTCGCGGCGGGGGCGTTCGAGACCGTGCTGGCCGTCGGCAGGGAGCTCTACGAGGGCACCTCGGGCGTCCTGGACCTGCTGCCCGGCGCCGGTCTGCGGGTGGCCGTCTTCGCCGCGGCGGTCTTCATGGCGCTGCGGATGCGCGCGGGGCAGAACTGGGCCAGGCTCACGCTGGCCGTCGGGCTCGGCGTGTTCGGCACGTTGTCGCTGGTCGTGGGGCCGATCCAGTGGCTGCTGCACGGCGGCTCGATCGCCGAGGCGGCCGCCGGGGCCGACCTGGTGACCTGGCTCTTCACGATCAGCCGGGTGCTGCACGTGACGGCCGTGCTCGGGGCCGTCACGCTGATGTTCCAGCCGAGGGCCAACGCCTGGTTCCGCTCAGAGTGAGACCGGCTCGGGCTCCGGCTCGGGGGCGCGCAGGTTGCGCACCCCCGGCGCGGCCAGCGCGGCGAGCGTGGACAGCACGACGAGGGCGGCGCAGCCGAGCAGCGCCCCCTCGGTGCCGAAGGCCACCGCCGCCGGCGCGGCCAGCATCAGCCCGATCGGCCCGAACATCAGTGACCCGAGCGCGTCGTACGAGCTGACCCGCGACAACGACTCCGCCGGGATCTCGCGCTGCATCGTCGTCTGCCACAGCACGCCGAAGACGTCGAAGCACACGCCCAGCACGAACGCCCCCGCTACGATCGCCCACAGCGGCGCGTCCAGCCCGAGCAGCACGTACGGCAGCGCGGTCGGCAGGCACAACAGCGTACCGAGCAGGATCGGCCGGCGCGGGCGCAGCCGCAACGACACCAGCACCCCGGCGATCGTCCCGACCGCCTCGCCCGCCAGGAAGGCCGACCAGGCCGCCGGCCCGCCCAGAGTCTCCTTGGCCATCAGCGGCCCGAGCACGCCGTGCCCGGCCTGGATCGCCATCACCAGCACCGAGAACTGGGCGACCACCACCCAGATCCACTGCCGCGAGCTGAACTCCCGCCACCCGTGGCGCAGGTCCGCCAGCACCGAGTGCCGCTCCGCCGCCGCACGCTCGGCGAGGGTCGGGCGCAGCAGCGCGATCAGCACGCCGGCCAGCGCGAACATCGCGCCGCTGACCAGCAGGGCCCAGCCGCCGCCGAACAACAGCACCGTGCCGCCGCTCAGCACCACCCCGGCCACGCGCGAGGCGTTCGCGCCGAGGCCGAGCAGCGCGTTGCCGGCCTGCAGCCGGTCGGCGGGCACGACCTCGGGGATGATGCCGGTGAGCGCCGGGAACATGATCGCCGTGCCCACGCCGCAGGCCGCCGCCGCGACGCTCATCACGGGCAGCGGCGCCCAGCCGGTCAGCATCATCGCCGCCAGCGCGAAGTAGCCCAGCGCCGTGAGCAGCTCGCCGGCCATCATCACCCGCTGCCGCGGCAACCGGTCCGCGATCACCCCGCCGATCAGCATGAACACGATCATGGGCAGTGACTCGGCGGTGAGCACCACCGACAACGTCGTGGCGTCGGCGCCCGGCAGGTCGAGGATGCCGAAGGCGAGCGCCACGGGTGCGAAGGCGCTGCCGAGCATGGAGATTGTCCGCGCGGACAACAACAGGGCGAACTTGCGGTCGCGGAGCAGCCCGAGGTCGCGTAGGTAGCTGTGCACTGGGCCGGTCCCCTCGAAAACGGTCAAATCTGTCCCAGTCTGCCGTTTCTGTCGGCGCGTTGTCGTCCCAATATTTGTCACGGAGGTGACAGGGCCGGTCGCGAAAAGTGCGGGCGTCGGGCAAGAATCGCGCCCGGTTCTCGCGTAGTTTCCAGGCATGCCTGAGGCGCAGGTCGATCGCACGCCCCGCCGGGTGGAGGGCGGGCCCGAGGGGGCGCGGGTGGAAGCGGCGCGCACCGGGTGGGTCAGGGTGGTGCGGGGACGTACGCGGGTGGTGCGGGAGAACCCGGACGGCTCGGGCTGGCATTGGGCGGAAGAGGACGGATGATCCGCCCCAACGCCTCGCCAGGGCTCGACTGTGATGCCTACTGCCCGTCGAGAACCGCGTGAGGACCGCCGTGGATCTCATTGAAGGTTGTTGATCGTCCAGATATTGTGCTATCTGCCCACGATCGCCCCCCATGGGAGTAAAGGCGCCATGCGACTGCGGAAGATCTTCGTCATCGGACTGGCCCTGTCGTTGCTCGGCGTCGGAGTTCCCGCCTGGTCGCAGGACGATCCACGGGGCTGCAACGACCTGATGTCCGCCGACACCCCGGCGTACGTCGTCTGCCGCTGGCTGGCCACTCCCGAGGAGGCCGCCGACATCGCCCGGTTCTGGCTGGACAACGACGGCAAGAACATGATCGACTCCGGCCCGATGCGCGAGATCGTGGTCGACTGCTCCGAGCCGGGCAACGAGTGCGCGACCGACTCCGAGGGCGACGGCGAGATGCACGACGTCGACTCCCCGGACGTCGACGGCGCCGAGGACGGCGGCACCCCCGACCAGTGCCCGGACGGCCAGAAGTGCCACGTCGACCCCGACGAGATCTCCGCCGCCGCCAAGTCGGCCGCCGCCGAGAGCCCGGCGGGCCAGGCCGTGAAGAGCGCGGTCCAGGCCGGCCTGCGGACCTGGATCGAGACCGAGCTGGCCGACGACTACAAGGCGGGCAAGCTGGCCGAGGCCGCCAAGAAGGTCGCCGCCCTGGCCGCGCAGCCCGGGGTCGCCGGGATCAGGTTCACCTCGCAGCTCGGCTACAACCAGACCTTCGCCACGGCCGAGGAGCTGGACAAGTTCGTCACCGAGGCCACGACCGCGCTGCGCAACCTCGTGCCGGGCAAGAAGCTGGCGGCGCACACGGTGGTCCCGCTGTTCGGCTGCGGCGCCAACGACGCCTGCAAGGCCGAGATGACCAAGAAGTACCCGCTGCTCGACCCCGCCCGCATCGGCGCCTGGCTCTCCGGCGGCCAGATCGACCAGCTGACCCTGGACACCGGCCACCTGGCCACCGAGTACGCCACCTGGAAGATCGACGCCGCCGAGGCCCAGCGCAACCAGTGGATCCAGGTCCGCGCCCGCGCCTGGGACGCCTACGCCCAGATCGCCGCCGAGGACGCCGGGTTCACCGCCGCCGGCACCTCCAAGCTCACCGCCGAGCAGGCCACCCAGGCCATCACCGACCGCATCGCCGCCCCGCTCCAGGCCGACGCCGCCGAGACCGTCGTCCTGTGGAGCCGCTGGCAGGACGCGCAGGGCCAGGTCAACCGGGTGTACGGCGAGAAGTGGGCGGCCAACGCCACCTGGGACCAGCTCAAGAAGCTCGGCACCGTGCGCCCGAGGCTGGCCACCGTCTACGACTACAGCAGCCCCGAGGCCGACGTCGCCACGGACATCAAGAACCTGTCCGAGGTCTTCGGCCAGGTCTACCTGCACACCGCCTGACGGGAGCCGCCCGGTCCCGGCCGGTCCCCGCCGAGCGCGGCGGGCCGGTCACGACTGGGCGGCGATGAGGGCCTGGCGGGCCCTGAGCACGATCTCCAGCTCGAACCGGATGTCGGGGTCGGCGAGCTGGTCGCCGTAGAGCTCTTCGAGCTGCCGCAGCCGGTAGCGCACGGTCTGCGGATGCACGTGCAGCCGGGCGGCCACCTCGCCGGCGCCCCGGCCGTGCCGCAACCAGGCGAGCAGCGTCTCGGCCAGCCGGTCCTGCTGGGCGGGCCGCAGGTGGGCCAGCGGCGCGAGGCGGGCCTGCGCCATGGCGCCGACCAGCTCCTCGTCCTTGAAGACCACGAGCGTGGCCATGTGGTCGGCGCAGCGCAGGAGCCCGCGCGGCAGCACGCCGCGCCGGGACAGCTCCAGCGCCTCGCGCGCCCACCTCAGGGACGTCGCCGCCGCGGCCAGCGGCACCGCCGGGCCGATCGTGGCACGGTGGCCGCGCAGCGCGTGGTCGAGCAGCTGCGCCTGCCCTGGCCCGTCCGGATCGGGCACCAGCAGGCACGGCGCGGGCCGCTCCAGCCCGCCGAGCACGTCGGGCGGCAGCGCGGGGGCCCGGTACGTCCCGTGCCGGTCGTCGAGCGCCACGCCCGCCACGGTCCTCGGCAGCCGCCAACCGGCGGCCCTGGCCAGGTCGGCGATGGCCTCGGGGGCGGCGGGCGGCCGGCTGAGCAGCAGGTCGAGCAGGCGGTTGCGGCGGCGTTCGAGCTCGCCGGCGGCGTGCGCCCTGGCCTCGTCGTAGCCCGCGGCGGCGGCGTCGGCGAGCTGGTCGAGGCAGACGAAGATGGCCTCGCCCAGGTCGTACAGGGTCTGCGAGGTGAGGCCGAGCGGGTCGGCGATCTCCGTCAGCCGCCGCCAGCAGACGCGGGCGCCGAGCCGCATGGCCGTCTGCAGCGGCTCCAGGTTGCGGCCCTCGGCCGCCTCGCCCTTGCCGATCATGCGGAACGGCTCGGGGTCGAAGGGGGCGCCCGGGTTCTCGATGCGGTCGAGGAATCCGTCGATGGCCTCCTCGACCGCCATCTTCACGACTTTGATGTAGATCTCGTCGGCCGGTCTGGCGTACTCGGGGATCCGGGTCTGGATCTCCTCGATCACCTCGGCGGAGACCCGTCCGATGCCCGCCTTGAGCGTTCTCACGATGTCCGCGGGGAGCCGGGTTTCGCTGATGTCACTCTTGATGGCCATCGTCCCTCCTGTCGCCATTGTGGCTCAGGCGACAAGAGTTTGCCTAGCAAGAGCTTGTTTCTGTCATTTCTGCAGGAATGCGCCGAACTCGTCCACGTCAATCAGGCCGTCGCCGTCCTTGTCCAGTTTCCGCACGCCTTCCTGGGCGGCGTCCAGCGTGATGGGCTGGCCGAGGATCTCCATCAGGCGGACGAGTTCGACGGCGGAGATGCGGCCGTCCTTGTCGACGTCGATGAGGTCGAAGGTGATGGCGTGGTCGCTCATAGGGGGTGCCTTTCCTGTGTTACCGGTGCGTCGGGTCAGACCTTAGTGGCGACTTCCCGAAACGCACCGATGAATTCGGGCGGCTCGCCGGAAATGCGGCCTTTCCTGGAGTCAGACCGTGGCGGCGGCCCGTTTCAGGGCCTCGACGAAGGCGGTGACGTGGGGACGGGCGTCCTCGCGGCGCCAGGCGATGGCGAGCCGGCCCGGCTGGAGACCCGTCACCGGACGGAAGACCATGCCAGGACGCTTGTAGAGCGCCGCGTTCCCCTCGGCCACCAGGACGACGCCCAGACCGCTGGTCACGGCCTCGAACACCTCCTCGGGCGTGTTCGCCGTGACGCCGACGACCGGGTCGTCGTCCCGGGCGTCGCGGGCGAGCCAGAAGTCGCGCAGCGGGCCGGCCGCGGCGGGCAGCGCGATGAACGGCTCGTCCCGCAGCTCGGCGAACGGGACCTCGGCCATGCCGGCCAGCCGGTGACCGGCCGGCATCGCCACCCCCCGTTCCTCGGTGACCAGCACGTACGTCTCCAGCCCCGGCGGCACCGGCAGCCAGATGAACGCCACGTCGGAGGAGCCGTCGGCGAGGCCGCCGCTCGGGTCGTCCCAGCCCACGAGCCGGAGCGACACCTCCCACCCCGGCCGGGCCTGCCGGAACAGCCGCAGCGCCTCCTGCTGCAACCCGCGGCCGACGGCCGTCTGCATCCCGATGACCAGCGTCCCGGCGGGGGCGGCGGCGCGTGCCGTCTCCACCCCGGCGGCCCAGCGTCCGAGCAGTTCGCGGGCCACCGGCAGCAGCGCCGCGCCCTGCCGGGTCAGCGTCACGCCGCCGTGCACCCTTTCCAGCAGCGCGAACCCGAGCTGCCGCTCCAGCACCCTGAGCTGCTTGGACAGGGCCGGCTGCGAGACGAAGAGCCGCTCGGCGGCGCGGGTCACGTTCAGCTCCTCGGCCACCGCGACGAAGTAGCGGAGCTCCCGCAGGTGCACGTCCATAACCGATGGTTATAGCAAAGGGTCTTGGACGCCGGGCGCCCCCCGGCGGCACGATCATCGTCATGAAGACACGCGAACTCGGAACACTGCAGGTCCCCGCGCTCGGTTTCGGCGCGATGGTGCTCTCGCCCGGTGTGTACGGCGACATCGATGACACCCGTGCCGAGAAGGCGTTGCGGGCGGCCCTGGACGGCGGCGCCGGCCACATCGACACCAGCGACGCCTACGGGGTGGACGGCCACAACGAGCGCCTGGTCGGCCGCGCACTCAAGGGACGTCCCCGCGACGAGGTCGTGGTGGCCACCAAGTTCGGCCTGGCGATCCCGGACGGCGAGCCCAGCCGCCCGTACCCGGTCGGGTACGCGTTCAACGAACTGCGGGTGAACGCCGACCCGCGCCTGGTCCGCCGCTACGCCGAGCGCAGCCTGCGCAACCTGGACACCGACACGATCGACCTGTACTACCTGCACTACCCGGACCCCGGCGTCCCGCTGGAGGAGACGGTCGGCGCCATGGCGGACCTGGTGCGCGACGGCCTGATCAGGCACATCGGCCTGTCGAACGTGACGGCGGCCCAGCTCAGGGCCGCGCACGCCGTCCATCCGGTGACGGCCGTGCAGAACGAGTGGTCGATGTGGCGGCCGGTGGAGCCGGACCTGCCGGCCACGGCCCGCGAGCTCGGCGTCGGCCTGGTGGCCTGGAGCCCGCTGGGCAACGGCTTCCTGACCGGCACGGTCCAGCGGCTGGAGGAAGGCGACTTCCGCCACAACGCGCCCCGGTTCTCGGCGGAGAACCTGGCCGGCAACAACGACAGGTACGCCCCCATCCGCACCCTGGCCACCAACCTCGGCATCACCCCCGCCCAGCTGGCCCTGTCCTGGCTGCTGCACCAGGACGAGCACGTGGTGGCGATCCCGGGCAGCCGCACGCCCGCCCACATCGAGGAGAACCTGGCCGCCGCCGACCTCACCCTGCACCCGGACACCCTGCACAGGATCGACGAGGCGCTGGGCAGGTTCGACGTGTCCGGCGGCACCCTTCTGTGAACGCCGGGCCGTCGCTCCACAGCGTCGCCCGGACGGCGCACAGGGCCGCGCCCACGAGCAGGACCGCGACCGCCGCGACGACCCGCAGGAGCCCGTCGGCCGAGGACGGCGCGGCGAAGGCGACCGGACCCGCGACCGGCAGAATCCGCTGCAGTCCCGGCGGATACCGGGTCCAGCTCAGGCTGAGCGCGCCGAATCCCAGCGCGTACGGGACGAAGGCCGGCCCCGCCCACAGCGGCGAGTACCCCAGCGCGGTCTGGAGGTGCAGCGTGAGGATGAGCAGGAAGACGGTGTAGCAGCCCATGACGATCCAGCACGCCGCCAGCCCCGGTCTCACCCCGCGCGGCCGTACCGACGCCAGGTCCAGCAGCGGGTGCCGGGCCCTGGTCTCGTGCCGGACGAACACCACCGACAGCGCGGCGCCGCAGGCCGGCGAGATCCACACCCAGAGCGGCCGGCCGAGGTCGCGGCCGAAGATCAGCGGGCCGGTGATCGCGGCCATGGCCGCGGTCAGGATCGCCACGCCGCCCGGGTCCAGGCGCGTCCGCGCGGCCACGGACGAGGGCTGCAGCAGGCGCGGCCCCAGGGCCAGCGAGATCACGCCGATCGGGATGTTGATCAGGAACACCGGCCGCCAGGACAGGCCCAGGAGGTCGGCGCTGACGACCAGCCCGCCGACGACCTGCCCCAGCGCGACGCCCAGGGCGAGCACCATGCTGTACAGACCGATCGCCCGGCGGCGGGCGTCGCCCGCCCAGTGCGTCTGGACGAGCGCGAAGATCTGCGGGGTGAGCAGCGCCGCCCCGACGGCCTGCGCGACGCGCGCGAGCACCAGCACGCTGACGTCGGGGGCCAGCCCGCACAGCAGCGAGGCGCCGGTGAACCAGCCCAGCCCGAGCAGGAACGCGCGTCGCTGCCCGACGAGGTCGCCGATCCGCGCGCAGGTGACCAGGAGCACGCCGACGGTCAGCAGGTAGCCCGACACGACGAGCTGGATCGCCGTGCCGCCGGCGTCGAGGTCCTGGCGGATGGTCTGCGCGGCGACCGACACGATCGAGCCGTCCATGGAGGCCATGACCTGGCCGGCGAGCAGCACGGCGAGCATCGGGCCACGGCGCACGCCCGTCACCGGGGGCGAAACGGGAGAGATCACCCGCCCGGCATCGGCCGTCCGCCCCTGCCCGGTCTTGAAGAAACTTGCAGGCCCGGTGGGGTCATCGGGTTGTCGCGTCGAATCCGGCCGCCAGGCCGAAGGCCGCGAAGATCTCGGGCCCCTGGAACACCGAGTTCCGGCTGATGCCCTCGGCGGTGACGGTGAAGATCTGGAGCGTGTGGGGCTCGTACCGGTCGCCGGCGCGCCGGAAGGCGCCGAACCCGGGCTGGCCGTTGGCCGTGACCGCCTCCAGCCGCCAGTCGGTGCCGGCCGCCTCGAAGACCCAGTCCATGAACAGGCCGTAGTTGCCGCGACCGGCGAACCAGTTGAGCATCGGCGGCATCTCCATGACGACGTCCTCGGTGAGCAGCCGTTTGAGCTCCTCGACGTCGGCGTGCTCGAAGGCCCGCATGTAGCGGTCGACCCAGGCGCGCTGTTCGGCCAGCGGCGGCTCGCCGAGCGGTTCCCGCCGGACGCCGGCCTCCTTCACCCGGGCACGCGCCCGCTGCAGGGAGCTGTTCACCGACACGACGGTGGTGCCGAGGATCTCCGCCGACTCCGACGCGGAGAAGCTCAGCACGTCCCGCAGGATCAGCGCGCCGCGCTGGCGCGCCGACAGGTGTTGCAGGGCGGCGGCGAACGCCAGGCGCAGGCCGCTGCGTTCGACCACGGCGCCGGCCGGGTCGCCCGCGTCCAGCATCGAGTCCGGCAGGGGCTGGAGCCAGGCCAGGTTCTCCCCCTGGACGAGCGGCGCCTGCGGGTCGGACGCGGCCACCAGCCCCGACGGCAGCGGCCGGCGCCCCCGGACCTCCAAGGCCGTCAGGCAGGCGTTGGTCGCGATCCGGTAGAGCCAGGTGCGCAGGGAGCTGCGTGTCCCGTCGTACTGCTCCCGCGCCCGCCACGCCCGCAGGTACGTGTCCTGGACCAGGTCCTCGGCGTCGTGCGGCGAGCCGAGCATCCGGTAGCAGTACGCCAGCAGCTCCTTGCGGAACGGCTCGATCCGGCGATCGAAGCCCTCTTGTCCCGGCGTCACCGCGTCCACGCCCTTTTCCTGCCTTCCGCCGGCCTACGGGTACGTCAGCCTGCCACGACGGCCGGGCTGTTGTGGTAGGCCGCGAGCAGCCAGGCGCCGTCCCGCTTCTCCAGCACCCAGGTCGCGTACACCATACGCTCGGCGGGCACCTCGGTCTCGCCGGGGAACCTGACGCCGGTCTCGCTCACCGCGATCGCGGCGCTCTCGCCCAGGAAACGGATGCTCTCCAGCCTGTCGGCGGTCGTGCTGCCCTTGAGATAGGACGCGAAGCCCTCGGCCATCTTCCGGCGCACCTCCTCCTTCGACCGGCGCACGCTGCCGGGCATGATCGCGGTGGCGTCCTCGGTGTAGTCGGTGACGAAGGTGTCGGCGTCGCCGTCGGCCCATGCCTGGTAGAGGCGCTCAAGGACGCTCTTGATGGCGGCCACGTCGTGCGCTCGGGTCTCGGTCATGGCTGTTCTCTCCTCATCGCTGGTGACAGGTTCACGGATACGTACCGGCGGGGCCGCCGGAACTCATCGCGCCGGGGCGGAGAACTTTCGAGCGGTTGCGGTTCGGGTCACGAACTATTATGGTTCGTAATACGAACAAGCTGTTGTCCCGACAGGAGATGTGCACCATGAGCCGTACTGTGGCGATCATCGGTGGTGGTTACGGCGGCGCGGCGGCCGCCAAGGCGCTGGACGAGCACGCGGACGTCGTGCTGATCGAGCCCAAGGACGCCTTCGTCCAGAACGCCGCGTCCATGCGGGCCCTCGCCCAGCCGGAATGGGCCGGGAAGATGTTCTTCCCCTACGACCGGTTGATGCAGCGTGGCCGGATCGTCCGGGAGCGGGCGGTCTCGGTGGACTCGCGGGGTGTGCTGCTGGCGTCCGGGGAACGGGTGGAGGCCGACTACCTCGTGCTGGCCACCGGGTCGGGGTACCCCTTCCCGTTCAAGTTCGAGGACGACCTGGCCGGGCAGGCGCGGGAGCGCATCCACGCCGTCCACGGGGAGCTGGCGGGGGCCGGGCGGGTGCTGATCGCCGGGGCCGGGCCGGTCGGGCTGGAGCTGGCCGGGGAGATCAAGGCGGTGTGGCCGGACAAGCGGGTCACGATCGTCGACCACGGCACGGAGCTGCTGCCGGCGTTCGAGCCGCAGGTGCGCGCCGACCTGCATCGCCAGCTCGCCGAGCTGGGGGTGGAGCTGCTGCTCGGCACCACCCTGGAGGCCGAGCCGCCCGTCGAGCCGGGGCGGGCCGAGCCGTTCACCGTCGGGTCCACGGCGGGTGAGCTGTCGGCCGACATCTGGTTCCGCGCGTACGGCGTGCGCGTCCAGACCGGCTACCTCGGCGGTGACCTCGGCGACGCGCGCACGCCCCGCGGCCACGTACGGGTGACCGAACGGCTCAACGTCGAGGGGCACGAGCACGTCTACGCGATCGGCGACATCACCGACCTGGCGGAGGCCAAGATGGCCGGGAACGCCATGCAGCACGCCGAGGTCGTGGCCGCGAACATCATCGCCCAGCTGCGCGGCGAGCAGCCCTCGTCGGTGTACCAGCCCTCGCCGCTGCCGTTCGTGCTGCTGCCGCTGGGGGCCGGCGGAGGCGTCGGCCAGCTGCCCTCGCCCGACGGGCCGATCGTGCTGCCGGCCGAGTCGGTGGCCGACTACAAGGGCAAGGACCTGTTCACCGGACGGTTCGCGGAGCTGTTCGGGCTCGCCGCCGAGCCGGCACCGGCCGGGGTGTGACCGCGGGCGGCGGTCAGGGGGTGTCGGCGCGCTCGATGAAGACCGTCGGGGCGTTGTTGTCCCGCACCAGGCGGGAGAGCAGGTCGGCGAGGGTGGCGCGCTCGGCCTCGTCGAGCCCGGACGGAAGCTCGTCGATGCGCCGGCAGGCCTCGGTGTAGAACTCGTCGGCGAGCTTGGCGCCCTCCTCGGTCAGCGTGACCTGGACGGCGCGCCGGTCGGCGGGGTTGGGCTCGCGGCGGACCATGCCGCGCTGCGCGGTGCGGTCGACCAGCTCGGTGAGGCTGGACTTGGCCAGGCGCAACATCGCGCCCAGCTCGCTCATCCCGTACGGCTGGGCCATCAGCACGCACAGGAGCTGGCCCTGCTGGGAGGTCAGCCCGTACGCGCGGGCGGACTCGGCGTAGACGGCGTTGACCAGGAAGGTCGAGCGCACCAGGGCGGAGACGACTCCCAGCTGCTCCTCGGGCTTGGCCATGAGATCAGCCTAACATCAGTTCGGCTACCGAACTATTGGCCGGGGGCGGGAACCGAGGGGCGATCCGCACGGCTGCCTGGGTTCGGCGATGCTCCCCGTAGCCCGAGGTCACGGGATGAGAACCGGACGCAAACTACCAAAAGGACATTTCTTCTGGACGGGTGGGTAGCAGGGCCGCCATGCGACTGACGTACACCTCCGACGTCTGGTGGAAGAACGCCGTCGTGTACTGCCTGGACGTGGAGACGTTCAAGGACGGTAACGGCGACGGTGTGGGCGACTTCCGCGGCTTGACCCAGCAGATCGACTACCTTGCGGGTCTCGGCGTGACCTGCCTCTGGTTGATGCCGTTCTTCCCCACCCCCAACCGGGACGACGGTTACGACATCACCGACTTCTACAGCATCGATCCCCGGCTGGGGACCCTGGGCGACTTCGTGGAGTTCATGCGGACCGCCAACGACCGGGGCCTGCGGGTGATCGCGGACCTGGTCGTCAACCACACCTCGGACCAGCACCCCTGGTTCAAGGAGTCGCGCAGGAGCAAGGACTCGCCGATGCGCGACTGGTACGTCTGGTCCGACGCCCCCGAGCCCGACGACCCGAAACAGGTGGTCTTCCCCGACAAGGAGGACTCCATCTGGCAGTACGACAAGGGCAGCGGCCAGTACTACCTGCACAGCTTCTACCGTCACCAGCCTGATCTGAACGTCGGCAACCCCGAGGTCAGGGACGAGATCACCCGCATCCTCGGCTTCTGGATGGAGCTCGGGCTGTCGGGCTTCCGCGTGGACGCGGTGCCGTTCCTCATCGAGAACGTCAACCCCAAGCTGGCCAACCCGCACGAGTTCCTGGCCGACCTGCGAGCCTTCATGACCAGGCGCAAGGGCGGCTCGATCCTGCTGGGCGAGGTCAACCTGCCCTACAAGGAATTACTGCGGTACTTCGGTGAAGGGCTCGGTGACCAGATCACCATGTGCTTCGACTTCATCGGCATGCAGAACAGCTGGCTCTCCTTCGCCCGTAACAACGCCCGCCCCCTGATGGACGCCCTGCAGGAACGCCCCCGGGCCCCCAAGGACTGTCAATGGGCGATGTTCCTCCGCAACCACGACGAACTGACCCTCGACAAGCTCACCGACGAGGAACGACAAGAGATCTTCGAGGCGTTCGGCCCCCGTAAGGACATGCAGATCTTCGGCCGCGGGCTGCGCCGGCGGCTGCCCACGATGTTCGGCGGCGACCTGCGGCGCATCAAGATGGCCTACAGCCTGCTGTTCTCCCTTCCCGGGACGCCCGTGATCTTCTACGGCGAGGAGATCGGCATGGGGGAGAACCTGGACGAGGAAGGGCGGATGGCCGTCCGCATCCCCATGCAGTGGTCCGAGGACGGCGGCTTCAGCCAGAAGGAGGAGACGGTCCGCGAGATCCCCGACGGCGCCTTCGCGCCCGACCGGGTCAACGTGGCCGACCAGAAACGCGACACCGACTCGCTGCTGCGCTGGTTCCAGCTCCTCATCGAGCGGTACCGCGAGTGCCCTGAGCTGGCGTGGGGACAGTACACGGTGCTGGACACCGGCGACGACGCGATCTTCTCGCACCGCTGCGACGCCGACGGCGCGACGGTCGTGGTCGCCCACAACCTGTGCGACACGGCCAAGGACGTCGATCTGCGGCTGGACGGCCTGGAGAACTGCGACCTCACGGACCTGCTGGTGGACGGCACGATCAAGGTGTCGGCCGACGGCACGGCCAAGCTTGCGCTGGGACCGCACGGCTGCCGCTGGCTGCGCGCCTCACCCCCCGAACTGCCCCCGGAGGACGCGGGCGTCATGTCGCAATGAGGTCGCACGGCCGCGCGGCCGAAGCCTGCATGGGCCGCGCGGCCGAGGCTTTTGTGAGCCGGACGGCCGCGCGGCTTTCGTGCGGTCGTCAGCGCGGGGGCGGCGGGTAGGCCGCCATGGCGAGTTCGGCGACCCCTAGCAGGCCGGCGTAGGAGGCGCCGTCGCGTGACTGCGTGGACATGCCCTGGATCACCGACGCGAAGAAGGTGGCCAGGGCTTCGGTGTCGGTGCCGGGGGCCAGCCGGCCGGCCGCCACGTCGTCGTCCACGCGCTTCCTGATCGCCGCCTTCGCCGCCTCCCTGAACCCCCGCAACAACTCCTCCACGTCGGCGGACTCCGGCCCGCAGTTGACCGCGGCGGTGATGATCAGGCAGCCGGGCGGGTGGTCCGCGTTCGTGTACTCGGCGGCCGACTCGCGCAGCACGCGTTCGACGGCCCGCCGGCCGGTGGGCTCCTCGGCGAGCGCCCTGGTGGTGAACGCGCCGTGGGTGAGCTGGTAGCGGCGCACCGCCTCCTCGAACAGCCGCCGTTTGTCGCCGAAGGCCGCGTACAGGCTGGGGGGCCTGATGCCCATCGCGGCGGTCAGCGCCGCGATGGAGGTCGCCTCGTAGCCGTGCTCCCAGAACGCGCGCAGCGCGCTCTCCAGCGCCGCGTCCCTGTCGAATGCCCGCTGCCTCGCCATGCGCCCATTCTATAGCGATCGCTATGTTATGCTTTCTGTATCGATCGCTACAGAAAGGATTCGAGCGATGAGGACTGCCCTGGTGACCGGCGCCGGGAGAGGCATCGGCCGGGCCATCGCGCTGCGGCTGGCCAAGGACGGGTTCCGCGTGATCGTGAACTACGCCAGGGACGCCGCCGCGGCCGAGGAGGTCGTCGGGCTGATCGGCGCGAACGCCGTGGCCGTGCGGGCCGACCTGGGCGTGCCCGAGGAGGTGGAGCGGCTCGCCCGCCGGGTGGCCGAGGAGACCGACGTGCTCGACGTGCTGGTCAACAACGCCGGCATCGGCCTGTCCAAGCCGCTCGCGCAGGAGACGGAGGAGGGCTACGACCGGGTGTTCGCGGTCAACGTCAAGGGCCTGTTCTTCCTCACCCGGCAGGTGTTGCCGTTGATCCCCGACGGCGGCCGCATCGTGAACATCACCTCCGGCGTGGCCCGCATCGCCTTCCCCGAGGGCATCGCGTACGCGATGACCAAGGGCGCGGTGCAGGTGTTCACGCTGGCCCTGGCCAAGGAGCTGGGGCCGCGCGGCATCACGGTCAACAACGTCGCGCCCGGCATCATCGACACCGACGTCAACGCGGGCTGGCTGGGCGACCCCGAGGCCCGCGCGTACGCGGCGAGCAGGCACGCGCTCAACCGCATCGGCGAGCCCGGCGAGATCGCGGACGTGGTCGCCTTCGCCGCCTCGCCCGGAGCGAGCTTCATCACCGGCACCACCCTCGACGCCACCGGCGGCGGAAACCTCTAGGAGACACCTCATGCCCACGGTCATCCACGACGGCGGACACGTGCGCTTCAACCGGGCGGGCAGCGGCCCCGGCCTGGTCATGGTGCACGGCACCGGCGGCGACGCCGCCACCAACTACGGCCACCTCGTCCAGAACTTCACCGACATCCGCACGGTGATCACCCCCGACTACGCGGGCAGCGGCGAGACCGCCGACCCCGGCGGCGACCTCACGCTCGACCTGCTGATCGAGCAGGTCGCGGCGACCTTCCCCGAGGGTGGCCCGTCCGACCTGGTCGGCTTCTCGCTGGGCGCGGTCGTGGCGGCGGGGGTCGCGGCCCGGTATCCCGAGCGGGTCAGGCGGCTGGTGCTGATCGCGGGCTGGACGCACGCAGACGACCCCCGGCTCCGGCTCGGCCTGCGGACCTGGGCCCGGCTGGCGGTCACCGACCCCGAGAGCTTCGCGGCGTACGGCCCGCTGGTCGGCTTCAGCCCGGCCTTCGTGAGCGGCCTGGGCGAGGACGGACTGACGGCCATGATGGCCGGCGACCCGCCCCCCGGCACGGTACGCCAGATCGAGCTGGACCTCAGGACCGACATCAGGGACCTGCTCCCGAGCATCACCGCCCCCACGCTGGTCGTCGGCTGCACGCAGGACCACCTCGTGCCGGTCGGGCACGCCCGCGCCCTGCACGCCGCGCTGCCCGGCAGCCGTTACGCCGAGTTGGACAGTGGGCATGTGGTGCTACACGAACGTCCCGAAGAGGTGACAGCCCTGATCCGCGATTTCGTAACCAACGAGTAATTTGTCCTGGTTACCCTCCAGGCACATGCAGACCAAGAAGCTCGCCGCCACAGGGGCCGCCGCGCTGACCGCGCTGGCCCTGGTGGCGCTCCCCGCCCACGCGAGCGGGGACAAGAGCGTCACCGTCACCGTGATGGGGACGTCGGACATCCACAGCAACGCCCTCAACTGGGACTACTTCAAGGACGCCGCCTACGCCGACAAGCAGGGCAACACCATCGGCCTGGCCCAGGTGTCGTCGCTGGTCAACAAGGTCAGGGCCGAGCGCGGGGCGGACCACACGCTGCTGTTCGACTCGGGTGACACGATCCAGGGCACGCCTCTGGCCTACTACTACGCCAAGGTCGAGCCGATCACCGAGACCGGGCAGACCCACCCGATGGCCAAGGCCATGAACGCCATCGGGTACGACGCCGTCACCCTCGGGAACCACGAGTTCAACTACGGTCTGCCGCTGCTGGCCACCTGGATCAGGCAGATGCGGGCGCCGGTGCTGGGCGCCAACGCCGTGCACGCCGGGAGCGGGCTGCCGGCGTACCGGCCGTTCGTGATCAAGACCATGAAGGTCAAGGGCGACAAGCCGATCAGGGTCGGCGTGCTCGGCCTGACCAACCCGGGCGTGGCCATCTGGGACAAGGCGAACGTCGAGGGCAAGCTGCGCTTCACCGACCTGGTCGAGTCGGCCAGGAAGTGGGTGCCGGTCATCCGCGGCCTCGGCGCGGACGTGGTCGTGGTGACCGCGCACGCGGGCGACAGCGGCATGTCGTCCTACGGCACCGACCTGCCCGTGGAGAACGCCTCGGCGATGGTCGCCGAGCAGGTGCCGGGCATCGACGCGGTGCTGTTCGGGCACGCGCACAACGAGGTCGCCCAGCGCTTCGTGACGAACAAGGCCACCGGGCAGCAGGTGCTGCTCACCGAGCCGGGCAAGTGGGGCCAGCGCCTGTCGCGGCTCGACTTCACCCTCACCAAGCAGCGCGGGAAGTGGGTCGTCACCGGCAAGAGCTCGGCCACGCTCAACACCAACACGGTGACGGCGGACCCGAAGATCGTCTCGCTGCTCAAGCCGCAGCACGACATCACGGTCGGCTACGTCAACAAGGTCGTCGCCAAGTCGGCCGAGGAGCTGTCGGCGGCCGAGTCGCCGTACAAGGACACGCCGATCCTCGACTACATCCAGCAGGTGCAGACCGAGACGGTGAAGGCCGCCCTGCCGGGCAACACGCTGCCGGTGTTGTCGATCGCCGCGCCGTTCAGCCGCACCGCCGTCTTCCCCGCCGGTGACGTGCGGGTCAGGGACGTGGCCGGGCTCTACGTCTACGACAACACGCTGCTGGCGATCAAGCTGACCGGCGCCCAGATCAAGGACTACCTGGAGTACTCGGCCCGGTACTTCAACCAGCTCAACCCGGGCGACCCGGTGGACGTCACCAAGCTGACCAACGCCGGCAACACCCCGGACTACAACTACGACCAGCTCTCGGGCGTCTCCTACGACATCGACGTGGCCAAGCCCGCCGGGCAGCGCATCGCCAACCTCACCTTCGAGGGCGCGCCGATCCCGGCCGGCAAGGAGTTCGTGGTCGCGATCAACAACTACCGCCAGTCGGGCGGCGGCGGCTTCCCGCACGTCACCACCGCTCCCGTGCTGTACAACGCGCAGGTGGAGATCCGCCAGGCGCTGATCGAGTACGCCACCGCCAAGGGCACGATCAACCCCGCCGACTTCGCCGCCGCCAACTGGCGGCTGACCCGCGACGGGGCTCCGCTGTTCTGACCTGACGCCAGGCGGGTGCTCCAGACCGGTCACCCGCCTGGTCACAGGTACGAGGGCCCGCTCACCCGATGCCTGAACGTCCACCACACCCACCCCTGCGAGGCGACCAGCAGCGGGATCAGGACGAGGACCACCGGCGCCAGCAGCGCCCCCGACGACCCCGCCACCAGCGGCAGCCGCAGCCCGGCCAGCACCCCGACCACCAGCAGCGCACCGGCCGTCAGCGCGTACGTGCGGCCCTCGCCCGCCTCGCCGGACAACACCCCGGCCCGCTCCCGCAACGGTCCGCGCAGCCGCAGCGCCGCGAACGCCAGCCCGTGCACCGCGAACAGCGCCGCCACCACCAGCGCGGCCAGCAGCACGAGCGGCCCCTGGATGCCGAGCAGCACCTCGGCCAGCAGCAGCCCCCAGCTCAGCGCCAGCCCCCAGCTCCCGGCCACGATCCCGCCGTCCCAGAACGCCTGCCAGCGCGCGCCGGGCACCCGCCCCCGCAGCCACAGGCCCATGTCCCTGACCACCCACGAGACGAGCAGCGCGACGACCACCGCGTAGTTGCCGCTCAGGAGGTGGCCCTCCAGGTCGGGGAAGAGCCCCGCGAGCACCCCGGCCGTGGCCACCAGCCACACCTCGTTGCCGAGGAAGAACGGCGCGATCGCGGCGATCACCTCGCGCCGCTCGCCCGCCGACCGCCCGAGGTACGGCAGTGCCATGCCGACCCCGATGTCGGCCCCGCCCAGCACGAGGTAGCCGAGGGCGAAGAAGGCCAGGACGAGGATCTCCATGATCGGCTCCTTCAGAAGGCGGGGACGGGGACGGGGGTCTCGGCCGGAAGGGCGCCGAGCGCGACCGCGCCGGGCCCGCGTCCGGCCGCCCGGGCCAGCAGCCAGTAGTTGACCGCGATCAGCGCCGCGAACACCGACGCGAACGCCGTCAGCGACAGCCGCATCTGGCCCGCCGTCACCGGCGACATGGCCTCGGACGTGCGCAGCAGCCCGTAGACCACCCACGGCTGGCGCCCCATCTCGCGGAAGGTCCACCCGGCGAGCATGGTGACGAACGGCACGGGGATCATCAGCGTCAGCAGCCAGTGCCAGGCACGGAAGCCGCGCACGACCGGCCGGAAGAACATCAGCAGCAGGCTCAGCCCCGCCACGAGGGTCATCACCACCCAGAGGATCATCATCGTGATGCCGGCCCCCTGCACCCAGCCGGTCGCAGGCAGGTAGTCGCCCGGCCCGAACTTGGCCGCCATGTCCGCCTGCACCGCGGCCAGCCGCTCGGCCTGGCCCGTCCAGGCCGCCGCCTTGGCCGGCTGGAGGGTCTGGAACCCGAGCCCGCCGAACGTCACCGTGAAGAACGAGGCCGGCAGCGCGACGCCGACGCCGATCCGCAGCGACTTCCTGAACAGGTCGTGCTCGGCCGTGCGCCTGCGCAGGTGGTAGGCGCTCACCCCGGCCATGAAGAACCCGCCGACGATCATCGCGCCGCCCATGACGTGCCCGAACGCGATCTGCGCGGCCGGGTTGGCGATCATCGCCCCGAAGTCGGTGAGCCGCAGCTTGCCGCCCTCGACGGCGTAGCCCACCGGGTTCTGCAGGAAGCCGTTGGAGATCATGATCCAGAACGCCGACGCGTACGCGGTGAGCGTGACGACCCAGATCAGCGCCAGGTGCGCCCAGCGGTTCAGCCGGTTCCAGCCGAAGATCCACAGGCCCAGGAACGTGGCCTCGACGAAGAAGGCCACCAGCGTCTCGATCGCCAGCGAGGCGCCGAAGACGTTGCCCGCGTAGTCGGTCAGCCCGCTCCACGACAGGCCGAGCTGGAACTCCATGACCAGCCCGGTGACGATGCCCATGGCGTAGTTGATGATGTAGAGCTGCCCCCAGAACCTCGTCATCCGCAGGTGGACGGGGTCGCCGCTGAAGGTGGCCCGGGTCTGGACGACGGCCACCAGTGTCGCCAGGCCGAGCGTCAGCGCGACGAAGAGGAAGTGCGCGCCCGCGGTGAACGCGAACTGCAGCCGGGCGAGGTCGACGGTGTCCATGCCGAGAGCTTGGCGGCACGGCCTGCTCCGCCGCGTCATGCTCCGGTCTGCAATCCGGCGTACAACCCCGGGCCTAAGATCACTAAAGTCGTACGACTCAGGTTGTAAGCCAGCCCGGTGTGATCATCCCGGCCTCGTAGGCGACCACCACGAGCTGGGCCCTGTCGCGCACGCCGAGCTTGGTCATGATGCGGCTGACGTGCGTCTTCGCCGTGGCGGGGCTGAGCACGAGCCGGGCGGCGATCTCGTCGTTGGACAGCCCGGCCGCCACCAGGCCCATGACCTCCCGCTCGCGCTCGGTGAGCGCGTTGAGCTCGGGGCCCGGCTCGGGCCGCTTGACCCGGCCGGCGAACTCCGCGATCAGCCGCCGCGTCACCGACGGCGAGATCAGCGCGTCGCCCCTGGCCACGACCCGGACCGCGTGGATCAGCTCGGCCGGCTCGGTGTCCTTGACGAGGAACCCGCCCGCGCCCGCCCGCAGCGCGCCGTAGACGTAGTCGTCCAGGTCGAAGGTGGTCAGGATGATGACCTTGACGCCGTCGAGCCGCGGGTCGCCGGCGATGCGCCGGGTGGCCTCCAGGCCGTCGAGCTCGGGCATGCGGATGTCCATGAGCACCACGTCGGGCCGGTGCTCGTGGGCACCCGCCACGGCCGCCGCGCCGGTGCCGGCCTCGCCGACGACCTCGATGTCGTCCTCGTCGGAGAGTATCGACCGGAATCCGGCGCGGACCAGGGTCTGGTCGTCGGCGAGCAGTACGCGGATCATCGGGCTCCGTTCAGTGGCAGGCGGGCGACGACGCGGAAGCCGCCCTCGGGGCGCGGGCCGGCCTCCAGGTCGCCGCCGAGCGCGACGGCGCGCTCGCGCATGCCCTGCAGGCCGAAGCCGCTGCCTTCGGTGTACGTGGCGCCCGGGCCGTCGTCCTCGACCCGGATCAGGATGTTCCCTGACGAATTGGTGACCGAGAGGGTGGCCTTCGTCGTGCCGGAATGGCGGGCGACGTTGGTCAGCGACTCCCTGATGATGCGGGCGGCGGCCAGGTCGACCTCGGTCGGCACGGCGTCCAGCGGCCCGGACGGCTCGACGGCCACCTCCAGACCCGACGCCGCGACCAGGTCCGGCAGCCGGGCGAGGCTGTCCGCGGGCGCGGTCGGCGCGTCCTCGTCCACCTGGCGCAGCACCCCCAGCGTGGTGCGCAGCTCGCGCAGCGTCTCCTTGCTGGTCTCCTTGATGGTCCGCAGCGCGGCCTCGGCCTTCTCGGGACGCCTGGCCAGCCCGTGCAGCGCCGCCGACGCCTGCACGTTGATCATGGAGATGTTGTGCCCGAGCACGTCGTGCAGCTCCCTGGCGATGCGCAGCCGTTCCTCGCTCTCGCGCCGCCTGGCCTCCTCCTCCTTGGAGTGCTCGGCGTCCAGCGCGCGCCGCTGGGCCTCCAGCAGGTACGCCCGGCGGTTCCTGGTGACCCCGCCGAACGCGATCGCGGCCACCACCCAGCCGGTGATCGCGCCGAACATGCTGTCGTCCACGTGCCTGGACCCGTGGGCCTCGCCGAACCCCATCGCCAGCAGCACGGCGGCCCCGGTGGCGATCGCGGCGACCAGCCGTCCCTGGTCGGCGGCGGTGTAGAGGGCCACGAACACCAGCACGACCAGCGGCCCGTCGAACCGGGCGAGCGGATAGTAGGCGGACACCGCCACGACGACCACGACCAGCGACGTGACGGGAAGGCGCCGCCGCAACAGCAGCGCGCCGCACGACACGATCGGCAGCACCACGTCGAGCACGCTGGCGGACTGCTCGCTCCTGAGCCCGGCGACCAGGGTGCCGGCGAGCGCGACGGTGACCACCACGAGGGACACCGTGCTGCTCGCCGACAATCTAGGCATGTGCTCCATTTTGTATGGTCGTGCGAGTGCTGGGGTAGTTGACCGAGATGAGTACCAAGGATGAGCTCCGGCAGGTCGAAGAGGACCTGGCCCGGCTGAAGGCGGAGAACCAGGACGTGCGCGACCAGGTGGGCACCATGGGCGCGACCGACCAGATCGAGACCGCGGCCATGATCGCCCAGGCCGACGAGCAGTCCGAGCTGATCGCCGACCTCGAACGACGCCGTGCCGACCTGGAGAGGCGGGTCGAGGAGGAGGGCTGAGGCTCAGCGGCGCAGCGGAGCGCCCACCTCGTGCAGGTGGCGCAGGGCCTGGCCGTAGGAGGCGAAGAGCCCGGTCTGCAGGTAGCTGACGCCGACCTCGGCGCAGTAGCTCTCGACGATGGGCTGCGCCTTGCGCAGGTTGGGCGCGGGCATGTTCGGGAACAGGTGGTGCTCGATCTGGTAGTTGAGCTGGCCGAGCGCCACGTCGGTGAACAGGCCGCCCCTGACGTTGCGGGAGGTCAGCACCTGCTTGCGGAGGAAGTCCAGCTTGTCGTCCTTGGTCAGGACGGGCATGCCCTTGTGGTTGGGCGCGAACGTGGAGCCCAGGTAGAGGCCGAACAGCCCCTGATGCACGATCAGGAACACCAGCGCCTTGCCGAACGGCAGCACGGCGAAGACCGCGCCGAAGTAGAGCACGAAGTGGGTGGTCAGCAGCGCCAGCTCCGCCCATGGCCGCTTGGTCGCCGGCGCCAGCAGCGCCTTGAAGCTGGCGATGTGCAGGTGCCAGGCCTCAAGGGTGAGCATCGGGAAGAACAGGATCGCCTGGTACCTCGCGACGGCACGCGGCAGGCCCGCGCTCCGCGCCACCTGGTCCTCCGACCAGACGATGACCGCGGGTGAGACGTCGGGGTCGTGGTCCTCGTGGTTGGGGTTGGCGTGGTGGCGGTTGTGCTTGCTGGTCCACCATCCCCAGCCCAGGCCGATGCCCAGGTTCCCCAGCAGGAGACCGGTCACGTCGCTCGGCCGCCGCTTCCTGAACACCTGGCGGTGGCCCAGGTCGTGGGAGACGAAGCCGATCTGTGCGAAGACCACGGCCAGCGCGACCGCGACGAGCAGTTGCCACCACGAGTCGCCCACCCAGGCGAACAACGCCCAGCAGCCGAGGTACGCGGCGACCACGATGGTGAGCCGCACCGCGTAATAGACGGGACGCCGGTCGAGGAGACCGGCGTCAGAGATTCGGCGGGCTAGTCGGGCGAAGTCACTGCCCCGGGTGTCGACCACACTTGGACTGGCCACAGATCTCCTCACATTGCGGTGGAAAGTTGCCACAACCCTGGCGTATCCGCCGCGAAACCGGAAGGTGTTCCATGGTCGTCCGGGGAGCGGCGGAGAAGGGGTTCGTCGTCGGTTTCCGTGGCCTCTTCCCCGACCATATGGCCCGGCGGCGCGTGCCGCGTACGCGACGGGCTCAGCCGAGCAGAGTAAGTGCGTGCCGCTCCGGGTTCGGCAGCGCGGTTCCCCTGGTCAGGGCCTCGTGGAAGGCGTCGGGGCCGAGGGCGGAGCGGCACCGTCCGTCCAGGGCGACCATGGCGGGGTCGGCGGAGTCGCCGAGGCCGCGCAGCGCGCGGGCCGCGCCCAGCAGCTCGGCCGCCGGCCGGGGCGGCAGGTGCTCGGCCACGCCTTCCAGCACGGTCGCGCGGGCCGTCCGGTCGCCGCAGGTCTCCATCAGCTCCAGCGCCGTGCGCAGTGGCGGACCCGGCTCCGCCACGCGGGCCAGCTCGACCTGCATGAACGCCCTGAACTGCACGGGAGCGTCCCCGCTGCCCAGCGCCAGCGCGCGGTCGAGCAGCCGGGCCGCCCCCGACCGGTCGCCGGCGCGCCGGGCCAGCTCGGCGCGGGCGTGCAGGACCCTGGCCTGGGTCACCGCGTCCTCGGCCCGCAGCGCCGACCGCCACGCCTGCGCCAGCGTGGCGGCGGCCCCCTCGTGGTCGCCCGTCCGCGCCTTGAGCTGCCCGAGCCGGAGCAGGAACGTCATCGGGCCGAACGGCGCGTCCAGCCCCGACAGCTCGGCGGCCAGGCGTCCCGGCTCCTCGGCACGGGCGAGCGCGGTGGCGAAGTCGCCCCGGTTCTCGGCGACCAGCGACAACCAGTAGAGGCAGGCCCACTGGCCCCAGCGGTCGCCGGTGCGGCGGAAGCCGTCGAGCGCCGGGCCGAGCAGGTCCTGCGCGCCGGCGACCGTGCCGTACTCGAACCGGACGATGCCGCCGACCAGCAGCGCGGCCGAGCGCGTCCACAGGTCGGGGGAGTCGCGCAGGCGCTCGACGGTGTCCTCGGTGAGCTCGACGACGTCGGCGGGCGGGCGTTGCGCGCCGCTCATGGCCCAGAAGTTCAGCGCGGCGGGATGGTCGGAGTCGAGCACCGCCGGGGTCGGCTCGCCGCCCGTGAGCACCTGGCACAGCCCGTGCGCCAGCTCGCGCCCCGGCGGTGGCACGTCTCCGACGCGGCGCAGCACGGTCGCCGCCCGCTCGCTCATCTCGCGCCGCCGTCCGCGCATGATCCACGGCCAGAACCGGGGCAGGATCAGCCGGAGCGGGTCGTCGGAGTGGCGCAGCGCGGCGTCGAGGTTGTCCTGCTCGGCGTCCAGCACCTCCAGCCAGGCGAGCTGCTCGCCGGTACGCAGGAGGGGATCGGCGGTCTCGGCCAGCCGGGTGTAGTAGCGGGCGTGGGCCTGCCGGAGGGCGGGCAGGTCGGCGGCGGCGTACTGCCTGATGGTGGCCAGCATCGAGTAGCGGTCGCCGGAGACCGAGACGAGCGACTTGTCCACGAGCGAGGCGAGATCGTCCGGGTCGCCGCCGCACACCTCCGCGACGGCCTCGTACGTCGCGCCGCCGGAGAAGACCGTCAGCCCGCGCAGCAGCTCGCGCTCGCGTGCCGACAGCAGGTTCCAGCTCCAGTCGATGACGTCGCGCAACGTACGATGACGCGGCTCGGACGTCCGCCCCCCGCGGAAGGCCAGCCGGTCCCCGAGCTGCCGGACCAGCACGGACACCGGCATCGTGCGCAGCCGGGCGGCGGCCAGCTCGATCGCCAGCGGGATGCCGTCGAGCTCCCGGCAGATGCGCCCGGCGTCGGCCGCGCTCACCTCCAGGCCGGGCCTGGCCGCCGCGGCCCGCGCCAGGAACAGCTCCGCGGCCTCGGGCAGCGGCGGGACGGGGTGCAGCACCTCGCCGGGGATGTCGAGCGGCTCCCTGCTGGTGGCCAGGACGCGCAGCCCGGCGACCTCCGACAGCAACCACCGCGCGACCGTGGCGGCCTCCTCCACGACGTGCTCGCAGTTGTCCAGCACGATGAGCGGCGACGTGCCGCGCAGCGCCCGGACCACGTCGGTCGTCCTCAGCACGCTCTCGACCGCGGCCCGCACGCCGGTGGCCGAGGCCAGCTCGACCAGCCACACGCCGTCCGGCACGTCCAGGCCGCAGGCCGCCTCCAGCGCCAGGCGGGTCTTGCCCACGCCGCCGGGGCCGACCAGCGTGACCAGCCGCTCGTCCCGGCCGCCCAGCAGGGCGTGGAGCCGGGCGACGTCGCCGGCCCGGCCGACGAAGCCGGTGAGCCGGGCGGGCAGGTTGCCACTCGGCGCGGGAGCCGGGTCGCGCAACGCCGCCATATGGGCCGCGCGCAGCTCGGGGCCGGGATCGACGCCCAGCTCGTCGGCCAGGTCGGCCCTGATCCGCTCGAACACCTCCAGCGCCTCGCCGCGCCGCCCGCGAGCCACCAGCGCCCGCATGAGCAGGGCGTGGAACGGCTCGCGCAGCCGGTGCGCGGCGACCAGCTCCTCCAACTCGGCCACGACCCCCGGCCCGCTGTCACGTCCGCCCTGCGACAGCTCGGCCACGACCCCCGGCCCGCTGTCACGTCCGCCCTGCGACAGCTCGGCCGCGGGGTCGGCCGCCAGGTCGGCGGTGATCGCGGCGGCCAGGGCCGTCAGGCGCAGTTCCTCCAGCCGGGCCGCGGGCGCGGTGGCGAACGCCAGCCCGGCCGCGTCCGCCAGGGCGGGCCCGCGCCACAACGCCAGCGCGCCGCGCGGGTCACCGGCCCGCACCAGCCGCTCGAACGCCGACGCGTCCACCTCGCCGGGCGGCACGTCCAGCAGGTAGCCGGCCGGGTGCGAGGAGATCAGCCCCGGCGCCTGCCTGCGGGCCCGCGACACCAGCGACTGGAGCGCCGCGGCCGGATGGGCGGGCGGCTCGCCGGGCCACAGGTCGTCGATCAGCCGGTCGGCGGTCACCACCCGGCCCGGGTCGAGCGCCAGACGGACGAGCAGGGCGCGCACGCGGGCGCCGCCGATCTCGGCCCCAGCCACCTGGAGCGGCCCCAGAACCCCGATCCGCATACCCCCACCGTACGGGCATACAAGCGTGCCGGGTTCCCGGCGGATCGCCCGCCTTCACCCGGTTCGAGCAGCCCGGAACAGCGAGCTCAACTCTCCGAGAGGCGGTCGAAGAGGGTGAGCGCCGCCTGGCGCACCTCCTCCGGGGTCAACCCGTCGAGGGTCTGCCGCGCGTCGGCGATGTCACGCGTCGTGGCCAGCGTGATGGCCACGGACGAGGCCGCGGCGCGGTCGATCGATCCCGTCGGGGCGGCGTCGGCCAGCTGCTGGGCGCTCGCGGCGAGGTCGAGGTTGTCTCTCAACGGATCTCCTCGGACGAAGTCGGCTTCGCACATTTCATCACTTTGCGTCGCCCCACATCCACCATTTGTTGAATTCGGGGCCTTATGCCCTGAGCGGGTCGTGGCCGACGGACATGAGCTCGCGCCGCGAGTCGTCGTCCGTCCGGTCACCCATGGTCTCGACCAGCTCGATGACCTGACGCATCACGTCCAGGTCGGCCTTGGTCAGGTCGCCCTTCCGCTTGCTCAGGACGTGCAGCACGCCCCTGCCCAGCTTGTCGATGCCCATGTCGGGGTCGGGAGGGAAGCCCTCCTCGTCCGAGGCGTCGGCGAGCAGGTAGCCGCGCAGCTCCTCTGAGTTCATGTTGACCGCCCGGTGGAACTCGTCCCAGAGCGTGTCCGTGTCGAAACCCTCAGTCATATGGGCCGCCTACCCGCCCGACCCTCGCGTTACGCCCCGGGAACGGTCAGCCCCGACTCGTAGGCCGCGATCACGGCCTGCACGCGGTCCCGCAGCCCCAGTTTGCTCAGCACGTTGCTGACGTGCGTCTTCACGGTGTGCTCGCTGACCACCATGGCCTCGGCGATCTCCGCGTTGGACAGCCCGCGCGCGATCAGCTGCAACGTCTCGCGCTCCCTGGCGGTCAGCGACTCCAGCGTGTGCGCGGGGGCGGCCGTCGTCGCGGGACGGGAGGTGAACTCGGCGATCAGCCTCCTGGTCACCGTGGGCGCGAGCAGCGACTCGCCCGCGGCCACCACCCGCACCGCGGTCACCAGGTCGTCCCGCCGCACGTCCTTCAGCAGGAACCCGCTCGCGCCCGCGCGCAGCGCGTCGAACACGTAGTCGTCCAGGTCGAACGTGGTCAGCATCAGCACCCGGCAGGCGGTCTCGGCGCACACGATCCTGGCCGCCTCGATGCCGTCCATCCTGGGCATGCGGATGTCGAGCAGCAGCACGTCCGGCTCGTGCGCCCGTACGGCGGCCACGGCCTCGACCCCGTCGCCCGCCTCGGCCACCACCGAGATGTCGGGCTGGGCGTCGAGGATCATCGCGAACCCGCCCCTGACCAGCTCCTGGTCGTCGGCCACCACGACGCGCACGCTCATCGGCCGGCCCCCAGCGGCAGCCGCGCCGACACGGCGAAGCCTGGCCCGTCCGCGCGCGGGCCGGCGGTCGCGCTGCCGCCGCAGGCCGCGGCCCGTTCGCGCATGCCGATCAGGCCGTTGCCGCCCGCGGGCAGCGCGTGGCCGCCGCCGCGCCCGTTGTCCGTGACGTCGATCATCAGGTGGTCGTCCTCCCAGGTGAGCCGGATCTCGGCGCGGTCGGCGCCGGCGTGCTTGACGATGTTGGTGAGCGCTTCCTGCGTGATCCGGTAGGCGGCCAGCGCGCTGTCGGGGCCGATCGGGCGGGGCTCGCCGGACTCGGCGAAGCTCACGTCCAGGCCGGCGCCCGCCACCTGGCCGGCCAGCGCGGGCAGGTCCGCGAGGGTCGGCTGCGGCGCCCGCGGCGCCTGCGGCTCGTCCTCCTTCAGTACGCCGAGCATGCGGCGCAGCTGCACCATCGCGTCCCGGCCCGCGGCGGCGATGGCGTCGAAGGCGGCCTCGGCCCTGGCCGGGTTGCTGCGCACCACGACGGGCCCCGCCTCGGCCTGGACCACCATGAGGCTGACCGCGTGGGCCAGGATGTCGTGCATGTCGCGGGCGATCCTGGCCCGCTCACGTTCGGCCGCGCGCTCGGCTTCCAATTGACGCTCCCTTTCGAGCCGGGCCGCGCGCTCGGCCAGCTCGGCGGCGTGGGCGCGGGACGTGGCCGCCGCGCGGCCGATGGCGTAGGCGGCGGTGAACAGGGCGACCCCGCGCATCGCGGTCTCCCACGAGCCGACGGCGGCCAGGCCGCCGACGAGGGTCACGACGAGCATGACGACCCTGGGCAGGCGGGGGGAGTAGGCGGCGACCGTGTAGAAGGCGACGAAAGCGCCGTACCAGATGGGCTGGCGGGCGACGTTGTCGGCGAAGTCGTAGAGCGCGCCCACGAGCAGACTGACGATCAGCATGGTCACCGGCCACCTGCGCCGCCAGACGACGGGGAGCGAGGCGCCGATCGCGACCACGTAGCCCCACCAGTCCCACCTGCCGCCGTACGGGTCCTGGCTGGAGATCAGCGGCCATACCTGGACGAGGGCGATCAACAGGGCGAGCGCCCCATCCACCCAGAGGTGGGGGAGCGCTCGAAGCCGGCGACGAAAGACGTCGACAAGCGTCAGATCGGACACGGGGTCCCATTGTTCCTCACGCATGGACGAGCGTGTGCCGGGCACCGGCCTGGGCCTGGCGGCGGGCCGGCGGCCAGAACGCCACCAGCATGAGGACGGCGCCGACCGGCATCAGGTCCAGGCTGACGAGGGGGACGACGACGTCGAGCAGGACGAGGACCGGCATCCAGGGCCTGACCTGCCGGCGTACGGCGAGGTGGATCACCAGGGCGAGCTGGGCGAGGTGGAACAGGGCCGGGCCGACGGAGTAGACGACCGGCGACACTCCCGGGACCGCCTGGATCTGCTCCCACAGCACCGTCATCGCGGCGTGGTCGGCGGCCATGAACCCGACGACGATGTCGATCACGAACTGCGCGGCCGCGCACGCGATGCCCACCAGGCCGACCACGAGGCTGGTGGTGGCGATGCGGCCACGGCCCAGCATCCGCCACATATCCCGAAATATCACGATGAACAGGGCGAGGGCGGCAAGAAAGGCGAGATGGCCGGTCGTCCAGGCCGGTCCAGGGCCCCGGCTACCGTCGAAGCCGTCGACGATCCGGATCACGCCGTACGACAGGACGAGCAGCGGGGCGGCCACGAAGGCGGCGCGGGTGTTCATCGCGGGTTCTCCTCAAGGGGCGGGGCGATGCACTTATCCTGCGGTTTTCCGCTCCGAATGTGATCGCCGGGACGGGCGATCCCGCGCCTCGCTCTCAAGAGGGATGCCCCTCGCTCCCGCGTCCCACATGCCTGCCGACAACAGGAGTCGGCTTGACAAGCGATCTTGTCGGTGCGATCGTCGGCCGCACACCGCGCCGGGCCGTGACAGGGAGACCGCCATGCCGCACGAGTTCGAGATCCGCCACGAGATCCCGCTGGACGCCGCCCCCGACGTCGTCTGGCGGGCCATCGCGGAGGGGCCCGGCATCGACTCGTGGTTCATGGGCCGTACCGAGCTCGAACCCCGTGAGGGCGGTCGGGGCGCGCAGACCTTCGGCGCCGACGTCGCCACCGAGTCGGTGGTGACCGCCTGGGAACCGGGCAGACGCCTGGCCCACCGGGGCGTGGAGAACCCCGACGGCACGTTCATGGCCTTCGAGTACCTGCTCGAAGCCCGCGGCTCGGGCAGCACGGTGCTCCGCTTCGTCCACAGCGGCTTCCTCGGCGACGACTGGGAGTCGGAGTACGACGACCTGGAGCGCGGCGACCTCCAGTACCTGTACAAACTGGCCGTCTACCTCAGGCACTTCCCCGGCAGGATCTCCACCCACAACCTGTTCCTGGCCGGCCCGTGCGCGTCGGAGGAGCGGTTCTGGGCCGCCCTCGGGGCCGCGCTCGGCGTCGCCGGCCGCCCGGTGGCGGGGGAGAAGGTGACGGTCGCGATCGAGGGGCGGGCGCCGGAGCGGGGCGTCGTGGAGTGGGTGACCGCTCCGGGCACGTTCGTGGCGGTCCGTACGGACGACGGCCTGTACATGTTCGTCCAGGGACGCGGCATGGCGGTGGTGGAGCACCACGCCTACACGCCGGTGGACGGCGAGGCCCTGGAGGCGGCCTGGACCCGCTGGCTCGGCACCGCCTCCGCCTGACCGCCGGCCCCAGGCCCTCAGGCGAAGAACTCCCGCAGCACCGGCGCCAGGGCCTCCGGCTTGACGATGTGGGTCTGCCCGTCGAGCGTGCGGTGGTCGGCCGCGGGCAGCGCCTTCGCCAGCGCGCCGACGGAGTTGCGCATCCACTGCGGGCTCTTCCCGCCGTCGGCGACGAGCGTCGGAACGGTCACCGACGCCCACGCGCCCTCCGGGTACGGCTCGCCCCGCTGGTGCGGGAAGACGAGCGCGGTGTCGTACGGCAGGGTGTGCGCCACGGCCTTGAGCTTGGCCCACGCGGGCATGAACCGCATCATCGCCACCACGACCCCCGGCAGGCCGACCCCCTCGCGCATGAACAGCCTGACCGCCTCGGCCCGGCGGCCCGCGGCCACCAGCGCCTCCAGCCGTCGCGGGTAGTCGTCCTTGATCGGGGGACGGGTGCCGTCCACGACGAACGGCGGCTCGTACAGGGCCAGGCGCTCGACCGGCAGGCCGTTCCGGACCGCGGCCAGGGCGAGGGCGGCGCCGGATGAGGTGCCGTACAGGCGGACCGAGCCGCCGGCCTCCTTGACGAGCGCTTCCAGGTCCTCGACCTCCCGTTCGGGGTCGTACGGCTTGGTGTCGCCGCTCTCGCCCCGCCCGCGCCGGTCGTAGGTGTAGACCGTGAAGTCGGGGGCGAGCGCTTCGGCGAGGCCGCCGTTGATGCTGGAGCCGCGGAAGCTGAGTGCGCCGTCCACGAGGATGACCGCCGGGCCCTGGCCTGCGCGTTCGTACGCGATGGGGGTGCCGTCCGCGGAGTTGATCATGCTGCTCATGGTGTTCCCTCCGTTTCGTGATGCCCACGGTAGCCACCGACAAATTAATTTGTCAAGAAATCTTTTGGGTGGGGACGTACTCATACGGGTGCCTCTGCGCTCTTACCGGGTGGAGTCGTCCCGAGCGCGGGGGACGCTGGGGCGGCTCCCACGTCGCGTGCCGCGAAGAGGAGGGGACGGCACGTGCCGCAGACGGGGGCGGGCGGTCTGCCAGCCGCACGCCCCGGCCGCGGCACGTGCCGTGGGCACCGCCGCCCGCCACCGCCCGCCCGGCGCCCGCCACCAGTCGCCCAGCGCCCCGCCGGCCGCCGGTTACGTCGCCGGGACCTTGACCGGCCCGCTCGCGGACGTCTGCGACCTGCGGCCGAGCCGCCGTACCGGCCCGATCACCAGCAGCGCCGTCACCACGCCGACCGTCACCAGGGCCGACCCCAGCATGAAGACACGCGGCTCGACCAGCGCGGTGACCGGGCCGGCCAGCGCCTGCCCGACCGCCATGCCCGCGACCGACCCGGCCACCTGGTAGGCGTTGACCCGGTTCAGCACGTCCGGCGCGACCTGGGTCTGCACGGTCGTCGACCACATCACCGACCAGAACGCCATCGCGCACCCCCCGAGCAGGTGCCCGGCCATCAGTAGCGGCAGTGGCGGCCCGAGCGCGACCGACAGCGGCACGGCGACGTACCCGATCAGCGCCACCGCCCCCGCCGCCAGCGGCCTGCGCGGCTTCAGCCTGATCGCCACCAGTCCGCCCAGCACGGTTCCGAGGCCGAGCGCCGCCATCACCCAGCCGTAGTCGGCCCCGATGACCTGGGACGACAGCGGCACGTACGGCCCCACCACCAGAACGCCCCAGAACACCCAGACCAGGATGACCGACCACATCCAGCTCCTGGACTTGAACTCCTCCCAGCCCCTGCGCAGGTCGCTCAGCACGTCGGACGGCTCCGGCCTGGGCACGGCGACCCGCACCAGCAGCAGGCACACCGCGCTGACCAGGAACGTCGCGGCGTCCACGGTGTAGACGAAGACCGGCCCGGTGGCCACGACGAGGATCCCGGCCAGCGCGGGCCCGGCGAGCTGGGTGACCGCCTCGGCGATCTTCAAGGTCGCGTTGGCCCGCTGCGGATCCTCGGCGACCAGCGGCACCATCCCGTTGACGCACGGTTCGAACACCCCGGCGGCCATGCCCGACAGGAACGCCATCGCCAGCAGCAGGGCGAACGGCGGGACCCCGTCGAGGAAGGCGACGGCGACGACCGCCTGGGTGACGACCCTGACCACGTCCGCGCCGATCATCAGGCGCCGGGGCCCGATCCGGTCGGCGACGACCCCGCCGAACAACATGACCAGCACGGCCGACGCGGTCCAGAGCGCGAGCACGAAGCCGACGCCGGCGATCCCGTAGACTTTGCCGATCGCCAGCGCCGAGGCGACGGGCATCATCGCGTCGCCGAGCAGCGAGATCGTGCGGGCCCCGAAGTAGAGGGCGAAACTCCTCGTCCACATGAGCCCCAATTCTGGATTTCTCCAGATCAAAGCGCCGGTGTCCCAAATGACATCATTGGGTACATTTGCGCCATGCCCCTGGACTGCCCCGAGACGCCTCCGGCCC
This sequence comes from Nonomuraea sp. NPDC005730, assembly GCF_040630865.1. Taxonomy (NCBI): domain Bacteria; kingdom Bacillati; phylum Actinomycetota; class Actinomycetes; order Streptosporangiales; family Streptosporangiaceae; genus Nonomuraea; species Nonomuraea sp. NPDC005730. Next base: position 126,797 of record NZ_JBEXYK010000018.1, read on the forward strand.
CCGTGAGCCCGCACCGCGTGGTCGCCCTGGTCGCCCCCAACCAGGAGCTCTACCCCGTCACCTCGGCCTCGGCCGTCTTCGGCTACCAGGGCCCCGACATCCCCCAGCACTACAGCTACACCCTGTGCGCCGAGCGGCCGGGCTCGCTCCCCACCACCCTCGGCGTCCCCATGCAGGTGGACAGCGGTCTCGAAGCCATGGACGAGGCCGACACCGTGATCGTCGCGGGCTGGACCCTGGTCCCCTCGCCGGCCGTGCTCGACGCGGTGTCCCGGGCCCATTCCCGCGGGGCGCGCATCGTCGCCGTCTGCGCGGGCATCTTCATCCCCGCCGCCCTGGGCCTGCTGGACGGCCGCCGCGCGTCCGTCCACTGGGAGCTGTCCGGGGAGCTGGCCGCCCGCCACCCGCTCGTCGTCCCCGACGACACCGTCATCTACGTGGACCACGGCGACGTCGCCACCGCCGGAGCCTCGGCCGCCACCCTCGACCTGTGCCTGCACCAGGTGCTCCAGGACCACGGCGCGGCCCACGCCATGCGCATCGGCCGCCAGCTCGCCGCCGGACCGCACCGCGAGGGCTGCCAGCGCCAGTACCCGCCGCTGCCCACCGCGGGGCCCATGCCGGACTCCCTGGCCCCGCTGCTCGAATGGCTGCTCGGCCGCCTGCCCGACCCCGTCACCGTCGAGGACATGGCCGCCTACTCGGGCGTCTCCGCGCGTACCCTGACCCGGCAGTTCGCCGACCAGCTCGGCGTGCCGCCCGCCCGCTGGCTGCTGGAACGCCGGCTGGCCGCCACGCGCGCCCTGCTGGAGGAGACCGACCTGCCGGTCGAGACCATCGCCACCCGCGTCGGCCTCTCCTCGGCCGTCAACCTCCGCCGCCGCTTCCACACCGCGCTGCGCACCACCCCGGCGGCCTACCGCCGCTCCTTCCGCTGACGGGTGGCGACCGCCGTCAGGCCGCGTGCCAGGGGCGGGTGGGCTCGGTCTCCTTGGCGGCGTCCGCGACGCGCACCGCGTACGTCGGGCGCCCGGCACCGGGCACCGGCCCGAGGTAGGAGTGGCCGGTCAGGTGGCACCACGCGGGCAGGTCGACGGGCGCGGCGGGGTCGGTGGCGATCAGGTGGATCACGGCGCCGGGACCGGCGCGCAGCACGTGCCCGCGCAGCTCGATGAGCAGTTGCACGCACATCTTGTCGCCGCCGTCGATCACGAGATCAGGTTCGGGCATGCGTATAGGAAACCACGCGTCGCCGTCGAGTAGGTTGAGGCCTGTTCTGGCCCGGTGAGAGGCCGGAGCAGGCGTCGGACGGTAACGGCCCGGACACAACGGGCGGATTATCCCAGTAAAAGGGCCATAATCCTGTTCAAGTGTTGGGGAAGGCGGTGATGAGATGACCGGGTTCACCGAGATCGCCGAAGAGGCCGGGCCGGGGGAGCGTCGCGGGACCGGGCGCGGCTCCGCGGGCCGGGGCGTGCGGCTCGCGCGCATCACGGCCGTCGTCCTGGCGGTGGCCTCGCCGGTCCTCACGGTCGCCGCGCTGCTCGTCTACGCCCGCCTGCCGGAGGCCTGGACCCCGCTGCGAACCGCCTCGCCCCAGACGGCCGCCGCCCTGACCTTCCCCGCGGTCGGCGCGTTCCTGATCTTCCACCGGCCGCGGCTGAACATGGCGTGGCTGATGGTCGCGGGCGGCATCGCCGCCGCCGTGAGCGACCTGTCCAGCGCGCTGATGTTCCGGCTGGCCGCCGACGGCGACCTGGTCGCGGCCGGGCTCGTACGCTTCCCCGCGCAGGTCGGGTGGGCGGTGTGCGGCCTGGCGCTCACCATGCTGCTGCCGCTCTACTCGCCCGACGGGCGGCTGCCCTCGCCGCGCTGGCGGTGGGTGCTGCTGCTGGGCGCGTTCTCGCTCGGGCTCGACCTGGCCCGCTCGGTGTTCCGGCCCGACCCGCCCCCCGGCAGCTACCCCTACCCGGCCGTCATCCCCAACCCGCTGCAGATCCGCGCGCTCGGGCCGTACGTGGAGGCCGTCTCCATGGTCGCCTGGACCGGCATCTACGTCGCCATGGCGCTGACGGCGCTCTCCCTGGCGCTGCGGCTGCGCAGGGCCGACCCGGTGGGCAGGCGGCAGATCGGATGGCCGCTGTTCGCGTTCGCGGGCTATGTCGTGTTCCTGATCATGGCCGCGTTCGTGCCGGCGCTCCTGTGGCCGAGCGTCGTGTGGGCGGCGCTCATCCCGGTCGCCGTCGCGTTCTCGGTGACCCGCTACCGGCTCTACGGCATCGACACGGTGATCAGCCGGGCCTTCGTCGCGGCCGGGCTGGTGGCCGTGGTGAGCGCGGTCTACTTCGGCGCGGGCGCGCTGTCCAGCCTCGTGGTCTCCGGTTACGACGAGATCGCGGGCATCGCCGCAGCGCTGTTCGCGGGCGCGTTCTTCCAGCCGCTGCGGCACGTGCTGCAACGCGCCGTCGACCGCTTCCTGTACGGCAGCGTCGGCGACCCCGCCGTGCTGGCCGAACGCCTGACCCAGGCCGTCCGGCGCGGCGACCCGGCCAAGGCGCTGACCTCCGTGGTCAGCGTGCTGCGCGACGGGCTCGCGGTCGAGGGCGTGGCCGTGGAGGTCGCCGACGGCGAGCCGCGTTACGTCGAGAGCGGCCGGGTGGGCGCGGAGCCCCGCCAGGTGCCGCTGGTGTGGCACGGCGAGCGCGTCGGCCGCCTGTTCGTCGGGCCGCCCGGCCCGCGCCGCTTCCCCGCCGCCCACAACGAGCGCGTGCTCAGCACGCTCACGCCGTACGCCGCCGACGTGGCCCACGCCGTGCGCATGGCCGCCGACCTGCAGCGGTCCAGGGAACGCATCCTGACGGCCAGGGAGGAGGAGCGCCGCCGCCTGCGCCGCGACCTGCACGACGGGCTCGGCCAGACCCTCTCGGCCATGGCCATGACCATCAACATGGCCAGGATGAGCCTGAAGAAGTCCCCCGACGCCGCCGACGAGCTGCTGCGCGAGCTGCACACCGGCATGGGCGCGGTCACCGACGACATCCGCGAGCTGGTGTACGGCCTGCGCCCGCCCGCGCTCGACGACCTCGGCCTGGCCAGAGCCGTCCGCGAGCTGGCCGGCCAGTCCTCCCCGGACACCGAGATCGAGGTGGAGGTCGAGGGCAGCCTGACCGACCTGCCCGCCGCCGTCGAGGTGGCCGTCTACCGGATCGTCCAGGAGGCGCTGACCAACATCCGGCGGCACGCCAGGGCCTCCCGCGCCCGCATCGTGCTCCAGCGGGACTCGGTGCTGCGCGTGCTGGTCGCCGACGACGGCCGCGGGCTGCCCGCCGCGTACAGCGCGGGGGTGGGCCTCGGCTCGATGCGGGAACGGGCGGCCGAGCTCGGCGGCATCTGCGTCGTCAACAGCGGGCCGGGGGCCGGGACGCGGGTCGAGGTCATGCTGCCCCTGGGCTCGGCCGCGAAGGAGCCGGTCAGGCCGCCGCGCGCGGGCCGCTGAGCGCCTCGCCGCGCCGGGCAAAATTAACCGAGGGTAGTTTTGATCTCACTCTTGGTGTGGAACATGGTGAAGTATCACCTCATTCCTCACGGAGGACGTGCCTTGCCCCAGCACACACCCCGCCTGGTGATGTACTACCGGACCCACTGCGACGGCGGCCTCTACGTCTCCCCGCTGCCCCTGATCGAACGGCGTACCGGCCTCACCCACCTGGTCGTCGCCACCGTGGAGGTGGGCGCGGGCGGCGACGTCCGGCTCAACGGCGCCCCGCCCGACTGCCCCGACCTGACCCAGATGTGGGACGACGTGCAGGTCACCCAGGTGTACGGCGCCCGGGCCCTGGCCATGATCGACGGTCTCGACCGCCTCGACCACGACTTCGGCACCTGCTACCCGCCGCTGCGCCGCCTGCTCGCCCGCCACCGCCTCGACGGCGTGGACCTGCACCTGACCGAGACCATGTCGCCGCCCGGCCTCGGACGCCTGATCGACCGGCTGCGCGCCGACTTCGGCCCGGCCTTCCTGCTCGCGCTCACCCCGTCCGCCGCCGTGGACCACGAGCAGGTCTTCCGCGACCGGGGCGCCGACCTCGCCTGGCTCAACCTGCCGATGTACGGCCCGCGAAGCCTGGCCGACCCGTGCGACTACGACGCCGTGCTCGCCGGAGGAGTGGTGCCGGCGGGCAAGCTGGTGGCCGGGGCGGTCACCAGCCCCGACAACGGGGGCGGCGGCCACGTCGAGGTCGACCGCCTGGCGGCCACCGTCGCCGAGCTGCTGCACCGGCATCCCGGGATGGGCGGGGTGAGCGGCTGGGAGTACTACAACGCCCTGCCCGGCGGCACGGACGCCCCCTGGCAGTGGGCCGAACGCATCGGCGCCGCCCTCAAACTGACCGGCAAGCCCTGAGCCTGACCCGCAAGCCGTGCCCTTCCAAAGCTCCGGCCCTTCAAGCCCCGCCCTGGACAGGCGGGGTCAGCGTCGCCGGCGCTTCTGGGCGCCCGCCGTCTTGCCTGGCTTGCGGGGCTTCCTGGGCAGACGCCCGCGCTCGCCCGGCGGCCGTACGTGCACCCCGCGCCACCGCTGCAACGCCACGCGCGCGGCCGAGGCCACCCGGGGCGCCGGATGGTGCTCGATGAGGAAGCGCAGCATCGGCGTCGTGTAGGGATGGTCGCTGCACGTCATCATGCCGAGCATGCTCAGCACGGCGTCGACGTCGAGGTTGCCGGAGAGCTGGAGTATCGACTCGGCCGGGCCGCCGATCTCCATCGCGGCCACGGTCATGTCGGCGTACACCCAGGCCACGTCGACGGGGGCGGGCGGGACGTCGTGGTCCTCCTTCTCCCGGGCCCGGATGAGCGCCCCCAGCCGGGGCACCTCGCGCAACGCGGCGGCGATCTCCTGCCCCGGTCGGCCGAGGTCCTCCAGCAGCACGGTCAGGCCGACGGCCCGGCTCAGCGGGCTGACGTCGAGCAGGACGTCGGCGATCTCCTCGGCGGCCCGCGCCGGGTCGCGCCCGCCCAGCCAGACGCGCACCTCCTCGGCGCGTTCGTCGTCGTCGTAGGTGCGCAGGGCGCGCAGCAGCGTGGGGGCGTCGGCGCCGGCCGTGCCGCCGTGGACCGGGATGTCCTGGCCGATGAGGGTCTTGAAGAGGTCGAGCGCGCTCCACGTGCCGAGCGGGGTCAGCGACACCGACGAGCCCTCGCGCCGGATCAGCCGCAACCAGGCCAGCTCGTCGGCCGCCTCGTCGGTCAGCTCGGGGATCTCCGCCACCGGCAGCGCGTCGCGGTGGCTGAGCAGCATGAGCAGGGTGCTCGTGCCCGCGTCGAGCGCCGCGGCGTCGGCCTCGGGGGAGAACAGCGAGTAGAGGATGTCGCCCCACGTGTCCAGCACGTCGTCGGCCGGCCCCGACGCCAGGGTCTCGACCGCCGGGCCGGTCGTGGCGGCCCCGTCGCGTACGTCGATGAGCCGGCTGTCCTCGGCCACGCCCCACAACCGCCCCTGCTCCGGCCGCGCCGCCCCCGGCTCACCGGCGGTGGAGGCGAGGCGGAGCAGGTCGTGGACGATCGGCGTGGCCCGGACCACGGCCGCGAGGTCGTCGGCCGGGAGGAGGCGCACCGGCGGCTGGAGGGTCACGAGCGGCAGCAGCTCGGCTTGATGGAGGAAAGGGTCCACGGTGGGTAAGGTTACTGTCTCACTGCGTGACGCTGCCCGCTCTTTGCCTGCACGGGCGGCCGGAAAACGCCTCGGATTCTGTCGGTGGCCGGTGATACAAACAGGTCCGATGCTCGCCCGCCCTCGGCCAAGGGGTTTCACCGTGACCACCGGCAGTTCGGAGTTCTCCGTCGAAGGCCCGCGCTACGACCGCCGGGGGCCGGTCCGCTGGCTGTGGTCCCACCTGCGCCGCCATCCGCTGCCCCTGACGGGCTTCCTCGGCGGCTCGCTGGTGATGGTGGTGCTCAACGCGCTGGTCCCCCAGCTCACCGGCTCGGCCTTCGACGCGGTGCTGGGCGGCCGGGGCACGCCCGCGGCCGCGCTCGGCCTGGTCGCCCTGGCGCTGCTGGCGGTGGTGTCGGCCCGCGGCCTGTTCGACCTCGTCGCCCGGATGAGCAGCGAGGTGCTGGCCAAGCGGCTCGAACGCGACGCCCGCGACGAGCTCTACGCGGGCCTGCTCGGCAAGAGCCAGACCTTCCACAACCGGCAGCGGGTGGGCGACCTGATGGCGCGGGCGGCCAACGACATCCGCCAGCTCTCCATCATGATCAGCCCGGGCGTCGACCTGATCGTCGACTCCGGGCTCACCGGCCTGGTGCCCCTGGTGTTCATCGCCGCGATCGACCCGCGGCTGCTGCTGGTGCCCGTGGTGTTCGGGGTGGTGTTCGCGTTCGCGCTGCGCCACTACATGGGGCAGCTCAACCCGGTGGCCACCCGCATGCGCGACGAGTTCGGCGACCTCAACGCCGGGCTGAGCCAGGCGGTGCGCGGCATCGAGGTCATCAAGGTGACCGCGCAGGAGGAGCAGGAGCGGCTGCGCTTCCGCGCCGACGCCCGGCGCTACCGCGACTCGTTCGTGCGCAACGGCCTCGTCCAGGCCCGCTACCTGCCCACGTTGCTGTTCGCGTGCGCCATGGCGGGGGCGCTGTGGCACGCCCTCCACCTCCACGCCGCCGGTGCGATCACGATCGGCGACCTGGTGGCCTTCATGGGGCTGATGGGCATGCTCGGCTTCCCGACCCAGATCTCGATCTTCACGTTCTCGCTGGTGCAGATCGGCATCGTGTCCTCCCGCCGGATCCTCGACATCGTGGGCGCCGAGACCGAGCTGGAGCAGCCGGCCGCCGGCCACGTAGCGCCCATCGGGGGCGAGATCGTCTTCGACGACGTCACCTTCGGCTACGGCGAGGGCGAGCCCGTCCTGCGGGGGGTGACGTTCACCGTGCGGCCGGGGGAGACGGTGGCGATCGTCGGCGAGACCGGGGCGGGCAAGAGCTCGCTGACGAAGCTGGTGCCCCGCATCTACGACGTCACCTCGGGCCGGATCCTGGTCGACGGCGTCGACGTCCGCGACTGGGACCTCGACTCGCTGCGCTCCCAGATCTCCACCATCGAGCAGGACGTCGTGCTGTTCTCGCGGTCCGTGGCCGAGAACATCGCCTTCGGCCTCGGCCAGCGGGCCGACCGCGCGGCCGTGGTCAGGGCGGCCGAAGACGCGCAGGCGGCCGAGTTCGTGGCCGAGCTCGACGACGGCTACGACACCGTCATCGGCGAGCGCGGCCTCACGCTGTCCGGCGGCCAGCGCCAGCGGCTGGCCATCGCGCGGGCGCTGCTGACCGACCCGGCGATCCTGATCCTCGACGACTCCACCAGCGCCATCGACTCCGCCACCGAAGACCGCATCCAGCAGGCCATCGAGCGCATCCAGGAAGGGCGCACGACCCTGCTGATCACCCACCGGCTCTCCCAGATCCGCTGGGCCGACAAGGTGCTGCTGCTGCGGCGCGGCGAGGTGGCCGGCTTCGGCACCCACGACGAGCTGATCGCCGGCAGCCCCCTCTACCGCCGCATCTTCGCCCACTACGACGAGGTCCCGGCCGGCGAGGGCGCGCTCGACGAGCAGGAAAGGGTCCACTGATGGGCTTCATCATGGACGGCCTCGACGCCGAAGACTACGACCGCACCTATGCCGACCGTGACCTGACGCGCCGGATCCTCGCCTACTTCCGCCCCAAGCTGGGCGCGATGTTCCTGGTGGCGGCCATGATCGTGCTGGTCTCGGTGGCGCAGGCGGTCCTGCCGCTGCTGGCCAGCGAGGGCGTCGACGCCATCCAGGACGGCACGATCGCCGACGTCGGCCCGCTGCTCACCGTCGGCATCCTGCTCGCCGGAGCGCTGAGCTGGGCCTTCAACTTCGTCCGCCAGTGGTACAGCGCGCGGGTGACCGGCGACGTCGTGCTGCGCCTGCGCGAAGACGCCTTCGACGCCGTGCTCCAACGCGACCTGTCCTTCTACGACGAGACCCCGTCGGGCCGCATCGTCAGCCGCGTCACCTCCGACACCGACGACTTCGCCACGGTCTCCACCCTGACGATGGACCTGATCAGCCAGGTGCTGATGGTGGGGTTCGTCACCGTCCTGCTGTTCCTGCGCAGCGTCGAGCTGGCGCTGCTGACCCTGCTGGTGGCGCCGGTCGTGATGGGCATGGCGCTGCTGTTCCGGCGGCTGGCCAGGTCCAGCACACGGCGGGCTCAGCGGTCGCTGAGCCGGGTCAACGCCAATCTCCAGGAGACCATGGGCGGCATCGCCGTGGCCAAGAACTTCCGCCAGGAGCAGCAGGTCTACGACGAGTTCCGGCCGGTCAACGAGCAGAGCTACCGGGTGACGCTGCGGCAGGGCTTCGTCTTCTCGGCCATCTTCCCCCTGCTGTTCCTCGTGGCGGGGCTCGCGACGGTCGCGCTGGTCCAGCTCGGCGGCACGTCGGTGCTGGACCACGGCCTGTCGGCGGGCGACTGGTACCTGTTCCTGCAGGGCGTGTCGCTGTTCTGGATGCCGCTGACCTCCATCGCCGCCTTCTGGTCGCAGTTCCAGCAGGGCCTGTCGGCCTCCGAGCGGGTCTTCGCCCTGATCGACGCCCCGCCCCGGGTCGTGCAGACCGGCTCGGCCGACCCGGGCAGGCTGGCCGGGCGTATCGAGTTCGACGACGTCACCTTCGGCTACGACGCGGCCCATCCCGTGCTCCGGCGTTTCGACCTGGTCGTCGAGGCGGGCGAGACCGTCGCGCTGGTCGGCCACACCGGCGCAGGCAAGTCCACGCTGGGCAAGCTGATCACCCGGTTCTACGAGTTCCAGGAAGGCCGCCTGCTGATCGACGGCCACGACATCCGCTCGCTCGACCTCGGCGCGTACCGGCGGCAGATCGGCGCGGTGCCGCAGGCGCCGTTCCTGTTCAGCGGCACGGTCGCCGACAACATCCGCTACCCGCGTCCCGACGCGGGCGACGACGAGGTGCTGGCCGCGGCGGCCGCGGTCGGCGGCGGCGACTGGATCGAGGCCCTGCCCCACGGCCTGGCCACCGACGTGGGCGAGCACGGACGGGCCCTGTCCATGGGCCAGCGGCAGCTCGTCGCGCTGGCCCGCCTGCTCATCCAGGACCCGGCGATCGTCGTCCTCGACGAGGCCACCGCCAGCGTCGACCCACTGACCGAGGCCCAGATCCAGGAGGGGCTCGACGTGGTGCTGGCCGGCCGCACCTCGATCGTCATCGCCCACCGGCTGTCCACGATCGAGCACGTCGACCGCATCATCGTGCTCGACCACGGCCGGATCGTGGAGGAGGGCGACCACGCCTCGCTGCTGGCCCGCGGCGGCCGCTACTGCCAGGTCTACAACACCTACTTCCGCCACCAGTCGCCCGACTACCGGCCCGACAGCGGGTTCGTCGCCGTCGGCGAGACCTGACGGCTCACATGACGAGCCGCTGCTGCCTGCTGCTGCGCCACTCCACCATGAGCACGGTCGCATCGTCCTGGAGCCGTCCGTGCTGGTGCTCCAGGATGGCCTGCACCAGCCGGCGCAGCGTCTCGGGCGCCGACAGGCCGTCGGCCTCCTGCCGGAGGATGAAGTCGATGAAGCGCTCCAGGCCGAACAGCTCGCCTTCCGGGCTCTGCGCCTCGATGATCCCGTCGGTGTAGAACAGCAGCCGGTCGCCGGGCTGGAGCTGGTAGCGCAGCTCCCCGGTGTACGGCCGCAGCAGGAAGCCCATCGGCGGGTCGGGCTCGCTGGACAGCGTGGCCACCTGCTGGCCCTCGCGGATCACCAGCGGCGGATGGTGCCCCCGGTTCACCCAGGTCAGCCAGCCGGTGTGCAGGTCGAGGCAGGCCAGGATGCCGGTGGCGAAGCGGCCGGTGAACTGCTCGGCGATGGCCCCGTCGATCGCCTCGCCCGTGCCGACGAGATCGGCGCCCTGCCGCCGGTTGTTCCGGCTCGCCCCCATGGCGATGGTCGCCGTCAGCCCGGCGGAGGTGTCGTGGCCCATCGCGTCGAAGATCGACACGTGCAGCGCCTCGCCGTCGATGGCGTAGTCGAAGGCGTCCCCGCCCACCTCGTACGCCGGTTCGAGCACGGCGCTGACCACCACGTCGTCGTTGGCGAACGTCCCCGGCGGCAGCAGCGGCACCAGCACCTCGGCGGACAACGTCATCGGCCGGGCGCGGATCAACCGCGAGTAGGAGTCGCTGTGCGGCCGCTTGCTGATCACCAGCAGCGCGACCAGCGACGCGAGCTGCTTGGCCCGCCACTCGGCGACCTCGTCGTCCTGAGGCACCGTCACCCCGAGCACGCCGACCCGCTCGGTGCCGTCCAGGAGCGGCAGCCACAACCGCTTGGCAGTGCCGTCGGGCCCGCCCGGCACGTGGACGACCTCGGTGTTGCGGAAGGCGAGCCCGGCGAGCGTGCCGTCGATCCGCAGGGCCGTCAGCGGCCCGCCGGACGGGTCCCGCTGCTCCGGGATCGGGATGAGCTCCTGTTGCTGCAGGTCGGTGACGTAGATCGCGGTCTCGGAGAAGCCCACCAGTGCGGCGTGCCCGGAGACCACGTCCGGCAGGTCCTCCATCGCGGTCAGATGGTTGGCGGACAGCATGCCGCCCAGCATCAGCTCGCCGCCACTCCGCCGCATCGGCACACCCTTCCCGAGGTCTGCCGGGAGACCTACCCATTCGAGTGGCCGGTTCCTGCCCTGTTGACCGCTGCCGACACCTCCGTACGGACCGGGCCGCCCTCACTCAGCGGCAGGCGGTCCTTCCGCGCGCTCCGCCTCCAGCGCTCGCCACCGCGCCGCGTCCTGGTACGCCTTCGTCACCGCGACGATCATGGCCGCCTGCGCGCCGACCAGCGCCGCCAAGAGCATGCCCCCGCCTACGAAGGGGGCGAACACCAGCAGCGCGGCGACCGCGAACACCCATCCGCCCACCGATCCAGGAACCTTCAAAACCGGCTCTCCCATACGTACCAGGGGCCTTCGAGGTGCGTGTATCCCGTGTGGGACTCCTCCGGCGGCTCGCCTCCGGGGCTCCACGCGAAGCCGTACCGGTCGAACAGGCCGGTGTCGCTCACCAGGAACCGCGCCCCGCCCGGCACCCGTCCGATCGAGGTCAGCGGGTAGAGGCCCACCCATTGGTCTTCGTGCTCGACGGCCTTGGTGTCCGCGGCGACCGTCCGGGCGAACTGCTCCAGCCTCGACTCCGACAGCGCGAACCGGACCTCGAACGGCACCCCGGTGAACACCAGCGCGATCACGGTCACGCCCATCAGCGGCGCGGCCGCCCAACGGGCCCAGTGGCGGCGCAGCCCGGGACGCCCGTCGGAGCGCAGAAGGCCCACCGCGAACCGGGCGACCCAGACGACCACGGTGCCGACGGCGAGCAGGAGACCCGCCAGCAGCAGGGTGAACGAACCTCCGCCCGGCATGCTCGTGTGGTCGAGCATGAGCAGCCCCACCACGGCGACCAGCGGAAGCAGCACCTTGCCGGGCGGGCCGACCAGGGCCCGGGTGAGCGCCGGTAAGGGAGGCTGCTCTGCGACGTTTTCCGACATGCCCGAGAGTACCGCGATCATGTGACGTCGCCCCAGCCCGCGGGAGGGAACGGCTACAGCAGCCGGGAACGGTCCAGCGCCGCCCTCTTCCGCACCTCGGCCAGGAAGACCTCCGTGTGGCGGTGGTGGCGGCGCGGCCGGTGGGGCTCGCGGCCGGCCGGGGTGTCGGCGTGCTGGGAGAACGTCAGCCAGCAGCTGCGGATGCCGTAGAGGAGGTTCTCCAGCAGGTCGAGGGCCGGGCGGGCCGGGTTGAGCGGGGTGATGGGCAGGTAGACCGTGCTGGGGCCGAGGCCGAGCTCGGGATGGTCGGTGCGGGCCTGGGCGATCAGCTCCTCGGCCACGCCGATGCGGTGCTTGGCCTCGGTGACGCCGTAGAGGTGGCCCTCGGCGACGTGCAGCGCGTTGCGGATCATCGGCATGACCGCGGCCCTGGGCGAGCCGCCGCCGCTCATCGCGGAGATCACCTCGGTGAGGCTCTCCTGGGCGGGGGCCTTGATGTTGTCGACCTCGGAGATGGTCTGCATCGGATGCAGGCCGGTGTGCCGGGCGCTGATGGTGGCGGCGGCGTAGAGCCAGTGGGCCGCCGCGATCGCGGCCGCGGTGGGGTCGATCTTGGTGAACAGCGCCTCCGTGCCGAACGGATGCTGGTGCAGCAGGCTGTCGGCCTGGGCGACCTGGAGGGGCGAGGCGTCCTCGCGGCTGAGCATGACGGCCTGCTGGGCGCGCGCGGTCAGGTCGCCGAGCTCGGCGTTCTCGATGGCGGCCAGCTCGGCGGTGACGTCGGTGGCCACGCTGCCGGCCAGCGGGGCGTGGTTGATCGTGTGCAGCGTACGGCCGACGCGGTGGGCGACCTCCTCCACCCGCGTGGAGTAGAGGGTGAGCGCGCCATTGGCCGGCCGGACGGGCGCCAGCAGGGCCGGGATGACCGAGGCGAACGCGTCGCGCTCGGCCTGACGCTGCCAGCCGACGCTGTTGGGGCCGTGCTGGTCGGCGGCGCTGGACGGATGGGTGTAGCAGCGCCAGCAGGCATGGGACAGCTCCGTGAGGCTGGTGGCCAGGCGGAGCACGTCGGGGCTCGAAGGCACTTGTTCCGCCACGGTGGTGGCGATGTCGCCGATCCCCGTACCCCAGGTGGCGATGAGCGCGTGGCGGGAGTGGTCGACGGCGAACCGGGTCACGGAGGCTCCTTAAACGGGGGGTGGGGGAGCGTGATGACAAGCTCAGGATGCTTGATCCGGCGTGGTCGTGGAGGGAAATTCGCATTGTTGTCGGTCCCTGATCTGCGGATTTGCCGTGATATGCACCAGAAGATTCTTCCGGCGGACGGGCCGGTGTCCGCGCCCCTGACGCGGGCACGTACGCGTCCCGGCGGGGCCGGTAGACGCCCGTCGCGGCGGGCCGCCGTCCTCACCCCCGTTCCTCCGGTCCGCCCGTGTTTCGGTCCGTCACTTTCGGCGGCCAATATCCGCCGGCAGAAAAGAAACATGGGCGCCGGTGTAATGGAACCCCACCCGGCGAAATCATGATCATCCCCACGCGGGCGGCCGATGTGTCACCGTTTCTCCATCCCAGGGGCGCCCGCCCGCTCGTCCGGCGCAGGCCCCTGTCCAGCTGCGCGAAGGCAGGAATGTGTGGACCTAGAGACACAGATGCTCAAGTTGCTGTTGCGCCTGCGGAAGCTCAAGGCAGGCAGGCCCACCGGCGACATCACGGCGACCACGACCGGCATCACCCGGATGCAGGCCGACATCGCCGACATCCGGACGGAGATGCGACAGGACTTCGCCGCGCTCGGCGACGAGCTGGCGGCCCTGCGCCGCCACATGAACGACCACTTCACCTCCAGCCGGCCGCGCTGCTGCAAGGACCCGGCGCCCGGCTGCCCGCAGGGGACGCCGGCGTACGACCCGGACCCGATCAACAACTGACCTTCCACGCCGGGCTCAGCCTGAGGCCGCCACCCCGGTGCCAGGCTGAGCCCCTCCGCGGACCCGCACCCGTTGCTTGCCGGCGGTCGTGTCGGGTATACACGGGTTGCCACCATGTGCTTACAGCAAGTGGGACCCGGCCGCCCTCCACCACTGGGCCGGTTCCCTACCGACTACCGGCAAAGGTAGGAGTAAGTGGATGTAGAGGCGGAGATCCTGGACATCAAGCTTCGGGTCCAGGCGCTGGAGGCGACGTTGTGCGCCGAGGCCGACTGCTCCGAGGCGGTGCTCGGCATCGCCGAGATGCGGGCCGACCTCGCCGAGACCCGGAGCGAGGCGGGCCAGGACGTCACGGCCCTGACCGACGAGCTGCTCGGCCTCCGCGGGCAGGCCGACGAACACTTCCAGGCGATCCGGTCGAGGATCCGCCGCCGGCTCGACCTGCTGCGCTGCGAGACCCTCGATCTGGCCCTCAGGCTCGACCGCCTGCTGGAGAGGGACGACTCCTAGCGGCAACGCCGTTCAGTTAAGGGAGAGGGCGGTTGGTCAAGACCGGTGAACAAAACAGCGGAGCCGCTGTAGAAGAGGTCTGTCACTCCAAGACAT
>NZ_JBEXYK010000019.1:0-139517 GCF_040630865.1 Nonomuraea sp. NPDC005730
GGCCGGTCCCCCGCCGGGGACCGGCCCCGGAAGTCAGGAGCCTGATCGCTCCCCGGTGACGGCGAAGACGTGCGTGGCCGTACTCGCCGCTACCAGCCAACTGCAAAGAGGATGCAAGCCCGTTCCCAGTGCCGTCCGAGATCGTTGCGCCAGCGTCAGCGCAACAGACACGAGGTGAGGGAATGGCGACGACGATCAGCGCGTCCACGCTCAACGGACGCCACCACAAGGCGGCACTCACGGTCTTCATGCTCATCGTGGTGGCCCACTGGGCCGAGCACCTGGTGCAGGCCGTGCAGGTCTACGTCTGGGGGTGGCCGCTGAGCGAGGCCCGGGGGGTGCTCGGCCTGCCGTTCCCGTGGCTGGTGACCTCGGAGTGGATGCACTACGGGTACGCGCTGCTCATGCTCGTGGGCCTGTTGATGTTGCGCAAGGGGTTCGCCGGCCGTTCGCGCACGTGGTGGAACATCTCCCTGGGCATCCAGGTCTGGCACCACATGGAGCACCTGCTGCTGCTCGTGCAGAAGATCACCGGGCTCTACCTGCTGGGACGGCCGGTCCCGACCAGCGTCCTGCAGATCTTCCTGCCCCGGATGGAGCTGCACCTGTTCTACAACGCGGTCGTCTTCGCGCCGATGGTGGTGGCGATGCTGCTGCACCGCCGGGCCGCCGAGCACGGCGGGGCCGCCTGCACCTGCGCGGTGGCGCACTAGCTCATGGCGGTCACCAGACGACGTCCGAGCGGGTTCACGGTGGTGCTGGCCGTCGTGGGGCTGTTGCTGCTGTTCGTGTCCGTGCCCGAGTTCGGCCCGGTCGTACGGGCCGCCCGCGCCGACGGGGTGAGCGGCGCGTTCACCGCCCGGGAGCTGCGGTGTGTGCAGCATCCCGGGCACGAGTCCTGCGTCTGGGCCGGGGACTTCGCCTCCGGCGACGGGCGGGTCCGGCGGCGCGACGTCGAGCTGTACGGCAGCGACCGGGGCACCCTGGCGGCGGGACAGGCCACTGTCGCCGTGGACACGGGCCGCCTGACCCGTGTCTACGGGCCGGAGGGCTCGGACGAGTGGCTGTTCACCGCGCTGCTCACGCTGGCCGGGGCGGCCGTGCTGACGGTGGCGGCCAGACGGGCGCGCCGCCCCCGCGCTTGAACCCGCCGCTGCCGCGTACGGGCGATCGCCCGTACGATTCCTCCAGCGTTTCAGGATCTTGTGAGGTTTGTGTGTTCGGGATCATCCGTCCGTGCGGCGAGCACGGGTGCGCGGCGGTACGCGCGGCATGGCGGGCGCACCTGTGCGGGCTCTGCCTGACACTGCGGGACGGGCAGGGGCACGCCGCCCGGCTGACCACCAACTACGACACGCTGATTCTCTCGGTGCTGACCGAGGCCCAGCTCCCGGCCGCCGTGCCGCACCGGACGGCCGGGCCGTGCGCGCTGCGCGGGTTCCGCTCCGCCGACGTGGTGGACGCCGACGGCCGCGGCGCCCGGCTGGCGGCGGGGGTGTCGCTCGTCCTGGCCGCGGGCAGACTGCGCGACCAGGTGGCCGACCGGGACGCCGCCCCGGGCACGGCTCCGGCCCGCCGCCTGCTGGCCGCCCGCTGGGAGGCGGGCGGCGCCCGGCTGGCCGCCGGCGTCGGCTTCGACACCGCCGTGTTGTCGGCGACGGTCGACCGGCAGCTCGAACGCGAGCGCCGGGCCCTGGCCGCCCCCATGGACGTGCTCGACCTCACGGCGCCCGCCGAGGAGGCGGTGGCGGCGGCCTTCGCCCACACCGCGGTGCTGGCCGGACGGCCGGGGAACGCGGCGGCGCTGGCCGAGGCCGGCCGGTTCTTCGGCCGCATCGCGCACCTCCTCGACGCCGTCGAGGACCAGGCGGCCGACGACGGGCGGGGCGCGTTCAACCCGCTGACCGCCACCGGCACGGGCCGCGAGCGGGCACGGCGGCTGTGCGACGACGCCGCCCACGGGCTCGCCCTCGCCGTGGCCGACCTGGAGCTGGCCGAGCGGCACCTGGTGGAGCGGCTGCTCGGCGCCGAGGTGCGCCGGGCGGTCGAGCGCGCGTTCGGCGCGGCCTCCTACCGGCGTCCCGGCTGGATCCGCAAGTCGGGGGCGGGGGTGGCGACGTTCCTGACCTGCGGCCTCTGGCGGCCGAGGTGGAGCAAGAAGGCGGGCCGGCCCTGCTGCGAACGCTGCTACCTGGACAACTGCAGCAGCTGCGACTGCCCCGACTGCGGCGGCTGCTGCGACTGCGGCTGAGCCGGCGAGCGGGTTCAGGGGGCCGAGATGTGCAGGACCTCGCCCGCCTTGTGGTAGCCGACGCGGGCGTAGACGCGGCCCGCGGCGTCGTCGGCCGGGGTGAGGAACGGCATCGTGATGCCGGCCTCGACGCCCGCCCTGGTCAGCAGGGCGGTGACGGCTCCGCCGATGCCGCGCCGCCGGTGCGTGTCGCGCACGGCGATCCCGGCGATCTCGGCCACGCCGTCCTGGGGGCCGCCGAGCTGGCCGGCGCCGACGACCTCGCCGGTGGCGGCGTCGGTGGCCGCGGCCACCAGGCCACCGCGGCCGAGCACGCCGCGCAGCCGCGCGACGTCGTGCTCATTGGCCTCGGGCGCGTCGAAGGCCGCGTTCATCACCCGCGCGACCTGCCACAGGCCCGGGTCGTCGGTCACCAGCGCGAGCCGTACGGCGGCGTCGGCGGGCGGCTCGGCCAGCGCCCCGGTCGGGCACACCAGCAGCGGGAAGCGCCCCTCGACGGCGAACCCGGCGGCCAGCAGGGCCTCCTCCACCTTGGGCGCGACCTGCGGCACGTACTCCAGCCGGGGTGTCCTGCCCCGCTCGCGGAAGGCGGCGGCCAGCGCGGCCACCTGCTCGCCGGTGGGCGCGAGGTCGTCGTCGGGGATGGCGTAGTTGAACGGCGGCGCGTCGTCGTGCTCGTCGAAGCGGATCAGGAACGGCCCGGCCCGGTGTGCCCGGGTTCCGGCCGCCGCTCGAAGGTATGCGTGCACGCGGGCGCCCAGCAAGTGAAGTCCTCTCGGTCGACGTATGACGGTCACAAGGTAGGGCCGCGCCCACCGACGGACAACCGGTTTTCCACCACATGTAGACGACCGCGTCCTCGGGATCTCCACGTTAGGCGCCCCCGCGGGGTCGCCGGGTCACCAGCGGTCGAGATGCAGCACCTCGTCGAGCGGCTGCCGCGCGGCGGGCCGGAAGGTCTCCCCCGTGAAGTACGCGGTGGGCAGCAGCACGCCCTGGCGCACCTCGGCCGGGATGCCGAGCAGCTCGGCGATCTCGCTCTCGTACTCCAGGTGCAGGGTGGTCCACGCGCTGCCGAGGCCGCGGGCGCGGGCGGCGAGCATGTAGCTCCACGCGGCGGGCAGCAGCGAGCCCCACAGCCCGGCCTGGTTGCCCTCGGGCAGGCGGCCGCCGGGCAGCTCGATCGCGCCGATCACCAGCACCGGCACGTCGCCCATGTGCTCGGCCAGGTAGGCGGCGCTGCCGCTGACGCGCTCCTGGACCGCCGCGCGGGCCGGGTCGTCCCGGAACATCGAGCGGGCCGAGCCGTCCGAGGTGTGGTAGCTGTTCCACGACCGCCGGTAGTAGTCGCCGATCACCTTGCGCCGCTCGGGGTCGGTGACCACGATCCAGTGCCAGCCCTGCCGGTTGCCGCCGCTGGGCGCCTGGAGCGCGACCTCCAGGCTCTGGCGGACCAGCTCCGCCGGGACCGGGCGGGACAGGTCGAGGCGCCTGCGCACGCTGCGGGTGGTGGTGAGCAGGGTGTCCGGGGCCAGTGGTTCCATCGTCATGGGCTCATCATGTCAACGCGGGCCGCCGGAATCCCGTAGCCCGTACGGCCCGGCCCGGGCCTGATTTTTCCGCGCCCCGGGACGTATGATCACGCCAGCCGGACTCGCCCGACGCAACCGAAGGAGCCGACCGTGGCCGACGACGAGCAGGGCGCGCCCGCCCTCGACGTGGACACCACCAAGCCCAGCGTCGCCCGCGTCTACGACTACATGCTCGGCGGCAAGGACAACTTCGAGATCGACCGCGAGGTGGCCCAGATGGCGCTCCGGATCGCCCCGGACGCCCCGCAGGCGGCCCGGTCGAACCGGGACTTCCTGGCCCGCGTCGTCCGCGACCTGGTCGTCGAGGCCGGTATCCGGCAGTTCCTGGACATCGGGTCGGGCCTGCCCACGCAGGGCAACGTGCACGAGATCGCCCAGGCGGCCGCGCCGGGCTGCCGGGTGGTCTACGTCGACCACGACCCGATCGTGCTGGTCCACGGCCGGGCCCTGCTCGCCGTCGACGACGGCACCACCGTCATCGAGGCCGACATCCGCCGGCCCGACGACGTCCTCGACCATCCCGAGACCAGGCAGCTACTCAACCTGGACGAGCCGGTGGGCCTGCTGCTGTTCGGGATCCTGCACCACCTGTCGGACGAGGAGGACCCGGCCGGCATCACCGCGCGCCTGGCCGGACGGCTCGCGCCCGGCAGCCACGTCGCCGTCTCCCACTTCCACAACCCGATGGAGGAGCGCCCGGAGGTGTCGCGGCAGGCGTTCGAGGCCGAGCGGCTGTTCAACGACACCATGGGCACCGGGCGGTGGCGCACCCGCGAGGAGATCCTCGGCTTCTTCGACGGCCTGGAGCTGCTGGAGCCCGGCCTGGTGCCGCTGGCCGAGTGGCGGCCGGAGCCGGGTTACCGGCCGGCCCTGGGCATCACGTACCACACCTTCCTGGGCGGGGTCGGGCGCAAGCCCTGACGGTCAGCAGACCGCGTCCGGCAGGGCGATCGGCACCTGCTGCCGGTCGCCGGGCGTGAAGCGGCGGCCGAACACCTCGCACAGCCGCGCACGCCAGGTGTCCGGGTCGAGCCGGAGCAGGTCGGTGGAGTAGCCCGCGGCGCCGTCGCCGCCTTTGAGGCGCAGCAGCAGCGAGCCGTCGGGCGAGATGTCGAGGAAGTCCTGGGCCTGGCGGAAGGTGTAGCCCTCCTCGTAGGACACCCCGGTCTCGCCGAGCCCGAAGACGCTGATCTCCCGCTCGCGGAACAGGAACAGCCGGCCCGCGTTCTCCGGCATCATCGAGGTCATGCGCTCGCCGCCGCGGATGTTCTCGCCCGACGAGCGCAGCGGGCCGAGCACCTTCCTGAGCGGGCGGGTGAGCCACACCTCGGGCAGCATGCCGCTGCGGAACAGCAGCAGGTGGGTGCCCGCGTGGTCGAAGACGAACCCGCTGACGACGTCGGAGCCCACGGTCAGCCGGCGGTCCTTGACCTCCTCGCCGGTACGCAGGTCGATCGTGCGCAGGTGGTCGGCGCCCTGCACGGCGACCATGAGGTGGCCGTCGCTCCACGGGCTGACCTGCACCTCCGTGACCACCGTGCCGGGGCCGGCGACGTCGAAGGCGCTCTTGCGGCGGCCGGTGGCGGGCTCCCAGCGCTCCAGGCGGCGGCCGGCGAAGGTGAACAGGTCGCCGTCCTTGAAGAAGTAGGTCAGGTGCGTGCCCTCGGGCGGCCGGGCGGTGGTGACCTCGGTGACGGGGGACAGCGAGGGCAGTGCGCGGATGGCGACCTTGGTGGCGGCGACGGCGTCGGCGAGCAGGCGTCCTGACGCGTCCACGACGGGGTCGCCGTCGGCGTCGAGGCCCTTCGGGCTCTTGGCGCGGGAGACGTCGGCCAGGGTGCGCTGCGGCTCGCCGGTCTCCATGAGGCGCAGCCGGGCGCCGCCGTCGGCCTGGGCGACCATCCGGGTGCCGCCCTGGAGCAGCGCCGGGTTGCCGATGAGCTGCTCGCCGTCGCGCAGCGCGGTCAGCACCAGGGTGTCGGGCGACCTGGTGAGCAGCTCCTGCGCGCCGGGCGCGCCCACCAGCGCGACCGGGGCGGCGCTGGTCTGGGCGTCGATCCAGGCGCGCGACAGGGTGCGGCCGCCGGCCAGGTCGACCAGTTCCCAGCCGGAGGCGCCCTGCTCGGCCACGCGCCTTCCCTCGCGGTCGACGACGAAGGCGCCGCACGGGCGGCCGGCCTGGAAGCCGCCGAGCCGCTCGCCGTCGCGCACCGCGAACCCCGTGTACGTGGCGGCGCGGCCGTCGTCGCTGGTCCGGCAGGTCACGGCGGTGGCGCCGTCGCCGGAGACGGCCAGGCCGTCGGCCGGGCCGAGCTCGCGGATGGTCAGCTGCCGCCACACCGGGCTGCCCTTGCTGCTGTACACCTTGGCCGCGCCCTTCTCCCGGACGACCAGGGTGGTGGCGTCGGGACCGAAGCGCACCAGGTCGGCGGGCAGGTCGTACACCCAGGTGCGGGGCGTGCCGGTGGTGCCGAGCGACTGGAGCACGAGCTTCTTCGGGCCCGCGGTGACGATCCAGCCGTCGTCGCCGTCCGCCCTGACGTCGGCGGCGGGCTCGTCGGCGGCGAGCCCGTCGGCCGGGGCCGGCCGGTCCTGGCGGGCCAGGACGTGCCCCTGGTCGAGGAGCTCGCCGTCGCGCGGGTCGACGCGGTGCCAGACCATGCCGCCGTCGTCGAGGGCGTAGGCGATCAGGCCGCCGTCGGCGGAGACGGCGGGCCTGCTGGTGCCGCCCCGGTCGGGCAGGTGGGCGGGCCGGTAGCGGCCGTCGGGGCCGCGGGTGAACAGCGTGGCGCGGCCGGAGGCGGAGGTGGTGGTGGCCAGCAGGACGCGGGCGTCGTCGCTGGCGTCGGCGGCGGTGATCGAGCCGAGCGCGCCCGTGGCCACGCCCTTGGTGTACCGGTGTTCGACGTAGCGCTGCAGGAGCTGGGCCCTGGCCTCCTGGGTGGGAGCCGAGCGGTAGGCGCCGACGGCGAGCAGCGACGACAGCTCGGGGTCGCGTTCGGCCAGGTCGGCCGAGGCGCCGGCCAGCGCGCGGGAGCGGGACTCGGCGGCCCGCTGCTCGCCGATCCGGCCCTGGTAGAGCGTCCAGGCGACCAGCGAGACGACCGTCAGCAGCGCCACCCCCGCGCCGGTGATCGCGCCCCGGCGGCGCAGCGTGCGCCGCCGCTGACGGCGGCGGCCCTGGTGCAGGTAGTCGCGCTCGTCCTCGGTCAGGTCGCCGGGGCGCTCGGCGAGCCAGCGGGCGGCGGCGGCCAGCTCGGGCGGGCCGGGGAGCCGGTCGGGGGCGCGGTCGGCCTGCCGCCAGCGGCCCATGTCCTGGTGGAGCAGGTCGCGCCATTCGAGGAACTTCAGGTCCGCGGCCACGATCCCGGCCAGCAGGGGCCACTCGGTGATCAGCGCCTCGTGGGCCAGCTCCACGGTCTGGCGGCCGTCCTCGCCGGTGTCCATGACGAGCAGCCGCCCGGCGGCCAGCCGGCCGGCCGTCAGCCAGCGCTGCTCCCCCGCCTCCTCCCGGGTGACCCGGCGGCGCAGCGGCGCGTGCGCGCCGGCGGCGACCCGGACGAGCCGGGACAGCAGTTCCTCCCCGGCCGCGGTGTCCTGCTCGGGCACGCACGCCGCCCAGACCTGCTCGGCCTGCGCGCCCAGGGCCCCGCGTACGCCGCGGCACGCCTCGTAGGAGGTGTGGGTGATGCGGCCGCCCTGCTGCTCGTGCCAGAGGCGGTCCAGCAGGAAGCCGATCAGCGGCAGGGCGCCGGGCGCGCCGCCGGCGTCGCCCAGGATGCGGTCGACCAGGCCGGGGTCGTACGTCACGGCGGGGACGGCGTCCAGCGGCGCCTCGACGGCCTGCCGGAGCTGGTCGCGGGTCATGGGGGTGAGCCCGTAGGTCTCGCGGCCGAGCGAGCCGCCGAGCGCGGGATGGGACAGGGCGGCGGGCAGGAAGTCGGCGCGCAGCGTGAACAGCACCCGGACGGCCGGGCAGGCGCGGGCCGCGGCCAGCACCCCGGCCGCCTCGTCCGCCTGCTCGGGGTCGCCGACCAGCAGTTCCTCGGCCTGGTCGACGACGAGCAGCAGCCCGGTCGCGCCGGTGTCGCGCAGGACCTGGGCGACGACGTCGGGCAGCCGGCCGTTCCTCAGCGGCTCGCGCAGCGCGTCGGCCCTGGCCAGCGCGTCGGCCCCGGTCAGGCCCGGGTGCGACAGGGCGGCCAGTTCGGCGGCGAGCGCGTCGGCCCAGGACCGCACGGCCGAGGGGCGCAGGACGGCGACCTGGCAGCCCTGGCGGCGCATGGCGGGCACCACCCCGGCCAGCGCCAGCGAGGACTTGCCGCAGCCGGACGGGCCGGTGAGCGTGACCTCGGGGTGGGCCTGGAGGAGGCGGGCGATCCGGGCGGTCTCCACGTCGCGGCCGAAGAAGACGGCGGCGTCGCCCTCGCGGAAGGCCGACAGCCCGCGGAACGGCGAGGCCGGCCGTACGGTCGCGGCCAGGGCGGGGACGGCGCGGGTGAGCGACCGGGTGGGGATCACGAACGCCTGGCGGGGCCCGCCGGGCTGGGCCGCGACCACCATGCCGACGACGTCGCCGAGCTCGACGTCCCAGACGGGGCTGCCGCTGAAGCCGCTCTCGATCGGCACGCCGCGGGGGTCGTCGGGGGCGCACTGGAGCCAGCCCTGCTGGGTGCCGCCGAGCAGCCGGCCGGTGTGCCAGCCGCCGCCGCGCAGGCCGTGCGGGAACCCGGCCACGACGACCCGGTGGCCCCACAGGCTGCGCGGCTCGGCCATGCGCAGCGGGCGTCCGCCCGGGGGCGCGGCGTCCAGGCGCAGGACGGCGATGTCGCCCGAGCCGTCGGCGGCGGTGTGGACCCAGTGCTCGACGTGGGCGCGCACGGGCGCGTGGTCGCCGGCGAAGGGCAGCTCGACGGTGACCCAGGCGCCCGGCGGGGGCGGGCCGTCGGCGTGGCCCAGGGCGCCGGAGACGACGTGCGCGCAGGTCAGGGCGCGGTCGGGCGCGATGAGGAAGCCCGCGCCCGCCACCGCCCCCTCGGGGCCGCGCACGCGCAGGACGGCGAGATTCAGCGCCTCGTCGGGCCCCGCTTCCATCACTTGTGGTCACCGTCCGTCACTCTGGGTCAGGTGAGCCAGTATGGCCGGTGGGCGGGGGCGGCGTTTGCCGTTCCTTGACATGCGAGAAGGGCGTCCCCCCACGGGGAACGCCCTTCTCCTGTTCGTGCGTGCTACTTCTTGACCGACAGCGGAGCCGTGCCGGTGTCCTGCTGACGCCAGGCACCCGTGTCGAACGCCACCGGAGCGGCCTTCCTGCCCACACCGTCACCCCACTTGGTGACCACGTACTGGATCTTGATGTGACCCTCGCCCTGCACACCGTCCACACCCAGCGTGTCCGGATTGAACCGGCCACCGGTCAGCTCCGCGAACGTCTTGGCGTCCAGGTCCAGCATCACCCCACGACTGGAGGGATCACCAGGACCACGGTCACCCACGAAGAACGGCAGCTTCTTACCCTGATAGACCACGTAACCCTCGGTCATCAGCGGCCACGACGGCGAAGCCGCCAGACCCTTCTGCATCGGCTTACCAGCCGCCGGCAGACCCGTGTCACCAGCGCGACCCGAGGAGTCGTCCCAGAAGTAGGACGCCGTCGTCGAACCGGCCAGCACACCCCGACCGTGCACATCCGCATCAGCGTGCGCGGGACGGGCGGCGGCACCGATCGTCAGCGCCGACAGAGCAGCGGCCGAAAGCATGGCGAAAGAACGCAGGCGAGCAGTCATCAGCAGTCTCCTTGGTGACATCGATCATCAGGGGGGCATGCGCTCGCTTGACTCAGACAAGACATGAAGGTCGTAGCCGGGCACAAACGCCATCGGTCGCTACGTGGAGCGCAACGGGGGCGGACCCGAATGGGTCACTCACCCGCCGATAGGTACAACACTAACCCAAGAAACGGACAAACGCAAACCAAACACCCCAAAACGGGCAAAGATCTGCTGCTGTACCGTAAACCCCGGGCAAGCAACCCCAACATGGGCAAAAGCCCAGGTCACCGGCTCGGGGTGTCCGTATGTAAACCCCGGGCAACGCGCGGGCATTCCCGGCCCCCGCGAACGCCATGACCTGGGCACGAACCGCGCGGCGGTCACGGCCTCCGGAAGTCGGCCGCCACTCCCACCAGCGAGATCAGGCCCGCGGCGAACTCCATCGCCTCGGCGTGCCCCTCCTCGAACGGCGGCTGGAAGCCCACGCCCTCCCACGTCCGGGCCGTCGGGTTCCACAGGTCCGCGCCGACCTCGAAGTCCCAGCCGTAGATGCCGTGGTCGTACCAGAGCTCGTCGGCGGAGTTGCCGGCCGCCGAGTAGAGCACGTCGGTCACCGGCCCGGTCTGCTGCGGCCAGATGACCGTGCCGCGCTCGGCGGCGATGGCCTGCTCGATCGTGCGGGCCGAGCGCATGAAGTACGCCTCCTCCTGGGCGCTCGGCCTGGGCAGCGCCACCCGGCCGTCGAGCTTGTACGCCCCGGGCGGCCACATGAAGTACCCGCCGTAGCTGTGCACGTTCATGGCGAACCGGATGTTGCGGTACGTCTCGGCCAGCCACATCACGTTGCGGCTCTCCGGCTCCGAATGTTCGGCCGGACCGGCGTACGTGCCGCTCTGGCAGTTGGCCGAGGCGCCGAAGTAGCCGTCCGACAGGGAGCCGACGGCGTAGTTGCGGTTGACGTCCACGCCCCAGGTGTTGCGCTGCGCCGGGTCGGACTGCGCGGCCGGGCAGTGGTTGGTCATGTTCTTCCGCTGGCCGTTGAAGTCGTAGAAGCTGTAGTTCGCGCCGTCGGGGTTGACGGTGGGGACGATGAAGATGTCGGTGCGCTGCAGCAGCCTGCGGGTGGCGGGGTCGCGGGCGTAGTTGCGCAGCAGCCGCTCGGCGGCCTCGACGGTGACCAGCGGCGCCACCCATTCCCTGGCGTGCTCCTGGGCGTAGGCCAGCACGCCGGTGCGCGAGCCGTCGCGGTGGACGCCGACGCGCAGCGCCAGCACCCGCATGGGCTTGCGGGAGACGTCGGCGGGCGCCTTGAGCGAGTCGGTGAGCCGGGTGGCGGGGGCCGGGGCCATGACGCCGGCGCCGGGGTCGGTGCGGTAGGCGGCGGCCTTGAGCCCGGTGCCCGTCGTGGCGTTGATCGCGGCGACGACCTGGGCGGCGGTGCTGACCGGCGTGCCGGAGCCGTCGGTGGCCAGGCTCACCGTCACCTGCCTGCCGGCCACGCTCACCTGGAGCGGCCGGTCCGGCGCGCCGGGGGCGGCCAGCTCGACGGACAGGTCGTTGCCGCCCTCGGAGCCGTAGGCGTCGGAGGTGACCACGATCGCGGCGCCGGGCGGCGTGCCGATCAGTGCCTGGGCGCGGCGGCGGTAGCCGTTGGTGAGGTTGGGCAGCGGGATGACGTCGGTGAGGGCCGGGTACCGCCGGTGCAGCGCCTGGATGCGCTCGTTGAGCTGGGCGGGCGGCATGTACTGGGTGACGAAGTCCTTCTGGTAGCCCGGCGCCCGGTGGTCGGGACGCTCCCCGTCGGGCCATTCCCGGACGCGGGCCTCGGCCTTGCCGCCGGTCGCGGAGG
The DNA here is from genome assembly GCF_040630865.1 of Nonomuraea sp. NPDC005730. Lineage (NCBI taxonomy): Bacteria > Bacillati > Actinomycetota > Actinomycetes > Streptosporangiales > Streptosporangiaceae > Nonomuraea > Nonomuraea sp. NPDC005730. The sequence goes on from NZ_JBEXYK010000019.1 coordinate 11,464, forward strand.
TGACCGTGACGCGCTGCGGCTCGGCCGGCACCGGGGCGGGCGTGCCGAACTGGTGGCCCAGGTAGGCGCCGGCGTCCACGTACGGGACCATCGCGACCTGGCCGGTGGCGCCGCGGCGGCCCGTCCAGGTGGCGGTGAGTGCGGCCGTCTCGCCCGCGCTGCTGCTGGCCTCGACCGACAGGAAGTACCCGTCGCGGGACTTGTACCAGACGGCCCGTTCGATGACGATCTGGTCCTGCGCGGCGGTGGCGGACGGCGCCTGCCGCGCGGCGGGCGGCGTGCCGGACGCCAGGCCCACGCCGATCGCCCGCAGCTCGGCGAGCTTGCCGGCCGTGAGCACGGCGTCCACCTGGACGCTGCCGTCGGCCTGCGGACGGACCCGCTCGGTCAGGTCGGCGCCGGAGGCGACCAGCCGCTCCATCGCCGCCCTGTCGGGCACGGAGAGCGTGACCAGCGACGCCGGCTCGGGATCGGCCGGCCCCGCCACCGCCGGCAGCGACGACGGCCCGGAGGCGAGGAACGTCGAGACGACGATCATCAAGATGACTGCGGACGCCCTCAAGCCACGCATCGGCTCCTCCAGGATCACCGGTATCCCGATCATTGAAAGCCGACTTGACCCAACCGGCAAGACCCAGTTTCACCTTTCTGTGAAGGCGGCGACGTCCCGAATCGCCGCGACGACAAGATCGGGCTGCCGGTGGTGCACGTAGTGCTCGGAGGTGCCGGCCACCATTACCCGCCCGAGCGTGGACCGGGCGGCCACGCGTCGGGCCTGGTCGAGGGCACTGCGCGGCCCGCCGGACGGGATGACGACCACGACCGGCGGCCCACCCGGCTCCTCCGCCGTCCCGGCGACCTCCCGCGGGGGTGGCGTCGCCGGGCACCAGAAGGTCCCCGGCCAGCCGGAGCAGGCCGATCCTGGCCGGCGCCTGGTTGGCGGTGAGCTGGGCGGCCATCAGCGGCCGGGACACCCGCATGGCCGCCACGGCCCCCTCGTCGGTGGCGTCGATCAGCACCAGGCCCGCGCATCAGGCGGCCGTCCGCCGCGCTCTTCTCATGCCACCGAATCCAGGGAGCCGGCCGCCGGGTCTCCTCGTCCTGGCGGGCGAGCGCGGGCTGGGAGCGGGGTGGGAGCGGGGTCCCGGAGGGCCGTCCTTCAGCGGGAGGAGGCCGCGCGGCAGGCCAGCTGGAGTGCCAGGCGTTGCCGCGGGTCGGCGAGGTCGGCCTGGAGCAGGGTCTCGATGCGGCGCACGTTCCTGCTGACGGCGTTGCGGTGCAGGTGCAGCTCCTCGGCGGCGCGGGCGGGTGAGCCGTTGTGGTCGAGGTAGGCGCGCAGGATGGCCAGGAGGTGGCCGGCCCGCTCGCCGCCGAGGTCGAGGATCGGTTGCAGCAGCTCCCTGACGGCGTGCTGGGCGGCGTCGGAGGCATACCACTCCTCCAGCATCCGGTCGAGGCCGGCCAGGTCGTAGGTGGCCAGCGGCAGGGTGCTGCGGCGCAGGGCCGTACGCGCCTCGGAGGCGGAGGTGCGCAGGCCGAGCAGGCCCTGGTGGGCGGTGCTGACCCCGCAACGCAGCTCGGCGCCCGCCGGGCGGACCCGGTCGAGCAGGCGGGCGGCGTCGCGCACCGCCTCGCGCAGGCCCGCCCTGCCCTGGTCGCGCCGCTGGCTGCGGACCACGACGAGCGCGTCGCCGGCGAGCGCGGCGTTCCAGGCGGCGCCGCCCAGCTCGCGGGCCGCGCGCACGGCCCGCGAGGCGGCGGTCTCCAGCAGGGCGTAGCGTTCCTGGCCGCCGTCGGCCGGGCCGTCCGCGGCGGCGTCCGGGGTCTTCGCGGGGTCCTTCGCGGGTTCCAGGCGCAGGACGACGTGCCAGTCGTCGATCGGCAGGCCGAGGGCCCTGGCGCGGGGGGCCAGCTCCTGCGCCTGGTTCTCGGGGGCGACCAGCAGCTCGGTGAGCAGCTGGGCGCGGGACCGTCCGGGCAGCTCGTCGGACGGGCCCACGGCGGCGGCCAGGGCGGCGAGCCTGAGCACGATCCCGGTGGCCCGGTCGAAGTGCGTGCCGGCGGGCCCGCCCGCCTGGGCGGTGAACGCGCCGCCCTCGGCCAGGACGGGACGGCCGAGAGCCGCGCCGGCCGCCTCCGCGATGCGCTCGGGGACGCCGCCCGCCCCCGCCACGGCCTCGGCGGCGCGCGCCGTACGGACCAGCGCCTCGGCGGCGTCGCCCGCGACGGCCCGGTCGATGGCCACCACCAGCTCCGCCAGGTCGCCGTCGGCCGCCAGCAGCGCGACCCCGCCCCGCTCGGCCAGCGCGGCGGCGCTCCGGTCGACCGCGGCCTCCAGAGCCTCCAGGGCCGCCGCGGACTCCGCGGTGAGCACGAGCGCCACGGCGCCGGCCGCGGCGGCGTCGCGCAGCGCGACGTCGAGCCGGTAGCCGGCCGCCTGCCGCGCGGCCGCGCCCGTCAGGACCAGCACCGACCCCGGCGGCTGGCCCGCGATCCGGCCCAGGTCCTCCACCAGGCGCACGCCCGAGGCCGCCGCCGGCACGCCCGGCCCGGCCAGCGGACGCAGCTCTTCCAGCAGGAACATGCCATCAGTGTGCCATCGGCACACGAAGCCCGGCAAAAAGGTGCGGCGGGAACATCCGGCTTGACCTGCGGCTTCGTAACCTCGTCAGCATGGACCTCGACACCGGGCTGCTGCCCGCCTTCGCCCGCGGCTGCGCCGTGCTCGGCTCGGGCGGCGGCGGTCCCGTGACCATCGCGCGCGCCGCGGCGCTGCAGGCGCTGGAGGACCACGGGCCGGTACGCGTCGTGCAGCCCGCCGAGCTGGACCCCGAGCTGCTGGTCATGCCCGTGGGCACCGCGGGCTCCTCGGCCGTGATGTCCGAACGCGTCGGCGGCACCGACGAGCCCGTCTACCTGCGCGACAAGATCGAGGAGCTGTACGACGCGCCCGTCGGCGCGGTGCTGGCCAGCGAGATCGGCGGCGCGAACGGCTGCCTGGCGGTGGCCTGGGCGGCCCGTGTCGGCCTGCCGCTGGTGGACGCCGACGGGATGAGCCGCGCCTTCCCCCGCATGGACCAGACGGTGATGCAGCTGCGCGGCATCGCGCCCACCCCTGCCGTGCTGTGCGACGAGCGCGGCCGGACCGTCGTCGTCGACCGGGTGACCGGCGGCTGGCTGGAACGGCTGGTACGGGCGTCGCTGGAGGCGTTCGGCGGCCAGGTCGCGACCAGCGAGTACATCATGCGCGGCGACCAGGTGGCCGGCTCCACCGCGCTCGGGTCGGTCACCCGGGCCGTGCGCCTGGGGACGCGGCTGCCCGACCCGCTGGTCACCGGCAAGGTCGCGGAGACGGCCGGGTCGATCCTGGTCGAAGGGCTCGGGTACGACCAGGGGCGGCTGGTCCGCGTCCAGGCGGGCAGCGAGTTCCTGGCGGTCGTCGAGGACGGCGTGCCGCTGGCCGTGGTGCCCGACGTGATCGCGATGCTGGACACGCGTACGGGCGAGGTCGTGCAGGCCGAGCAGGTCCGGTACGGGCTGCGGGTCAGCGTGGTGCGCGTCCCCTGCGACCCGGTCTGGCACACCCCCGAGGGGCTGCTGCTGGCCGGGCCCGCCGCGTTCGGTCTCACCGGACTTCCCACCCCTCCCCCACCGCAGGCGCCCCCCGCCCCCGCGACGCCGGAAACCCCGGCGGGCACGGCCTTCAGCCCCTCCCCCACCGGGTCCACCGGGCGGGAGGCCGGGGCGTGAGGGCCGGGGTGGACGTCGGGCCGACCAACACCGACGCGGCCGTCGTCGCCGACGACGGCCGGGTGCTGGCCACCGTCAAGATCGCCTCGATCCCCGGCGACCCGGTGGCCGGCGTGCGCGCCGCGCTGGAACGCCTGCCGATGGACGGCGAGCCGGTCCAGGTCGCCGTCGGCCTGCGTGGCGCCGCCACCGCCGTGACCAGGCGGTCCGGGCTGCGCAAGGTGGCCGTGCTGCGCATCGCGGGCGTGTCGGCGACCGCGGTGCGCCCGCTGTCCGGCTGGCCGCCCGACCTGCGCGCCGCGGTGAACGCCGGCACCGCCGTCGTGGACGGCGGCGGCGGCCTCGACCGCGAGGACCGCACGCCCCTCGACCGCGACGCCGTGGCCCGCTTCGCCGCGGGCGTGGCCGGCACCGCGCAGGCCGTCGCCGTCGCGGGCCTGTTCTCGCCTCTGGACGGCGAGCAGGAGCGCGAGGCCGCCGAGATCGTCCGGGCGGAGCTGGGCGAGGACGTGCCGATCGCGCTGTCGGCCGACCTCGGCTCGCTCGGCCTGCTGGAACGTGAGAACGCGACCGTGCTGGACGCCGCCCTGTCGGGGTTCGCGGGCGCGGTCTCCGGCGGGCTGGCCACCGCGCTGGCGGGCCTGTGCCCGGGGGCGGCGGTGTTCGTGACCCGCGGCGACGGCACGCTGATGAGCCTTGAGCACCTGGCCCGCCATCCCGGGCTCAGCCTGGGCAGCGGACCGGCGAGCGTGCTGCGCGGCGCCGGCGCGCTGACCGGGCTCGGTGACGCGGTGGTCGCCGACGTGGGCGCCACCCGTGTCCGTGTCGGCGTGCTGGCCGGCGGCTATCCGGAGGAGGCCGTGGGCGGCGCGGACATCGGCGGCGTGCCCGTCGGGCTGCGCATCCCCGGGCTGATCAGGGTGCCGCGGCCGGTCGACCCGACGGAGCTGGCCGAGGCCGTGGACCGGCTGCAGCCGGGCGCCGGGCTGCTGCCGCTCGTGGTCGTCGGCGGTGGTGAGCACGCCGTGCCGGAGGGGCTGCATCCCGAGCACGGGCCGGCGGCCGGCGCCATCGGCGCGGCGGTCAGCCCGGTCGGCGGCCAGTACGAGCGCATCGTCCGCCTGCCCGACCGGTCGGCACTGGCCGCCGCGCTCGAACCGGTCGCCGAGGAGGCCAGGGCGGCGGCCGTCCGCGCCGGGGCCGATCCGCGGCGGGTGCGGGTCGTCGGCGTGGAGGAGATCCCGCTCGCCTATCTGCCCGGCCCGTTCGTCCGGCTGCGCGCCCGCGCCGCCGGGCCGCCCTCGCTCCTGTGACCAGCCCTGACACCGCACGCTCGTGAGCCCCTGCTCGTGAGCCCCCGCCACGACCCCCCGATGCGAAGGAAGACCACCATGACCGACTCCGACTACCCCCTGGAGCGGGTGCCGCAGGCCGCCCGCTACTCCTGGTTCAACGTGGCCGTGCAGCGGTTCGGCCAGCTCTCCGACCTGACGCAGTTCCTGCTGGGCGCCACGCTCGGCGCCGGGCTGTCGTTCTGGGGGGCGTTCTGGGCGTTCACGCTCGGCTCGGTGATCCTGGAGGTGGTGTGCATCTTCGTCGGCATCGCCGGGATGCGCGAGGGCCTGTCCACCTCCATGCTGGCCCGCTGGACCGGCTTCGGCCGGTACGGCTCCACGATCATCGGCGTGATCATCGCCCTGAGCCTGTTCGGCTGGTTCGGCGTGCAGACCGCGGTCTTCGCCTCGGGCCTGCACTCGATCATGTCCTGGCTGCCGCTCTGGGGGTGGTCCATGATCGCGGGCATCGGCGTGACGCTGCTGGTCATCCGAGGGTTCAAGGCGATGGGGATGACGGCGTTCATCACCGTGCCGGCGTTCCTCGGCCTGGCCGGCTGGGCGATGTGGGTGGAAATTTCGCGACATGACCTGGGGTCCCTGGTGGCCTCGCCGCCGTTCGGTGAGCCGATCAGCATCGCGACCGGCGCCACCATCGTGGCCGGCTCCTACATCATCGGCGCGGTGACCACGCCCGACATGACCAGGTTCAACCGCAACACCGGCGACGTCGTCAAGCAGACCCTCGTCGGCATCTCCCTCGGCGAGTACGTGCTCGGCCTGGCCGGCGTGCTGCTGGCCTACGCGGTCAAGTCCTCGGACGTGATCGCGATCATCACGGCCTCCTCCGGCGTGATCGGCGTCATCGTCCTCATCTCGGCCACCGTCAAGATCAACAACTGGAACCTGTACTCCGCCGCGCTCGGCCTGCTCAACGCCGTGGAGTCGACGGTCGGGGTGCGGCTGAACCGGGTCGCCGTCACCGTCGGCATCGGCGTCCTGGGCAGCGTGCTGGCCGCCGCCGGGATCCTGGAGCGCTTCACCGACTTCCTGCTGATCCTCGGCGTCATCACGCCCCCCGTGGCCGGGATCATGGTCGCCGAGTACTTCGTGGTGCGCCGCTGGCGCCCGGTGCTGGACGCCTCGCGCGCCACCGGCACGCTGCCCGAGACCGAGCCGACGTGGGTGCCCGCCACGCTGGTCATCTGGGCCGCCGCCGCGCTGGTCGGCTGGCTCAGCGACCACTACCAGTGGATCGGCATCCCGGCCCTGAACTCCCTGATCCTCGCGGGCCTGGGCTACGTCGTCGCGGGCCGGCTCGGCCTGGTCCGCGGCACCCGCGAGGTCCCCGTCGAGCGGCCCGCGCTCACCGTCTGAGAGTCGCGCGGCCCGCGCTCACCGTCCGAGAGTCGCGCGGCCCGCGCTCACCGTCCGAGAAGAGAGTCCTCCTTCATGCGTATCGGCATCGACGTGGGCGGCACCAACACCGACGCCGCCCTCATCGGCGACGACGGCCAGGTGCTGGCCACCGTCAAGTCCCCCACCACCGCGGACGTCACGGGCGGCGTCGCCGCGGCCCTGGCCGGCCTGGGCGCCACCCGGGTGTCCGCGGTGATGATCGGCACCACCCACTTCGTCAACGCCCTGGTGGAGGCCGCCCGGCTGGAGCCGGTCGCGGCCGTCCGGCTCGGCTTGCCCGCCACGGCCGCGCTGCCGCCGCTGGTGGACTGGCCCGACCGCCTGCGTCAGGCGGTCGAGGGCGCGGTCTACCTGTGCCACGGCGGCTGCGAGTACGACGGCGCCCCCATCTCCGCCCTCGACCCGGACGAGCTGCGCGGCGTCGCCGCCGACATCAGGCGGCGCGGCCTGCGCACGGTCGCGATCTCCTCGGTGTTCTCCCCGGTCAGCGACGCCCACGAGCGGGAGGCCGCGCAGATCCTGGCCGCCGAGCTGGGCCCCGAGGTGCACCTGTCGCTGTCCTGCGAGGTCGGCCGGGTCGGCCTGCTGGCCAGGGAGAACGCCACGATCGTGAACGCCGCCCTGCGCCCGCTGGCCGGCCGGACCGTGGCCGCCTTCGGCGAGGCGCTGCGGGTGGCCGGGATCGACGCGCCGCTGTTCCTGTCCCAGAACGACGGCACCCTCATGGACGTGGACCAGGCGCGCCGCTACCCGGTGGCGACGTTCGCGTCCGGGCCGACGAACTCGATGCGCGGCGCGGCGTACCTGTCGGGGCTGACCGACTGCGCGGTGGTGGACATCGGCGGCACCACGTCCGACGTGGGCATCCTGGTCGGCGGGTTCCCGCGGGAGGCCGCCGGGGAGGCGCTGGTCGCCGAGGTGCGCACCAACTTCCGCATCCCCGACGTGCTGTCGATCGGCATCGGCGGCGGCTCGCTGGTCGCCGAGGACGGCACCACCGGCCCGCGCAGCGTCGGCTACCGGCTGACCGAGGAGGCGCTGGTGTTCGGCGGCGGCACCCTGACCGCCACCGACCTGGCCGTGGCCGCCGGGCTGGCCGACATCGGCGACCGCGGCAGGGTCGCCCACGTCGACCCGCAGCGCCCGCTCAAGCTCATCGCCGAGCGCGTCTCGGAGGCGGTCGACCGCATGCGCACCTCGTCCGCACCGCTGCCCGTCGTGCTGGTCGGCGGCGGCAGCGTGCTCATCCAGGAGCTGCCGGGCTTCGACGACGTGCGCCGCCCGGCGCACTTCGAGGTGGCCAACGCGGTCGGCGCGGCCATCGCCCAGGTCGGCGGCGAGGTGGACCGGGTCTTCTCCGGCCCGCGCGAACGCATCCTGGAGGAGGCCAAGAGCGAGGCGATCATCCGCGCCGAGCGCGGCGGCGCCCGCGCGGGCAGCGTGCGGATCGTGGACGTGGAGGAGCTGCCGCTCGCCTACCTGCCCGGCGACGCCACCCGGATCAGGGTGAAGGCCGTCGGCGACCTGGACCTGGAGAAGATCGATGCGTGAGATCGGAATCGACCGGCTGGACGACATGGCGCGCGGCGCCGGGATCCTCGGCACCGGCGGCGGCGGCGACCCGTACGTGGGCAAGCTGCTGGCCCGCGAGGCCATCCGCAGGCACGGCCCCGTGCCGCTGGTGGCCATCGACGAGGTGCCCGCGGACGCGACCGTCGTGGCGGTCTCGGGCATGGGGGCGCCGACCGTCCTGCTGGAGAAGCTGCCGGCGGGCACCGAGGAGCTGACCGCGCTGCGCGCCCTGGAGGCGGTGCTCGGCCGTCCGGCCACGCACATCGTGCCCATCGAGGTCGGCGGCGTGAACTCGATGATCCCGATCGCCGCCGCCGCGCAGGCGGGCCTGCCGATCGTGGACGGCGACGCGATGGGCCGTGCCTTCCCCGAGGCCCAGATGGTGCTGCCGACGCTGATCGGCGTGCCCAACACGCCGATGGCGCTGGCCGACGACAAGGGCAACACGCTGGTGCTGGAGACGGTGTCCAACGTGTGGGCCGAGCGCCTGGCCAGGGCGGCGTGCGTGCAGATGGGCTGCCAGGTCTCCTGCGCCGACACCGTCATGCGCGGCGACCAGCTGCGCGACGGTCTGGTGCCGGCCACGCTGACGCTGGCCGAGGACCTGGGCCGGGCCGTGCGGCTGGCCCGCGCCGGGCACGCCGACCCGGTGGCGGCGGCCCTGGACGTGCTGGGCGGCCTGAAGCTGTTCACCGGCAAGGTCGTGGACGTCGAGCGCCGCACCACCGGCGGCTTCGCCCGCGGCCAGGCCCGCCTGGAAGGCACCGGCACGCTGGAGCTCAGCTTCCAGAACGAGCACCTGCTGGCCCGCCGGGACGGCGAGATCGTGGCCACCACGCCCGACCTGATCTGCGTGCTGGACACCGACTCGGGCGAGCCGGTCACCACCGAGGCCATGCGCTACGGCCTGCGCGTCACGGTCATCGCCGTGCCCTGCGACCCGCGCTGGACCTCGCCGGGCGGGCTGGAGCTGGCCGGGCCGCGGTACTTCGGCTACGACTGCGACTACCGCCCGCTCGCCACGACCCCGGCGTAGACCCAGCGGCCGTCGAGCCGGACGAACCTGCTGTGCTCGTCGAGCACCCCCGGCACCCGCCGGTTGACGAAGTGGGCACGGAACCGCACCGTGCCCTCGGTGTGGACGGGGCTGCCGCCGGTGCTCTCCAGCACCTCCAGCTCCACCCACGCGACCTTCCTGTCGAGGTCGAGGCGGGCCGGGCGGTCGGCGGGATGCCAGGTGGCCATGAGGTAGGCCTCGTCGCCCACGGCGAACGCGCTGAACCTGGACCGCATGAGCGACTCCGCGGTGGGGGCCGACCCCTCACCGCGGTGGTATCTCCCGCAGCAGTCCGCGTAGGACGCGGGCAGACCACAGGGGCATGGACGAGGAGGCATGCCCCCCATTCTGCCGCCACTACGCCACCCCCGCGCCGTTCCCCTGTCACCCCCGTACCAACCCTGCGGCGTTCCCGTGCCGGCCCCGCGCCGCCCTTGCGGCGCCGCCGGGCACGAGTGTGGGGTCCCATTAGAGGCGGGCGGCCAGTTCGGTCAGGGTCGTCCCGAGCGGGGCGTCGAGCAGGAGCGCGGCGTCGGCGTCGGCGCCGGTCGGGCCCTGGTTGACGATGGCGACGGGCAGCCCCAGCTCGGCCGCCCTGGTGACGAAGCGCAGCCCCGACCTGATCGCCAGCGACGACCCCAGCACGAGCAGCGAGCGCGCCCCGCCCACGAGCGCGAAGCACTCCGCCACCCGATCCCTCGGCACGTTCTCGCCGAAGAAGATCACGTCGGGCTTGAGCAGGCCGCCGCAGGAGACGCAGTCGACCACCTGGAACCCGGCGACCTGGGCGTCGGTGAGGGCGGCGTCGCCGTCGGGGTTGACGCGGCCCTCGGCGGCCCAGCGCGGGTTGGCCGCGCTGAGGCGGCGCTCCAGCTCGGCACGCGGGGTGCGTTCGCGGCACGACAGGCACACGACGCGGTCGAGGCCGCCGTGCAGCTCGACCACCCGGCGCGCCCCGGCGGCCTGGTGCAGGCCGTCGACGTTCTGGGTGACGATGCCGGCCAGCAGGCCGCGCCGCTCCAGCTCGGCCACCGCGCGGTGGCCGGCGTTGGGGGCGGCCCGGCCGATCTGCCGCCAGCCGACGTGGCTGCGCGCCCAGTAGCGCCGCCGCGCCTCGGCGCTGCCGGTGAAGCGCTGGTACGTCATCGGCTCGGCACGCCTGGCCCGCCCGGTCGGGCCTCGGTAGTCGGGAATGCCGGACTCGGTGGACAGCCCGGCCCCGCTGAGCACCACGACACCGCCACCGGCCACCAGCTCGGCCAGCGACGCGATCGCGGGTGACGTGACGGGCGCCGTCATGGATGCCGGCACGTGTGCTGTCGCAGTCTCTTGCACACCATCCATAATGCCCGGTCAGAGGTAGTTGCTGAGCTCGACCAGGTTCCCGTCGGGGTCGCGCAGGTAGACGCTCCTGATGGGGCCGAGCGCTCCGGTCCGCTCCACCGGGCCCTCCTCGATCCCTACGCCGTGGCGGGCCAGCTCGTCCATGACCGTCTCGATGGGGTCGGCGGTGATCAGGCACAGGTCGGCGCTGCCCGGCGCGGGCCGGGCCGCCTTCGGCTCGAACTCGCGGCCCGCCTCGTGCAGGTTGATCTTGCTCTGCCCGAACGCCAGCGCCCGCCGCCCCTCGCCGAACGTCACCGCCTCCATCCCCAGCACCGTGGTGTAGAAGCGCACCGCGTCCTCGACATCGGCGACGGTCAGCACCAGGTGGTCCAGGCGGTCGATCCTCATGTGCTCCCTCGTTCCTCGATCGGCTCTCCGTTCCATAGTCTCCGCATCTCGGGGCACGTACGCAGCAACTCCCCCAGCGGCCCGCGGCCCGCGACCCGGCCCCGGTCGAGGACGACCACCTGGTCGGCACGTTCGAGCGCGGCCCGGCGGGAGGAGACCACCAGCAGCGTGGCGGGGCCGTGCCGGGCGATGCGCTCCCACAACAGGTTCTCGGTCCCGACGTCCAGGGCGGACGACACGTCGTCCACCACGAGCAGGTCCGGGGCGCGGACCAGGGCGCGGGCGGCGGTGGCGCGCTGCACCTGACCGCCGGACAGGCGCACGCCCCGGGGGCCGACGACGGTCTCCAGGCCGTCCGGCATGGCGGCCAGGTCGTCCTCGAAGGCGGCCAGCTCCAGGGCGCGGGCCAGGTCGGCGTCGCCCGCGGGCAGGCCGAGGAGCAGGTTCTCGCGCAGGGTCTCCGAGAACAGGCGCGGGATCTGGCTCGCGTACGCCGCCCGTCCGGGCACCAGGAACGCGCCGGGGTCGGGCACCGGGCGGCCGTTCCAGGTGATCGTCCCGGCGTCCAGGGGCAGCAGGCCGAGCAGGGCACGCACCAGCGTGGTCTTGCCCGCGCCGACGGCCCCGGTGACGACGGTGAACGTGCCGCGCCGGAGCGTCAGGTCCACGTCATGCACCCCGCGGCCACCGGGATGCCGCACACTCATCCCCCGCACCTCCAGCACCTCCAGCGTCGTCGGCGCGGCCGGCCCCTCGCCGCTCGGAGGCAGCTCTGCCGGAGGGGCAGGCAGCGTGGGGCGCAGGCGGAGTGTGCGGTTCGGGGGTGGTCCTCCCGGGGGCGGGGTGGGGCGGAGGGGCAGGGGGTGGCCCGGGGATTGGGCTGATGGAGGCCGAGGCGGGTTGAGGTGGAGGGGGTGGTCGTGGGTGAGGTCGGCGGTGTCCTGGTGGGGGGCGAGGAGGGCGGTCAGACGCTCGGCCGAGACGTCCGCCCTGGGGAGGCGGTACAGGACGGAGGCGATGGTGCGCGGCAGCGCGGTCAGCCAGCCGACGTAGCTGGTGAACAGGGCGAGGTCGCCCACGGTGAACTCGCCGCGCCGCATCGCCCCGGCGGCCAGCAGCAGCACGACGCCGACGCCCAGCTCGACCGTGGTGCCCGTGGCGGCCTCCAGCAGGTCGGTGGCCAGGCGGCTGCGTACGGCGGCGTCCCGGCGGCGGGCGTTGAGGGTGCGCAGGCGTTCCAGCGCCGCCCGTTCGGCCCCGGCCGTCCTGAGCGCGAGCACGCCGCCGAACAGTTCGCCGACGAAGGCCGTCACGCCCGCGCCCAGCTCCCTGGCCCGCTGGTGCCGCCGCCTGATCACCCGTCCCATGAGCCTGCTCAGCACGCCGATCGCGAGCATCGGCACGACCAGCGTCACGGTGACGACGGGATCGATCGAGATCATGACCGCCAGCGCCGCCCCGCCGAACAGCACGCCGCCGGCCAGGGGCACCGACTCGTCGGCGAGCTCGACCAGCTCGGCCACGTCGTCGCGCAGCCGGGCCAGCGACTCGCCCGGGGAGCGCGGCAGCCGGGCGGCGACCGGGCCGCGCGCGGTCAGCACCGAGCCCAGCACGTTGGCGCGCAGCAGCGTGGCCGCCGCGTCCCACCAGTAGGAGCCGTAGGACCAGGCGAACACCAGGACGATCCCGCGGACCAGCTCGACGCCCGCGAACGCCGCGCACAACCACAACGACTGCCGCAACGTCGCCGGGCTGTGCCCGCTGATCTGGTCGAAGAGCTGCCGCAGCACGAGGCCGCCGCCGAGCGGGAGCGCGTGGACCGGCAGCCACAGCAGGATCTGCAGCACGTACAGGCGCACGTCGAAGCCGATCAGGCGGCCCGTCACGCCCAGGGCCCGGCGCACGCTCACCGGCTCATCCCGGCGCCCAGGAGCCGGCCGAGCCTGAGCCCGGCGCGCGCTCACCGGCTCACCCCCGCGGCGTCCAGGAGCCGGCCGAACCTGCTGCCGGGGTCGGCGGCCAGGTCGGCGCGGCGTCCGTACTCGACGAGCTTGCCGCGTTCCAGCACGGCGATCTTGTCCACGTGTGCCAGGGAGGAGAGCCGGTGCGCGATGAGCACGCCGGTCCGCCCGTCCAGCAGCCGCCGGACGCCGTCCTCGACGTGCCGTTCGGTGGCCGGGTCGAGCCTGCTGGACGCCTCGTCCAGGATGACCAGGCCGGGGTCGGCCAGGAAGGCCCGGGCGAAGGCGAGCAGCTGGGCCTCCCCCGCCGACAGTCCGCCCGGCTCGCCGTCGAGCCCGCCCGGCAGCGCGGCCAGCCGGCCCCCGAGCCCCACCCCGGCCAGCACCTCCAGCAAATGGGCGTCGTCATGGCGGGGGTCGGTCAGGGCGCCGAACAGGGTGAGGTTGTCGCGGACGCTGCCGGCGAACAGCCGTACGTCCTGGGTGACCACCCCGATCCGGCGGCGCAGCGACTCCGGGTCGGACTGGCGCAGGTCGAGGCCGCCGATCCCGACCGTGCCGCCGGTCGGGTCGTACAGGCGCAGCAGCAGCTTGGCGAGGGTGGTCTTGCCACTGCCGGTGCGTCCCACCAGGCCCAGGCGTTCGCCGGGGGCCAGGGTGAGGGTGATGCCCGACAGCGCGGTCTCGCCGTCGTCGGGGTAGGCGAAGCTCACGTCGTCCAGCCGCACGCCGAGCGCGCCGGAGGCGGGCAGCGGCCGGGGTGCGGCGTGGACGGGCAGCGCGGGCCGCTCGGCCAGCAGGGAGCCGATGCGGGCGAACCCGGCCAGTGCCCCCTGGAACTGCCTGAGCTGGTCGATCAGCCGCTCGAACGGCGTGCGGATCATCAGCGTGTACTGGAAGAGCAGCACGGCGGTGCCGACCGTGAGCGCCCCGGCGTCCAGCAGCCAGGCGGCCAGGGCGAGCATCAGCGCGGTCCCGGCCGCGAACGCCACGTTCGTGGCCGCGAGCAGGCCGCCCGCGATGCGCGAGCCGTGCCACTCGGCGCGGAACCAGGCCCCGGCGACCTGGTGGAAGCGGCCGAGCGCGTGCCCGCCCGCGCCGTTGGCCCGCAGGTCCTCGGCCCCGGCCAGGCGCTCTTCGAGGTGGCCGTAGAGCGCGGCGCTCGCCTCCCGCGACCGGGTCGCCGACGGCACGGCGAGCCGCTGCGCGCCGGCCATGGCGAGCCCGACCAGCAGGCAGTACGCCAGCAGCGCCGCGCCCAGCCGCCAGTCGACGGTGAACACGACGGCGAGCACACCGGCCAGCAGCAACAGCCCGGCCACGACGTCGAGGACGAAGGCCACGACGAAGTCCGCCACGGCCGCCACGTCGCCGTCCACGCGTTCGATCAGCTCGCCGGGCGAGTGGCGGGCGTGGAAGGCCAGGTCGAGGCCGAGCACGTGCCCGGCCAGGTGTTCGCGCAGGCGGTTGGTGCCGTCCCAGGCCAGGCGGCCGGCGAGCCAGGCGGCGGCCATGCGGGCGGCCTGACCGGCGGCGGCCAGGCCGAGGTAGCCGAGCGCGATCAGGATCAGGTGGCGCAGCCCGGCACCGGCGACGGCGTCGTCGACGAAGCGGCGGGTGACGTGCGGCGCGGCCAGTGGCAGCGCCGTGGCCGCGGCGGTGGCGGCGCCCAGCGCGAGCGCGGCGCGCGGGGCGGGCCGCAGGTGGCGCAGGGCCTGCCGGGCGGGTCTATCTACATGCGGATGCGTCCTGGTGAGCGGAGATCTCAAGAAGCGTCATGCCCTCTGAATAGGTGGGTGTCCTGTGCTGGGAGGTCATGAACGCTGTCCTCATCGATCCGCTCCTTCGTCCGGCGACCGGTGCCGCCGGGAAGTACAACAGCCGCCCGCGCCGCGCCGCAACCGGTTTTGGCCGCCTACGGGATCTATACGCCGCCTATACAGCCGCTGCTCATGCTGAGCACCGAACGGCCTTACACCCCCCGCGGAGGTTGGACGGTGTTGAAGAAACCCAGGCGGCTGACTCCCTTACCGCCGCTCCTCGTCCTGTTGCTGACGTCCACGGCCCTCGTGCCGATCCCCGCGCGGGCCGCCCCACCCGCGCCCGCCAAGACCCGGGCGGCGGTCGCCTGCCCGGACGAGATGCCCACCGAGATCTCCGCCCGGCTGGCCGCCGCGGTCTGCGGCAAGCGCGTCAAGGCGGTCTCGCTGACCACCGAGACCGACGAGTTCTTCGTCGACCCGGCCGGCACGGTCACCCAGGAGCACCGCTACCGCCCGGTCCGGGTCAGGCGGGGCGAGGCGTGGGTGCCCGCCGACCCGACGCTGGCGGCGAGCCAGGACGGCACGGTCACACCGAAGGCCGCCGCGGTCTCCTACAGCTTCTCCGGCGGCGGCGACGGCCCGCTGGTCACCGCCACCGAGCGGGGCACCCGGCTCACCCTCGGCACGCCGCTCGGCGCCCTGCCCGAGCCGGTGCTGGACGGCGCCACCGCCACCTACCCCGACGTGCTGCCGGGCGTGGACCTGGTGCTGACCGCGGACGTGGACGGCTTCGCCGAGAAGCTCGTCGTCAAGACCCGGCAGGCCGCGGTGAACCCGGCGCTGAAGGAGCTGAGGTTCGCCACGTCGGTGAAGAAGGGCGAGGTCAGGACCGACAAGCACGGCAACGTCTCGATCCTGGACGCCGGGGGCGAGCCGGTGTTCGGCTCGGCGGCGCCGGAGATGTGGGACGCCGCCACCGAGTCGGCCATGACCCGCAACCCGGCCACCCCGGCGCTGGCCGCCCAGCCGGGCCGGCGGGCCAGGATGGGCGTGCGGCTGTCGGGCCGCGAGCTGCGCGTCACCCCCGACGCCGCGCTGCTGGCCGACCCGGCCACGGTCTACCCGGTGACGATCGACCCGAGCTTCACCTCGGCCAGGTCCGGCTGGACGTACGTGGACTCGGCCTATCCCTCCAGCGCGTACTGGAACTCGACGAACGACGCGACGGCCGGCACCAGCAACGGCGGCGGCTACAAGCGGCGCTCGTTCTTCAACATGGGCCTGTCGGGCCTGGCCGGCAAGCACGTCACGGCGGCCACGTTCAACATCAAGGAGACGTGGGCCTGGTCCTGCTCGGCGCGGAACGTCGAGCTGCACAGGACCGCGGCCGTCGGCTCGGGCACGACGTGGAACAACCAGCCCGCCTCGAACCTGAACATCGGCGCCAAGAACGTCGCCTACGGCTGGTCGTCGGCCGGTCAGGGCGGCGCGTCGAGCTGCCCGGCGGCCTGGGTCGGCTGGGACGTCACCAGCGCGGTGCAGGGCGTGGTGAGCGCGAACGGCACGTCGGTCACCTTCATGGTCAAGGCCGGCAGCGAGACCGACAACTACTACTGGAAGCGCTTCGCCAACAACCCCAACATCGCGATCACCTACAACTCGCTGCCGGGCACGCCGTCGGCCCTGGCCGTCGCGCCCTGCTCGGTGTGCGCCGGCCCGGCCATGGTGGGCGCGGCGCAGCCGACGCTGTCGGCCAAGGTGAGCGACGCCGACGGGCAGGCGCAGCGGGCCGACTTCGAGATCTGGACGGCCGACCACGCGACCAAGGTGACCGGCGGCTCGGCCGCGAACGTGGCGAACGGCGCCACCGCCTCCTGGAAGACCGGCACGGCCCTGGCGAACACGTCGTACGCCTGGCGGGTGCGCTCGCACGACGGCACCGACTACGGCCCCTGGTCGGCGTGGTTCGCCTTCACGGTGGACGCCGCCCCGCCGCCCGCCCCGGAGGTGTCCTCCGGCGACTACCCGCAGGACGCGTGGGCCAAGGGCGCCGGTCAGGCCGGCCAGTTCACCATCACCCCGGCCTCGGCCGACGCGTCCTCGGTGCTGTGGTCGTTCGACGGCGGGGCCCAGCAGTCCGCCGCCGGTTCCGGCGCGCCGCACACGGTGAGCTGGACGCCGCCCGCCGACGGCCCGCACACGCTCAAGGCGTGGGTCAAGGACAAGGCGGGCAACCTGTCGCCGGCGACGACGTACGCGTTCAACGTGGGCGGCTCGGCGGTCACCTCGCCCAAGGACGGGCAGTCCACCGCCCGCCGGACGGTCCTTTCGGCCACGGGCAGCGCGGGGCTGAGCGCGGTCACCTTCTCCTACCGGCGCGGTGAGGCCGACTCCTGGCACCAGGTGCCGGCGGCCGACGTGCGCAGGAGGTCCGGCGGGTCGGCGGTCACCTGGCCGGTGGCGATGAGCGCGGGCGCCTCGCCCGAGCTGGTCTGGGACACCACGCACACGCTGGCCGAGGACGGCTCGATCGAGATCAGGGCCGAGTTCGTCACCTCCTCGGGCACGGCCGCCTCCCAGCCGGTGGACCTGGTCGTGGACCGGGACGGCGAGGGCGCCTCCACCCAGCCGGTCGGCCCCGGCTCGGTCAACACGCTGACCGGCGACTTCAGGATGGCCGCCACGGACGCCAACGTGTACGGCATCGGCCTGATGCGCTCGTTCTCCTCGCGTGACCCGCGCAAGGGCTCGGCGCTGCCGGGCGTGGCGGCGATCTTCGGCACCGAGTGGACGCCGACCGGGCTCGCCCAGTCGGGTCAGGGCACGTTCGCCCAGCTCCGGGCCACCTCCTCCACCTCGGTCGAGCTGAGCGGCGAGGGCTCGGCGGTGGCCTTCACCAAGAACGCCGACGGCTCGTACGAGCCGCAGCAGGACGCGGCGAGCCTGCAGCTGACCTTCGACGCCGCGGCCGACCGCTACACGTTGTCGGACACGAACTCGGCCGAGCGCACGGTGTTCGCCAAGGTGGCCGCCGCCGCGCCGATCTACCTGGTGCGGGCGGTCTACCCGGCCGGCGGCAAGGGCAGCACGGCGTTCGTGTGGCAGTCGGTGACCGGCTCGGACGGCAAGGCGCTGGCCCGGCCGATCAAGATCATCGCACCGTCGTACACGCAGGCCGACTGCGACGTGGACACGCTGGCGAGCCTGCCGCAGGGCTGCCGCCTGATCAGGCTGGACTACGCCACGACCACGACCGCGGGCGCGCAGCTCGGCGACGTGGCCGGGCAGGTCAGGGCGATCAGCCTGTGGGAGGGCGGCGCGAGCGCGCCGCTGGGCCTGTCGGAGTACCGCTACGACGACCTGGGCCGCCTGCGCGAGCAGTGGAACCCGGCCACCCCCGGCATCAGGACGCGCTACGACTACGACCTCGGCGGCCGGGTGAACCGCTACACCCCGCCCGGCGAGCTGCCGTGGACGTTCAGTTACGGCAAGGCGGGCAACGCCGACACCGCCGCCGACGGCATGCTGCTCGCCGTCTCCCGCCCGACGCTGCGGCCCGGCACGCCGAGCGAGACGAACGGCGCCGCGGTCACGTCGGTGGTCTACGACGTGCCGATCAGCGGGACGGGGGCGCCGTACGGGATGAGCGAGACGGCCACGGCCGCCTGGGGGCAGGGCGACTCCCCGGTGGACGCGACCGCGATCTTCCCGGCCGACCAGGTGCCGGCCAACCACACCGGGCGCGGCGGCCTGGCCGCCTCCGACTACGTCCGCGCCACGATCACCTACCTGAACGTCTCCGGGCAGACGGTCAACCGGGTGGAGCCCGGCGGCGCGGTCTCCACCAGCCAGTACGACGCTCAGGGCAACACGGTGTCGTCGCTGTCGGCCGGCAACAGGGCGCTCGCCCTCGGTCAGACGCCGGACGCGGGCGCCGAGCTGACCCGGCTCGGCCTGCTCAACGCCTCGCCCGCCGACCGGGCGCGGCTGCTGGCCGAGGAGTCCGCCTACAGCACCGACGGGCAGCGGATGGTCTCCGAGCTGGGCCCGCTGCACCTGGTCACGCTGAACGGCGCGCAGGTCGCGGCCAGGAAGCACACGGTCAACACCTTCGACGAGGGCCGGCCGGCCGACGCCAAGGTGTCGAACCTGGCCACGACGGTCGCGGTGGGCGCGTACGTGCCCGGGGCGGCCTCCGACGCCGACGTGCGGACGAGCCGGACGTACTACGACTGGAACACCGGCAAGAGCGTCAAGACGGTGGAGGACCCCGGCGGCCTGGCGATCACCAGGACCACGGCGTACGACTCCGACGGGCGGGTGGTCGCCACCACGATGCCGAAGTCGTCGGGCGACGACGCGGGCACCACGACCAGCGAGTACTACACCGCCGACGGCACCGGCGCGTGCGGCGGCAAGGCCGAGTGGGCCGGGCAGCTGTGCCGGACGAGGTCCAAGGCGGGCGTCGGTGACAGCGGCACCCGTCCCGCCGAGCTGGTCACCAAGGTGTACGCCTACGAGCCCGGCGGCCGCGTGTCGTCGGTGACCGAGACGGCCAACGGGGTGACCAGGACCACGACGACCACGTACAACCCGGCGGGCGACATCGTGCGGACCGCCGTGACCGGCGGGGCCGGGACGGCGGTGCCCGAGGTGAGCACCACCTACGACGCGGCCGGGCGGGCGGTCGGGAGCACGGCCTCCAACGGGACCTCGATCACCCGCGAGTACGACGCGTTGGGCCGCCAGACGTCCTACACCGACGCCGACGGCGGCGTGACCAGGGTCGAGTACGACGCCCTCGACCGCATCACCAGGAAGACCGACGGCGCGCCCTCGACGGTCACCTACGCCTACGACGACGTGCGCGGCGCGCTGTCCACCATGACCGACTCGGTGGCCGGGACGTTCACCGCCACGTACACCGTCGACGGCTCGATCAGCCACGAGAACCTGCCGGGCGGCCTCTCCTACGACCTCGCCCGGGACCCGTCCGGCGCGCCGGTCTCGCGGGTCTACCGGACCGCGGCGGGGGTGCGGCTGCTGGACGACTCGGTGACCTGGTCGATCCACGGCCAGCAGGTGAGCCACAACGGGCTGTCCGCCCAGAAGATCGGCTACGACAAGCTGGGCAGGATCGCCTCGGTGGACGACACCGTGAGCGGCCTCTGCTCGCGCCGGGCCTACGGCTACGACGCCAACTCCAACAGGACCGGGCTGACCACGAGCGCCTGCGACGGCTCGGGGGCGGTCACCGAGAACCACGCCTACGACGGCGGCGACCGGCTGGCCGACGCCGGCTACGAGTACGACGCCTACGGCCGCACCACGGCCACGCCGGCCGGGCTGAAGGCGGAGTACTACACCACCGACCTGGTCCGGCAGATGACGTCGGGGGCGGTGCGGCAGTCGTACACGCTGGACCCGGAGCTGCGCCGCAACACCACCACGCTGGAGCAGCTGTCCGGCGGCACGTGGAGCGCGGCCGGCAAGCGGGTCGAGCACTTCGACGCCGACGACGACACGCCCGCCTGGGTCGTGGAGGGCGGCGCGGTCACCAGGAACGTGCACTCCATCTCCGGCGGCCTGGCCGCGGTCACCTCGGCGACCGGGGACGTGCGGCTGCAGCTGACGAACCTGCACGACGACATCAACGTGGTCCACGCCGACGGCGTGCCACTGGCGCTGGACTTCGACGAGTTCGGCAACCCGCGCGCCGGCCAGCCCGCGATGCGCTACGGCTGGCACGGCGCGGCCGAGCGGGCCGCCGACACCCCCGACGGCACGATCCTCATGGGCGTGCGGCTCTACCAGCCCAAACTCGGGCGGTTCCTGCAGACCGACCCGGTGGAGGGCGGCAGCGCCAACGCCTACGACTACGCCAACCAGTCGCCGACCTCCAACGCCGACCTGGACGGCAAGAAGTGGTACTGGTGCACCAACTTCTGGCACTTCGCCTTCAACCACTGCGGCGTCAGCTACGCCTACTACCACGGGAGCTGGCGTTACGTGCAGTGGAAGAAGACGCCGGCCGGCTGGTGGGTGCGCGGCGTGTACTACGACTACTGCACCAAGTCACCGGACAAGCCGCTCGGCTACGACTTCCGCCAGGCGTGCATGATGCACGACTACGGGTACGCCCTGCGAAATATGGGGTATGTCCATAGCAAGTACCAGGTGGACTACATCTTCTATTACGTCCTGTACTGGGGCGTCTGCTCCCACTACTTCTTCAAGGGGACATGTCGCCGCATCGCGTACGCGTACTTCCTTTCGGTGGTCGCCTTCGGCCACCCGTGACCTAGGATGAGCCACCGGCGGGAGCTACCACGAAAGGCTCCCGCCGGTGCCTTTTCTCCCGGTCGGCGCAGGGTTGACGGGAGTCGGACGTTGATGCACATTGAAGCAGCTTTGATCTTCCTTGTGCACCAACGTCCTTGCCGGGAGCGCGATGGAGTTCGCCGTACTTGGGCCGCTTCACGTCTCGGGTGACCAAGGGCCGCTGCCGCTCGGCGTCGGCAAGCAGCGCACCCTGCTGGCCGAGCTCCTGTGCCGGGCCGGCCGCCCGGTCTCCCCCGCCACGCTCGTCGAGGCCCTGTGGGAGCAGCGCCCGCCGCGCACCGCCGCCGACAACCTCCGCCTGTACGTGCACCAGCTCCGCCGCACGCTCGGCCAGGACCGCATCACCCGCACCGACGCCGGTTTCGTCCTGGCCGTACACCCCGGCGAGCTGGACGCCGAACGCTTCGAGACCCTGGCCGGCCGGGGCGGCGACGCGCTGTCCGGCGGCGACCACGAACAGGCCGCCGCGCTGCTGCGGCAGGCGCTGGAGGTGTGGCGCGGCCCCGCCTACGCGGGGCTGAACCTCACCGCCGGGCTCCGCGACCACGCCCGCCGCCTGGAGGAGGAGCGCCTGGCGGCCCTGGAGCACCGGATCGAGGCGGACCTGGCCCGCGGCCTGCACGCCGTGCTCATCGCGGAGCTGGCCGAGCTGGTCGCCGAGCACCCGCTGCGCGAACGCCCGCGCCGCCAGCTCATGCTCGCCCTGGCCAGGTCGGGACGGCAGGCCGAGGCGCTGGCCAGCTACCGCGAGGCCCGCCGGGTGTTCGCCGCCGAGCTGGGCCTGGACCCCGGCGCCGAGCTCAACCGCCTGCACCAGGCCATCCTCACCGGCACCCTCGACCCGGCCCCCGGCGGCGCCGCCGCGCCCGCGGCGCGCTCCCCCGCCCAGCTCCCGACCGACATCTCCGACTTCACCGGACGCGGCGAGCAGCTCGCCCAGCTCACCGCCCAGCTCGGCGACGAACCGCCGCAGGGCCCCGGCCAGGTGCGGGTGTGCGTGATCGCGGGCATGGGCGGCGTCGGCAAGACCACGCTGGCCGTGCACGCCGCGCACCGCATCGCCCGCCACTACCCGGGCGGCCAGCTCCACACGAACCTGCACGGCGCCGAGGCCAGCCCCGCCGACCCGGGCCAGGTGCTGGCCGCCTTCCTCACCGCGCTCGGCGTGCCGCGCTCCACGCTGCCCGAGAGCGTGGACGAGCGGGCCGCGCTGTTCCGCAGCAGCCTGGCCGAGCGGCGCATGCTGATCGTGCTCGACAACGCCGCCTCCGAGCAGCAGGTGCGCCCGCTGCTGCCCGGCACGTCCGGCTGCGCCGTCATCATCACCAGCAGGGCCAGGCTGAGCGGCCTGTCCGGCGCGGCCCTGATCGAGCTGTCGGTGCTGCACCTGCGGCAGGGCGTGCGCCTGCTGGCCAGGATCGCCGGCGCCGGGCGGGTGGCGGCCGAGCCGGAGGCGGCGGCGGAGATCGTCCGGCTCTCCGACGGGATCCCGCTGGCCGTGCGGGTGGCCGGGGCCCGGCTGGTGGCCCGGCCGCACTGGCCGCTGACCCTGCTGGCCGGGCAGCTCAAGGACGAGCGGCGGCGGCTCGACCAGTTCGCGACCGGCGACCTGGCGGTCCGGGCGAGCCTGGCGCTCAGCTACGTGGGGCTGGAACCGGCCGCGCGGCGGGCCTTCCGGCTGCTCGGCACGCTGGAGGTGCCCGACTTCGCCGGATGGGTGGCGGGCGCGCTGCTGGACCTGCCCGTACCGGTGGGCGAGGAGCTGGTGGAGTCGCTGGTGGACACCCAGCTCGTGCTGATCAGCGGCGTCGACCCGGCCGGGCAGCCGCGCTACCGCTTCCACGACCTGGTCCGCCTGTACGCCCGCGAGCGCGCCGAGCTGGAGGACCGGCCCGAGGCGGTCGCGGCGGCGCTCGGCCGGGCCTTCGGCGGCTGGCTCGCGCTGGCCGAGCAGGCGACCGAACGCGTCCAGGGCAGTTCCTCGGCCATCATCCACGGCTCGGCCCCGCGCTGGAGCTCGCCCGACGGCACGCCGTGGGAGATCCGGCAGGACCCGATGGCCTGGTTCGACACCGAGCGCACCGCGCTGGTCGCGGCGATCCGGCAGGCGTGCGCGCTCGGCCTGGCCGAGGTCGCCTGGGACACCGCCTGCTGCGCCGAGCGCTACTTCGACGTCAGCGGCCTGTTCGACGACTGGCGGGCGCTGCACGAGCGGGTGCTGGCCGCCTGCCTGGCCGCCGGCGACCGGCTGGGCGAGGCGGTGATCAGGCGCGGCCTCATGCACGCCACCACCTGGACCGAGACCGGCGGCGCCATGGCCGCCCAGTACGACGGCGCCGAACGCCTGATTACCATGTTCACCGAGCTGGACGAGCGGCGCGGCCTGTCCGACGCGTACGTCCTGCGCGCCTGGGGCGAGGCGGCCAGGGGCGACATGGCGCAGGGCCTGCGCTCGGGCCGCATCGCGCTGGAGCTGGCCGAACGCAGCGGCCACCAGGGCGGCGAGGCCAGGGCGCACGTGTGCATGGCCGTCGCCTACGGCACCAGGGACATCAGGATGGCCATCGTCCACCTGCTGCGCGGTCTCGACCTGGCCGCCAAGCTCGGCAACCCCCGCTTCGAGGCCACCACCCTGCAGTTCCTCGGCCTCGCCCACGCCCACGCCAAGGAGTTCGAGGCCGGGCTCGAGTACATGGTGCGGGCGCTGGCCATCTACCGGCAGATCCGCGACCCGCTGCTGGAGGCCATGGGCCTGGTGGCGCTGGCCAAGCTGTACGCCGGCCACCACGACCCGCGGGCCAGGGCGATCGCCGAGGCGGCCGAGCTGCTGAGCCGCTCCCACCGGCTGGCCCACCACCAGGCCGACGCGCTGTGGGTGCTGGGCGGGGTGGACCTGGCCGAGGGCCTGGTGGACGAGGCCGTCGCCCACCTGGAGGAGTCGGTGCGGCTGTGGCGCGCGCGGGGCTGGCAGGAGTTCCTGGCGGGGGCGCTGGACAGCCTGGCCGAGGCGTACACGGCGGCGGGCGACCCGGCGGCGGCGGCCGCGGCCCGGCTGGAGGCTCAGTCGCTTGCCGGTTCTCCTCGGACGGGTTGAGTATCCGCGCGCTCGTGTCCCCGTCCCCGTCGCGGGCATGCTGGCCGTCAGAACCGAGGTGAGGAGTGAGATGCCGCGTTCCGCCCTGCTGTGGGCCGTGATCCTGATCGCCGGAGGCGTCGCCGCCGTGGCCGTGTGCGTGCTCACCGCGCCCGCGGTGGCGCCCGGCGCGCCGAAGGACATCCTGGACTCCCCGGCGCTTCTTCCGGCCTTCGCGGCGCTGGCGGTCCTGGCGGGGCTGGCCGCGTGGGCCGTCCCGCATCCGTTGTGGGGGGCGGTGGCCGCCGCACCGTTCTTCGTGCACTTCGCCGCCGGGGTGGTGAGCGAGCTGCGCGGGGGCGGGCAGGGATTGTGGCCGATCGGGTTGATGTTCCTGGCCGGCCTGACACTGCTGCCCCTGGCCGCCTCGCTCGTCACGTCGCTGGTCGCCAGATCCCGCTGATCGCCCGGATCCCGCGGAGCCCACGGCGACCGTACTGCGTACGGTACGATCGCCTACCCGCTCCCCATTTGATGTGACAAGAAGGGATTCCGTGGCCACCAGCGCCAAGTCCGACGCCGTACGCACCCGATCCGCCGATCACACCGCCGCCGACAGCCACGACGTCATCCAGGTACGCGGCGCCCGCGAGAACAACCTCACCGGCGTCGACCTCGACCTGCCCAAGCGCCGCCTCACCGTGTTCACCGGCGTGTCCGGCTCCGGGAAGTCCTCGCTCGTCTTCGACACGATCGCCGCGGAGTCCCGGCGGCTGATCGACGAGACGTACACCACGTTCGTCCAGAACTTCATGCCGAGCCTGGCCCGTCCCGACGTGGACTCGCTGCGGAACCTCAGCGCGGCGATCATCGTGGACCAGGAGCGGATGGGCGCCAACGCCCGCTCGACCGTGGGCACGGCCACCGACACCTACACGATGCTCCGGATCCTGTTCAGCCGGCTGGGCTCCCCGCAGGTGGGGCCGCCGTTCGCGTTCAGCTTCAACCGCGCCGAGGGCATGTGCCCCGAGTGCGAGGGGCTCGGCAAGGTCGCCGGCGTCGACGTCGACGAGCTGGTGGACCGGGACAAGACGCTGAACGAGGGCGCCATCAAGGTCCCCGGGTACGCGGTGGACACCTGGTACTGGCAGATCATGGTCGGCTCGGGCCTGTACGACCCCGACACCAAGCTGCGCGACTTCACCCCCGAGCAGTGGGCGGACCTGCTCGACAAGCCGGCCACGAAGATCAGGTACGGCACCAGCAACTTCACCTACGAAGGGCTCGTCACCAAGGTCAAGCGCCAGTACCTGGCCAAGGACCGTGAGTCGATGCAGCCGCAGGCGCGCGCCTTCGCCGACCGGGCGCTCAAGCTGACCGGCTGCACCGCCTGCGGCGGCTCCCGCCTGAACGAGGCCGCCCGGTCCTCCCGCATCGACGGCCGCAACATCGCCGACTGCTCGGCCATGCAGATCAACGACCTGGCCGAGTTCGTCAAGGGCATCGGCGACCCGAGCGTCGGCCCGGTGCTCCACGGGCTGCGCGACACGCTGGACTCGCTGGTCGAGATCGGCCTCGGCTACCTCAGCCTCGACCGCGAGTCCGGCACGCTGTCGGGCGGCGAGGCCCAGCGGGTCAAGAT
Organism: Nonomuraea sp. NPDC005730; assembly: GCF_040630865.1. Classification (NCBI taxonomy): domain Bacteria; kingdom Bacillati; phylum Actinomycetota; class Actinomycetes; order Streptosporangiales; family Streptosporangiaceae; genus Nonomuraea; species Nonomuraea sp. NPDC005730. The sequence goes on from NZ_JBEXYK010000019.1 coordinate 37,111, forward strand.
GGTGCGGCACCTCACCTCCAGCCTGACCGACGTCACCTACGTCTTCGACGAGCCGACGGCCGGGCTGCACCCGCACGACATCCAGCGGATGAACAACCTGCTGCTCCAGCTCCGCGACAAGGGCAACACCGTGCTCGTGGTCGAGCACAAGCCCGAGGTGATCGAGATCGCCGACCACATCGTGGACCTCGGTCCCGGCGCGGGCACCGGCGGCGGCCGCATCTGCTACGCCGGCGACCTCGACGGGCTGCCCGGCTCGGGCACCCTGACCGGCCGCTACCTCGGCCACCGGGCCGCGCTGCGCGGCGCCGTCCGCCCGGCCAAGGGGCATCTGGAGGTGCGCGGCGCCACGCTGCACAACCTGCGCGGCGTCGACGTGGACATCCCGCTCGGGGTGCTCACCGTCGTCACGGGCGTGGCCGGCTCGGGCAAGAGCTCGCTCATCCACGGGTACGTGTCCGGCCGCGAGGGCGTGGTGGTCGCCGACCAGTCGCCGATCCGCGGCTCGCGGCGCAGCAACCCGGCCACGTACACGGGCGTGCTCGACCCCATCCGCACGGCGTTCGCCAAGGCCAACGGGGTCAAGCCGGCCCTGTTCAGCGCGAACTCCGAGGGCGCCTGCCCGGCCTGCAAGGGCATCGGCCTGATCTACACCGAGCTGGCGATGATGGCCGACGTGGCCTCGGTGTGCGAGGCGTGCGAGGGGCGGCGGTTCACGCCGGAGGTGCTGACGTACCGGCTGCGCGGCAAGAACATCAGCGAGGTGCTGGAGATGCCGGTGGCCGAGGCGCGCGAGTTCTTCCCGAGCGGCCAGGCAAGGACGATCCTCGACCGCCTCGACTCGGTCGGCCTGGGCTACCTCGGGCTCGGCCAGCCGCTCACCACGCTGTCGGGCGGCGAGCGCCAGCGGCTCAAGCTGGCCATCCACATGGCCAAGAACGGCACCACGTACGTGCTGGACGAGCCCACCACCGGCCTGCACCTGGCCGACGTGGACCAGCTCCTGGCCCTGCTGGACCGGCTGGTGGACGACGGCAACACGGTCATCGTCATCGAGCACCACCAGGCGGTGATGGCCCACGCCGACTGGATCATCGACCTGGGTCCCGGCGCCGGCCACGACGGCGGCCAGGTGGTGTTCACCGGCACCCCGGCCGAGCTCGTGGCGGAGGGCGACTCGCTCACCGCCGTGCACCTGCGCGACTACGTGGGACAGGAGTGACGCGACGCCCCCTGGGCCACCGGGCTCAGGGGGCCCGCCCGACGGGGGTTCAGGCGGCCCCGACGGGGGTTCAGACGGCCAGGCGGGCGAGGATGCGGGCGAACTCCGGCGGCGGCGCCACCACCAGCCTCGTCTGCCCCTGCTGCAACACGATGTCGGCCTTGATCAGCGTCAGCCGCCCCTGGTGCCACCAGTAGACCTGCGCGCTCAGCCCGCCCGTGCGGGCGGCGTGCACCCGCAGCCGCTCGATGGCCCGTACCACCCCGATGCCGTCCACCGGGCGCACCAGCACCGTGTACGGGTCCGGCAGCACCACCAGCACCCCGTCGGCGGGCACCGTGAGGTGGTCGCCGAGCCAGCGCAGATGCGTGGCGGCCGACGGGCTCATGCCGGTCAGCCGGGTCACCGGCGTGCCGCCCAGCTCGATGCGCTCGACCTGCAGCCGCTCGGCCCGCCGGACGTTCGCCACGGCCAGGTCGAGCGCCTGGGCCGTCGGGACGGGCCAGCAGCCGGCCTCCTCGGGCCGCACCAGGCGGGAGCCGACGGTCAGCAGCTCCACCAGGTCGGCGTTGAGGTGCCGCCCCACCACCCGGGTCAGGTCGGGGACCTCGTCCACCGCCTCCACCCGGGTGCGCAGCAGGGGCGCGACCTGGTCGAGGTCGCAGGCGTCGTAACGCTCGTCGGCGGTGGCCAGGGCGTGCGCGAGGTGCTCGGAGACCAGCACCGGCCAGTCCTCCCTGGCCCGGCGCCCGGCCTCGCGGCGCAGCCCGGTCAGCTTCACCACCAGCTCCGCGACGCCGTCGCCGCGCAGGGTCAGCGACGCGCCGTCGCGGGCGAACTCGCACACGAACCCCAGGGACTCCGCGACGAGGCCGAGCAGGGAGTCGAGGTCGACGTCCTCGATCGGCCGGCGGGAGGGCTCCCGGTCACGCCTGAAGAAGCTCACACACCGTCCCCTCTGTCGGATTCGTCCCTTTAGGTGTCTTCCTACCTTGCCTGCTCGCCGTCGCGGAACGGACCAGCCAGGGAGCACGATTCGGTATCGATAGCCCCAAGCTCCCCCAGCCACACGCTCATCTGTGGTGACCCGTGCCCCACCGGCAGCCCGGCCACCACCGGCACCCCGAGCGGCACGAGCCGGTCCGCCAGCACCGGGTACGGATCGCCGCAGTCCACCCACGACCCGAGCGCGATCCCGCGCACGCCGTCGAACGCCCCGGCCTGCAGCAGCTGCGTCAGCATCCGGTCGATCCGGTACGGCTCCTCGCCGATGTCCTCCAGCAGCACCAGCTTGCCGTCGAACGAGGGCTGGTACCGGGTACCGCACATCGAGGCCAGCAGCGACAGGTTGCCCCCGGTGAGCACGCCCTCGGCCCGTCCGGGCACCAGCACCCGGTCGCCCCGCACGGTCGCGCTCTCCCCGGCCAGCGCCGCCCGCAGGCTCTCCCACGAACGCGGCTCGGGGCCCTGCTCGGCGGCGATCGTGTCGCAGGCCGTCATCGGCCCGTGCAGCGTGGGCACGCCCAGCTCGATCGCGAAGGCGTTGTGCAGCGCCGTGATGTCGCTCGACCCGACCAGCACCTTGGGCCCGGCCGCGCGCATGGCGTCCCAGTCGAGCAGGTCGAGCAGCCTGGCCGCGCCGTAGCCGCCGCGGCCGCAGAACACCACCGACACGGCCGGGTCGCACCAGGCGGCCTGGAGGTCGGCGGCGCGGGCGGCGTCCTGGCCGGCCAGGTAGTCGAGGTCCTGGCGGTCGAGCGCGTGCGTCCCGGCCACCACCTTCAGCCCGAGGGCCTCCAGCCGCTCGACGCCCCGCCTGAACAGGACGGGTGAGGGCGGCCCCGACGGCATGACGATCGCGACGGTGTCACCTTGCTGCATCGGTCAACTCCTGCACGCCTGGGAGCGCCGGGGCCCGGGTAAGCACCGAAACGCTGATTGGCTCGTTCACCTGCCAAACGGTGTCACACTTGTGGTCCAGTATGCGACTTCCGCCCCACATCCTCGTGGTCAACGGCATCAAGGTCCGCAGGCCCGTCTTCCTGCTCGGCGCCCCGCACTCCGGCGCGGACCTGCTGGCCCGCGCCCTGAAACGGTCCCCGGGCTTCCACGTCACGACGGGCCGCGCGAGCGTGACGCACGTCGTGTACGCCTTCGCCCGCAAACCGTCCATCGGCCGTACGTCGGGCGCGGTCCGCGTGCTGCGCGACGCGCTGGCGGAGTCCTGGCAGGTCTCCCCGCGGTCGTGCGGGCAGTGCGCCGAGCCGTGCCGGGAGGCGGGCGGCGTGACCGGCAGCGGGCCGTGCGTGGAGCCCGGCGAGGTGACGCGGTTCGGCGACGGCAGCCCCGACCTGCTCTACAGCGCGCCCGTGCTGCTCCAGGCGTTCCCCGACGCCCGGTTCGTCCAGCTCATCAGGGACGGCAGGGACGCCGTCGCCGGCATGCTCGGCGACCCGGCGTGCCTGGCCTGGTTCAAGCCCGCGATGCTCTCCGACAGCACCGAGTTCCCCAACGCCTTCCTCGGCGTCAACAAGGACGAGCACCTCGACCGGTGGAAGGGCATGCCCGCGGCGGGCAAGGCGGCGCTGCGCTGGCGCAGCGCCGTGCGGCTAAGCGCCGAGCTGCGCCGGGAGCTGCCCGAGCGGCAGCTCCTCACCGTCCGCTACGAGGACCTGGCGCTCAAGCCCGCCGACACGCTCGCCGCGCTCACCGAGTTCCTGGAGGCGCGCGTGTCCAAGATCGCGCTGTACGGCTCGCGCGTCCCCGAGGTCGGCGCCTGGCGCGCCCGGCTGCGGCCGGCCGACCTGGAGCTGGTGGAGAAGGTCGCCCGGCAGGAGCTCACCCGGCTGGGCTACCTCCCGAGCTGAACTGGGTGCGGTAGAGCTCGGCGTAGTGGCCGCCGCGCGCCAGCAGCTCCTCGTGCCGGCCGCGCTCGGCCACGCGCCCGTCGTGCACGACGAGGATCTCGTCGGCCTCCCTGATCGTGGACAGCCGGTGGGCGATGACCAGCGACGTACGGCCGTGCAGGGCCGTCTTGAGCGCGAGCTGCACGGCCGCCTCGGACTCGGAGTCGAGGTGCGCGGTCGCCTCGTCGAGCACGACCACGCGCGGCGCCTTCAGCAGCAGCCTGGCCAGCGCGAGCCGCTGCTTCTCGCCGCCGGACAGCCGGTAGCCGCGGTCGCCGACGACGGTGTCGAGCCCGTCGGGCAGCCCCTCGACCAGGTCGCCGATCTGCGCGGCCCGCAGCGCGTCGCGGATCTCCTCCTCGCTCGCGCCGGGCCTGGCGTAGCGGAGGTTGGCCCCGATCGTGTCGTGGAACAGGTGGGCGTCCTGCATGACGACGCCGACGGTGTCGCGCAGCGAGTCGAGCGTGGCCTCGCGCACGTCGAGCCCGTTGATCCGGACGGCCCCCGCGTTGACGTCGTAGAGCCGGGAGACCAGGGAGGTGATGGTGGTCTTGCCCGCGCCGGAGTGGCCGACCAGCGCGATCATCTCGCCCGGCCGCGCGGTGAAGGAGACGCCCTTCAGCACCTCCTGCGACGGGCCCCCGGAGTCCTGGCGGGCCACCGACTCCAGGGAGGCGAGCGAGACCTCCTCGGCCGCCGGGTAGCGGAAGCGCACGTCGTCGAACTCGATGGTGACCGGGCCCTCGGGCACCGGACGCGCGCCGGGCCGCTCCGCGACCATCGGCTTGAGGTCGAGGATCTCGAAGACGCGGTCGAAGCTGACCAGCGCCGTCATCACGTCGACGTGCACGTTGGACAGGGACGTCAGCGGGCCGTACAGGCGCATCAGCAGGGCGGTCAGGGCCACCAGCGTGCCCAGCTCGAAGGCGCCGCCGACGGCGAGCACGCCGCCGATGCCGTAGACCAGCGCGGTGGCCAGGGCGGCGACCAGGCCGAGCGCGACCCGGAAGACCGTGCCGTACATGCCGACGGTCACGCCGACGTCGCGGACGCGGGCCGCGCGGGCGGCGAAGGTGGCCGCGTCGTCCTCGGGCCTGCCGTAGAGCTTGGCGACCATCGCGCCGGCCACGTTGAAGCGCTCGGTGGTGACCGAGCTCATCTCGGCGTCGAGCTGCATCTGCTCGCGGGTCAGCGCGGACATGCGCCGGCCGACGTACTTGGCGGGCACGATGAAGATCGGCAGCAGCACCAGCGCGACCAGCGTGACCTGCCATGACAGCGCCAGCATCGCGCCCAGCACCAGGACCAGGCTGACCACGTTGGACACCACGGACGACAGCGTGCTGGTCAGCGCCCGCTGGGCGCCGATCACGTCGCTGTTGAGCCTGCTGACCAGCGCGCCGGTCTGCGCCCGCATGAAGAAGGCCACCGGCATGCGCTGCACGTGGTCGAAGACCTCGGTGCGCAGGTCGTAGATGAGCCCCTCGCCGATGCGCGCGGAGAACCAGCGCTGCGCCAGCGTCAGCGCGGCGTCGACGACCGCGAGCGCGGCGATGGCCACGGCCAGGCCGATCACCACGTTGGTGCGGCCGGTCAGGATGCCGTCGTCGATGATCGCCTTCATCAGCAGCGGATTGGCCACCACGATCACCGCCCCGGCCACCACGAGCAGCAGGAACGCCGCGATCTTCCTGGTGTGCGGGCGCGCGTGCCGGCCGATGCGCCGGACCGTGCCCGGCGCGATGCGTTGCTTGGTCACCGAGCCGTCACGGCGCAGCGACGTCCAGACCTGAGGGCCGAAGCCCCCTCCCATCATCGCCATACGGGGGATCCCTCCTCCTCCCCCGGATTCAGCGTCGCGAGGGCCTCCGGCGATTCCGCGATCCGCTCACGGCGAACCGGAGCCCCGCCTCCGGCCGGCCGTCCTACCGCGGTCCGAACAGGGCTTTGATGCGCTTGGCCTGCTCCCTGCCCTCGGCCGCACTCTGCTCCTCCAGGGTGCGCGCCCGCGCCCCCTGGAGGAGGCGCTTCGTCGCCACCGCCGCGTCCCGGTTCGTCGACAGCAGCTCCGCGATCTTGTTCTGTACGGTCTTGTCCAGGTCGCCCCCGGCGACCACCTGCTCCGCGAGGCCGATGCGCATGGCCTCCTCGGCGTACACGTTCCTGGCGGTCAGGCAGATGTCGATCGCCTTGGCCAGTCCGACCAGCTCGACCAGCGGTTTGGTCCCCGTCAGATCCGGGACCAGGCCCAGTGCGGGCTCTTTCATGCAGAAGGTGACGTCGTCGGCCACGATCCGCAGGTCGCAGGCGAGCGCGAGCTGGAACCCCGCGCCGATCGCGTGCCCCTGCACGGCGGCGATGGAGACGATCTCCGGGCGGCGCAGCCACAGGAAACCGTCCTGTGCCTGACGTATGCGCTGCTCGAAGGTCTCGCCGTCGGTTGCGGCGGCCGAGCTGAACGAGCCCTGTCCGGGCACTCCCTCCGGTGTGAACATCCGCAGGTCGATTCCTGCCGAGAAGGACGGTCCCTCACCTTTCACGACGACGACGCGCACCTGTTCGGGAAGGCTCTCCCCGATGCGAGCCAACGCCGACCATGTCGCGAACGTCTGGGCGTTGCGCTTTTCCGGCCGGTCCAGCGTGATCGTCGCTATCTCACCGTCCACCTCATAGCGAAGCCCGATCTCCGCCAGCCTTTCGGCAGAGACGTCCTCCGCGTTCCCCCCGCGCTGTGGTGCCTGTGCTTCCGCCATCGCCTGCTCCCTGTGTCCGGTCGCGCACGGGGTGCGCCACCAAGGCTGACCGTCGCGCCCGAGCTTACAGAATATGATTCTGGCTCGGGCGCGACAGCGGCTGACTAGGGACGGGCGGCTGCGGTCGCACGTTCCAAGGCAGCCGTCAGCGCTTGGACTTGCCTCGAGTCGCCCCGCCGCGCCCGCGCAGAGTCACGCCGGACTCGCTAAGGATGCGGTGGATGAACCCGTAAGACCGACCGGTCGAAGCGGCCAGGGCGCGGATGCTCTCGCCCTGCGCGTAGCGCTTCTTGAGATCGCCGGCCAGTTTTTCCCGGTCGGCCCCGGTGACCCGGGTGCCCTTCTTCAGTGTCTCGGCCACGAGTACCTCCTGTAGTGCCGGACTTCCGCAGCGTTACTCCGCCATGATCAGTCATTTCAGCGGGATCGGCTACCTACTCCACGGGAAAAGATCCGTACCCACTCAAATTAAGATCAGGCAAGTGCCACAAGATCGGAAAATTCGTCGCTCCACGCGTCTTCAGTTCCGTCAGGCAGCAAGATCACCCTATCCGGTGACAAGGCGTCAACGGCACCCTCGTCATGGGTGACGAGGACGATTGCTCCTGAATACGACCTCAGAGCGTTGAGAACCTGCTCGCGGCTGACCGGATCGAGGTTGTTCGTGGGCTCGTCGAGCAGCAGGACGTTGGCGCTCGACAGCACCAGGATGGCCAGCGCGAGCCGGGTCTTCTCGCCGCCGGACAGGACACCGGCGGGCTTGTCGACGTCGTCGCCGGAGAACAGGAACGAGCCGAGGACCTTGCGCAACTCGGTGTCGGTGAACTCGCCGCCCGCCGAGCGCATGTTCTCCAGGAGCGTGCGGCCGGCGTCGAGGGTCTCGTGCTCCTGGGCGTAGTAGCCGACCTTCAGGCCGTGGCCGGGCCGCAGCTCGCCGGTGTCGGGAGACTCGATGCCGCCGAGTATGCGCAGCAGCGTGGTCTTGCCGGCGCCGTTGAGGCCGAGGATGACGACCCTGTGACCTCGGTCGATGGCCACGTCGACGTCGGTGAACACCTCCAGGGAGCCGTAGGACTTCGACAGGCCCTCGGCCATGAGCGGCGTGCGGCCGCACGGCAGGGGCTCGGGGAAGCGCAGGCGGGCGACCTTGTCGCTCTGGCGCTCCTCCTCGGTGCCGGCCAGCAGCCGGTGGGCGCGGCGCATCATGTCCTGGGCCGCCTTGGCCTTGGTGGCCTTGGCGCGCATCTTGTCGGCCTGGGCCAGCAGCGCGCCCGCCTGCTTCTCGGCGTTGGCGCGCTCGCGCTTCCTGCGCTTCTCGTCGGTCTCGCGCTGGGCCAGGTAGGTCGTCCAGCCGACGTTGTAGTGGTCGATCACCGAGCGGTTGGCGTCGAGGTGGAGGACCTTGTTGACCGTGGCTTCAAGAAGGCCGACGTCGTGACTGATGATCACCAAGCCACCTTGATGAGATCGCAAAAAATCACGAAGCCACCCGATTGAGTCCGCATCTAGGTGGTTTGTCGGCTCGTCGAGAAGGAGAGTTTCCGCTCCGCTGAAAAGAATTCGCGCCAATTCCACGCGGCGCCGCTGACCGCCGGAAAGCGTTTGCAACGTCTGGCCGAGGACCCGGTCGGGCAGACCGAGGCTGGAGGCGATGGAGGCGGCCTCGGACTCGGCCGCGTAGCCGCCGAGCACGTGCATCTGGTCCTCGAGCCTGCCGTACTGCCTGACGGCCTTCTCGCGGGTGCGCTCGTCGGCCGAGGACATGCCGACCTCGGCCTCGCGCAGCTTGCGCAGGACCTCGTCGAGGCCGCGCGCGGACAGGATGCGGTCGCGGGCCAGCACCTGAAGGTCACCCGTACGGGGGTCCTGGGGCAGGTAGCCGATGCTGCCGGAGGAGGTGACCGCGCCCGCGGCGGGCAGCGCCTCCCCCGCGAGCACCTTGGTCAGGGTGGTCTTGCCGGCGCCGTTGCGGCCGACCAGACCTATCTTGTCGCCGGGGTTGACCCGGAAGGAGGCGTTCTCGATGAGCAGGCGCGCGCCCGCGCGCAGCTCGATGTCATTGGCGATGATCATGTTGGCGGACACTCCCGAGCTAGGAAACGAGGATTGGGCGTGCGACCGCCGGTCAATCGGGAGTATGCATACAGATCAGTGTAGGGCCCCCGTGCCAGGCACTACCTCTGCTTATGGGGGCTCCAGGTGCCCCCGGTACGCGTGTGACGGACGCCGTCAGGCCGGCAGCGAAGTCGCGGCCCCGGCGGCCATCCCGTCGAGCATGAGGTGCAGGTACTTCTCCGGACGGGCGGCCACGGGGGCGGGCAGCCCGTCGGGGTGGCAGGTGAAGACGTTGAGCAGGCTGACGACGTCCTCCCAGGTCACGTCGGGACGCATGCCGCCCTCGGCCTGGGCCCGGCGGACGAGCCCCTGGAGCAGGCCCAGCCAGCGCTCCTTGCTCTCGGCGAACTCCGCCGTGCCCGCGATCGCCTCCTGCGGCAGGTGGGCCAGCGCGGCGGCCAGCGCGACGCGGCCGGGGGCGGCGGCCCACACCACGAAGCCCCGCAGCGCGCTCCAGGCGTCCCGCTCGCCGTCGACGGCGTCCTCCAGGGCCTCGGCCAGCGACTGGACGTAATGCTCGCCCAGCGCGGCGATGAGCGCGTCGCGGTCGGGGAAGCGGCGGTAGAGGGTGCCGACGCCGACGCCGGCCTGCCGCGCGATGAGCTCCATGGGCGCGTTGACGCCACGCTCGGCCATCACCCGCGCGGCCGCGTCGAGGATCTTGACCAGGTTCCTTCTGGCGTCCGCGCGCACGTCCCGACCTCCTAAGTGGACGAACTGTTTCCGCTTAGTGTACCGTCCGGGTAAGCGGACGAAGAGATTCCACTTAGGAGGCCATCATGATCGTGATCACCGGCGCGACCGGGTCCATCGGCCGGGCCCTGGTCGCCCAGCTCGCCGGCCAGGACGTGCTCGCGGTGTCCCGTACGCCCGCCGACCTGGGCGTACGGCACGCCGTCGGGGACTTCACCCGGCCGGAGACGATCGGCGGTCTGCTGTCCCCCGGCGACCGGCTGTTCCTCAACAGCTCGCCGTTCCCCGGGTTCGCCGAGCGGCTCAACGAGGTCGTCGACCTGGCCGCCGAGGCGGGCGTGGCACAGATCGTCGAGGTCTCCGTACGCGACGCCGCCCCCGGCGCCGCGCTCAGCGCCGGCCCCCACGGCGAGGTCGACGAGCACCTGCGGGCCTCCGGCGTGCCGCACGCCGTCCTGCAGCCGACCGGGTTCATGCAGAACCTGCTCGGCGAGGTGCGCGGCGACCGCTTCCACGGCTCCTGGGGCACCGGCGGGATGAACTACATCGACGCCAGGGACATCGCCGCGGTGGCCGCCGCCCTGCTGACCCGGCCGGTGGGCGCGTCGGGCTCGTACCTGCTGACCGGGCCCGAGTCGCCCAGCCACGAGGAGATCGCGGCGACGATGACCGGCGTGCTCGGGCGTCCCGTCTCCTACGTGGACCTGCCGGTGCCCGAGATGGCCGCGCTGCTGGCCGGGCAGGGGATCCCGGAGCCGTTCGCCACCGAGCTGGCCACCGCGCAGGCGACGCTGAGCGAGACCGGCTGGGCGGAGATCACCACGACCGTCGAGGACGTCACCGGCCGCCCGCCCCGGACCCTTGCCGCCTTCGTCGCCGACCACGCCGACGCCTTCCTCCCGGCGTCCTGACCGCCTGATCGACCCCTCAGGGCTCAGGACGGGTCGACCACCCGGATCCGGACGGCCCGGAACCGGGCGGGCGCGTCGCGCAGGACCGTGAGCCTCGGGTCGGGCACAACCAGGAACGGCTCGCTCTCCAGCGCGAACACCGGCGCGAGCCGCCGGTCGCCGCGCAGCGCGTCGACCGCCCGCCGGTCGCCGCCGAGCACCACCGCCTCCAGCTCCCCGAGCGCCGGCAAGAGCACCCGCACCGCCGTCTCCGCCGCGCTGTCGAAAGCCTGGGCCGCCTGCTTCTGCCGCCTCCTGGCGAAGCGCTGCTGCGACCACCCGCCGGCCGCCGTACGGCCCTGCACCAGCCGGGAGCCGACCTTGGAGTCCAGCAGGTCGGCGCCGTGGAACACACCGGCCGCGTAACCGCCGAGCCGCACCAGCAGCACGCCCACCCGCCGCGCGGCCTGCGCGTGCGCGACCAGCCTGGTCACGTGCGGCGGGCCGGGGGCCATGGGCGGGAACGGCACGTGCAGCTCGGCCAGCGCGCCGTCGGCGGCGGTCAGGCGGACCACGCGGTCGTCGCCGGCGGCCTCGAAGGGACCGTGGCGGCCGGCGAACCCGTCGATCCAGGGGTGCACGCGCTCGGGCGGCACCGTGACCCAGCGGCCGCCGCCTCTGGCCGGACGCGCGCTCATGCGGGAAGGGTAACCGAACGACATTCCCTTCACGAGAAGGGGGGAACTATAGCGGAAATGTCGGTGAACTTCGTTTCGGGGGGCTTCTGCCGTAACTGTGCCGGTCGGATCATCTGAACGTGTCCTCCCTGCTCACCAGCCCCGTAGTGGATCTCGACAACGGGGCCGTCATCGCGCAGCCCGCCGCCGTCGACCCGGCGGGCGTTCTCCGGGCGGCTCCGCTGCCCATGGTGCTGCCACTGCCCCTGCACGTGGTGCTCTCGGGCGCCGGGGCGCTGGCGCCGCTCCACGAGGCCCTGCGGCGGGCGGGCAGGCATCCTCGTGAGGCGATCCTGATGCTCACCGGAACGTGCCAGGAGCAGGACCGCCGCCTGCTGAAGGTCGGCCTCGACGGGCTGCGCACGATCGGCTACCTGCTGGGCTTCGCCGACGTGGGCGCGGGCGGCCCGGCGCTGGACGTCGTCACCGACTCCGCGCCGTACCTGCTGGCCCTGGACGAGGAGCTGGTGACCAGGTTGCCGGGCGACCACCGGGCGGCGGCGGTGGCGCGCGCGGTGGTGACGCTGGCCCGCGGGATCGGCGCGCACGTGCTGGCCCCGGGCGTCGAGCGCGAGGGGCAGGTGGCGGTGGCCCGCGGCCTGGGCGTGCGCCTGGCCCACGGCCCGCTGCTGGCGCCCGGCCCCGACGGCAAGATCCGGGTGCCGCTCCCGGTGGCCGACGAGTCGCCGGACACGCTGATGCTCGGCCCGCGCGTGCAGGAGCTGCTGATCCCGGCGGTGACGCTGCCGGCCGGCGCCAAGGCGGAGGAGGTCGTGGCGGCGTTCGGGCACGAGCCCACGATCACCAGCGTGATCCTGGTGGACGAGTACCAGCGCCCCAAGGGCAGCCTGGACCGCAGCCGCTTCCTGCTGTCCTTCGCCGCCCGGTACGGGCACGCCCTGCACGGCGCCAAGCCCGCCCAGCGCCTGGCCGACCCGCCGCGCACGGTCCCGAGGACGACCCCCGCCATCGCCGCCATGCAGGCCGCCGGCCGGGACGCGGCCCGCATCTACGACGACCTGGTGGTCACCGACGAGCTCAACCGCTGCCTGGGCATCGTCCGGGTGTCGGACCTGATCCGCCAGATCGCCGCCATGCGGACGTGAGCCCCCGCCGGCCCTGCCCCGGCTAGACCCAGCCCTGCGCCCTGGCCCGCCGCACGGCCTCGATGCGGTTGCGCGCGTGCGTCTTCTGGATGGCCGAGGACAGGTAGTTGCGCACGGTGCCCTCCGACAGGTGCAGGCGCCGGGCGACGTCCCCGATCGTGGAGCCGTCGGCGGCGGCGGCCAGCACGTCGCGCTCGCGCGCCGACAGCGGGTTCGGCCCCGCGCTCAGCGCCGCCGCGGCCAGCCCCGGGTCGATGACCCGCTCCCCCGCCTGCACCCGGCGGATGGCCGCCGCGAGGTCCTTGGCCGGGCTGTCCTTGACCAGGAACGCCACCGCCCCCGCCTCCATCGCGGTACGCAGGTAGCCGGGCCGCCCGAACGTGGTCAGGATCATCACCCGGCAGCCCGGCACCCGGGCGGCGATCTCGGCGGCGGCGGTGAGGCCGTCCTTGCCGGGCATCTCGATGTCGAGCAGCGCGATGTCGGGGGTCACGGCCAGCGCGACGGCGACGGCCTCGTTCCCGTCGGCGGCCTCGCCGACCACCTCGATGTCGGGCTCCAGGCCGAGCAGCGAGGCCAGGGCGCCGCGGATCATGCCCTGGTCCTCGGCCAGCATCACCCGGATCACGCGGCCGTCCCCACCTTGGCCGGGACGAGCACCCGCAGCCGGAACCCGCCCGTGGGCGCACCGCCGGCCTCCATGGTGCCGCCCGCGCCCGTCACCCGTTCGCGCAGGCCGCTGAGCCCGCTGCCGGTGCCCTGCGGCTCGCCGCCGCGTCCGTCGTCCATGATCTCAAGGGTGGCGTGTTCGCCGTCGTACGTCACCTGGATCTCGCAACGGGCGGCCCGCGCGTGCCGTACGACGTTGGTGACGCCCTCGCGCACCGCCCAGCCGAACAGCCCGTCGAGCAGGTCGGGCAGCGGTGTGCCGGACACCCGCACCTCGGCCCGCACGCCCGCCGCCCGCAGCACCGACCGGGCGCCGTCGAGCTCCTCCGACAGGCTGCGCTGCCGGTAGCCGGTGACCGCCTCGCGCACCTCCACCAGCGCCTGCCTGGCGACGGACTCGATGTCGGCGATCTCCTGCCGCACCTGCGGCGACTCCTCGGCCAGCCGACCGGCCAGCTCGCTCTTGAGCACGATCAGCGACAGGCTGTGGCCGAGCAGGTCGTGCAGGTCGCGGGCGATGCGCAGGCGCTCCTCCGTGGCCGCCAGCCTGGCCACCTCGCCCTGCGCCTCGTGCAGCCTCAGCGTCAGCACCCTGCTGTTGCGGATGCTGATGAACAACACGCCCAGCGTGACGACCTGCAGCCCCAGGACGACGACGCCGGCGAACTCGTCGCCGGTCAGCACCCCGGCCGCCACCACCACCGCCAGGTTCACGCCCACCCCGGCCAGCGCCCAGGCGGGCGGGAGGGTGAACCCGTAGAGCACGACCGTGTAGACGGGCAGGGTGAGCCAGGCGCCGCCGAAGGCGAACGCGCTGATCACCGCGATCACCGCGGTCACCCCGAGCAGGGGGAAGGTGGCGCGCGAGCGCTCGTGGAAGCTCTTGGCGCTGATCACCGTGGCGGCGAAGCAGCCGACGAACGCGACCAGCGCCACGGCCCCCCAGACCGCGCGGGCGCCCGTGACGCCGCCCGCGACGATCTCGGCGATCGGGAAGACGAGGTAGACCATGCCGACGGACATCCCGAGCAGCCGCCGCCTGGGCGACGGCCGCCCGTCGCCGAAGTGCAGCTTGTCGGCGAAACTCATGCCCGAACAGTAGCCCGGCGGTAGAGGTAGGCGGCAGCCCCGCCCAGGACGACCGCCCATCCGCCGACCACCAGCACGTCGGTCAGCGCGACGCCGTTCCCGGCGACGATGCTCCAGCCGAGGCTCGCGTAGTGGTAGGAGGGCATGACGTCGGCCACGGTCCGCATGGTGTCGCCGAACACCTCGGGCGGGAACCACAGGCCGCCCGCGATGGCCAGGACGAACATGCAGATCATCGCGGCCGGCTGCGCGGCGTCGGCCGTCAGCAGCGACCCGATCGCCAGGCCCAGCGCGATGAACGGGATCGTCCCCAGCCACATGGCCAGCAGCAGCGGCACCCACCGGCCGACCGGCATCGACACGCCCTGCTGGACGACCCCGACGACGGCCACCAGCAGCAGCGAGGGCAGCACGAGCAGCATGGCGGTGCCGAGCTTGGTGGCGATGATCATCCAGTTCGGCAGCGGGGTGATCTGGAGCTGGCGCAGCCAGCCGGACTGCCGTTCGGTCGCCCACGGCACCGCCGAGCTCATCATCGACGAGGCCAGCGCCCCGTAGGCGGCCATGGAGACCATCAGCACGACGCTGTAGCTCACCCCGGCGCCGTCGGTCTGCTTGCCGTAGATGTTGGCGTTGATCAGGTACAGCACGACCGGGAAGATGACCACGAAGATGATGTAGCGCCGGTTGCGCAGCATGCGCATCGCCTCGGTCTTGGCGTAGAACAACATCAGGACTCCCTGGTGAGCGCGAGGAAGGCGTCTTCGAGGTCGGCGCCGGTGAGCTGGAGGCCCCGTACGTCGAGCTCGGTGCCCCGGAACAGGGCGGCCACGGTCGCGTCGGGGTCGGAGGTGTGCAGCGTGGCGGTGCCGGCGGCCACCTCGACGGCGGTGACGCCGGGCAGCCGGTCGAGCCCGGCCGCGGGCTGGTCGCCCAGGGTGAAGCGGACGACCTGCCCGCCCACGCCCGCCTTGATCTCGGCGGCGGTCCCGTCGGCGGCCAGCCGGCCGCGGGCGATGACGATCACCCGGTCGGAGTGCTCGTCGGCCTCCTCCAGGTAGTGGGTGGCGAACAGCACGGTCCTGCCGCCGGCGGCGTAGTCGTGCATGCTGGCCCAGAACCGCAGCCTGGACTCCACGTCCATGGCCGCGGTCGGCTCGTCGAGCAGCAGGATCTTCGGCGCGCCGGCGATGGCCAGGGCGAACCTGACGCGCTGCGTCTGGCCGCCGGACAGCTTGTTCGCGCGCCGCTTGACCAGGTCCGACAGGTCGGCCAGCTGGAGGATCTCGGCCAGCGGCAGCGGGTCGGGGTAGAGCCGGCGGACGAGGTCGATGAGCTCCTTGACCGACAGCTCGGGGATGAGGGCGCCGTTCTGGAGCATCGCGCCCAGCTCGCCGGAGCGCACCGCGTGGTCGGGCGTGCGGCCGTGGATGGTGATCGTGCCGCTGCTGGGACGCAGCAGGCCGAGCAGCATGTTGATCGAGGTGGACTTGCCCGCGCCGTTGGGGCCGAGCAGGGCCACGGTCTTGCCCGGCTCGATGGCGAGCGAGAGGTCGTCGACGGCAAGCACGTCCCCGTAGCGCTTGCTGACCTGGTCGAACACGATGGCGTTCATGTCAGCAAACGCTACGGGCGCGGCTTTTCCCCCGTTAGTGTGATCCTTCCGGGGTTGACCGTGACATTTGTCAGAGGCGGCAGGCGTAGATGTCGGTGACCAGGATGGCCCGCGCGCCGATGTCCCAGAGCTGGTCCATCACCTGCTGGTGGCCCTTGCGCCGGACCATGGCCCGGACGGCGACCCAGCCCTCGCGGTGGAGCGGCGAGACCGTGGGCCCCTCCATGCCGGGCGTGAGGGCGATGGCCTCCTCGATGCGCTCGGCGCGGATGTCGTAGTCCATCATGACGAAGTCGCGGGCGTGCACGACGCCCTGGATGCGGCGGACGAGCTGGCCCATGCCCGGCGTCTCCGGCGCGCTCTGCCGCTTGATCAGCACGCCCTCCGAACGCATGATCGGCTCGCCGAACACCTCCAGGCCGACGTTGCGCAGCGTGGTGCCGGTCTCCACGACGTCGGCGACCGCGTCGGCCACGCCGAGCCGGATCGCGGTCTCGACGGCGCCGTCGAGCTTGATCACGCGGGCGTCGACGCCCTGGTCGGACAGGTACTTGTCGAGCAGCCCCGCGTAGGAGGTGGCGATGCGCTGCCCGTCGAGATCTTTGACCGACGACATCGTGCCCGCCCTGGCGGCCAGGCGGAAGGTGGAGCCGCCGAAGCCGAGCGGCATGATCTCCTCGACCGGCGCGCCGGAGTCGATCAGCATGTCGCGGCCGGTGATGCCGAGGTCGAGGGTGCCCTCCCCGACGTAGACGGCGATGTCGCGGGGACGCAGGAAGAACAGCTCGCAGCCGTTGTCCTCGTCGACGACGACGAGCTCCTTGCTGTCCCTGCGGGACCGGTAGCCGGCCTCCTTGAGCATGTTCTGGGCGGCTTCGCTGAGCGCGCCCTTGTTCGGTACGGCCAGACGCAGCATGTTCGGGTCTTCTTCCTCACTCATGGTCGATGGGACGCCGGGGCGGGCGCGAGGCGCCCTAGAGATGCTTGTACACCTCGTCGAGCCCGATTCCCTTGGCGATCATGAGCACCTGCACGTGGTAGAGGAGCTGGGAGATCTCCTCCGCCGCCCTGTCGTTCGACTCGTGCTCGGCGGCCATCCAGCTCTCGGCGGCCTCCTCGACGACCTTCTTGCCGATGGCATGCACGCCGGCGTCGAGCGCGGCCACGGTGCCCGAGCCCGCGGGCCTGGTACGCGCCTTGTCTGACAGCTCGGCGAACAGCTCTTCGAAGGTCTTCATGGTCTCTCTCGTCGGTCGGGTGGCGTGCCTGACAAGCCTAGTCTGCGCGCGGCGGTGACGCCGCCCGGAGTCCGCCACGCGAGACGGCCGCTTCCTGCCCGTCGTACGGGCGCCGCTTGATCTCCAGAAGGCCCTTCTAGGCTGGTGGTCATGGACATCGCGACCGTTGGCAAGCTCTGGGACGCCGATCCCGGCTGGCTCAACACCCCTTCGTACGGCCTTCCGCCCCGCCCGGCGTTCGAGGAGTTGCAGGCCGTGCTCACCGAGTGGCGGCACGGCAGCGGCGACTGGGCGCCCTGGGACGCCTCGGTCGGCCGGGCCCGCACGGCCTTCGCCCACCTGGTCGGCGCCGGCCCGGCAGACGTCACGGTCGGCTCGACGGTGTCGCAGATCATGTCCACGGTGGCGACCGCGCTGCCGCCGGGGGCGCGGGTGCTGGTGCCGGAGATCGAGTTCACCAGCAACCTGTTCCCGTGGGCGGTGGCGGCCGAGGTCGAGACCGTGCCCGCCGAGCGCCTGGCCGACGCCGTCACGAGCCGGATCGACGCCGTCGCCTTCAGCCTCGTCCAGTCGGCCACCGGCTACGTGACGCCTTTGCACGACGTCGTCGCCGCCGCCCGCGCCCACGACGCGCTGGTCATCGCCGACGGCTCCCAGGCGTGCGGGTGGCTGCCGGTGTCGGTGGCCGACGGGATCGACGTGCTGGCGTGCGCGGCGTACAAGTGGCTCATGGCGCCGCGCGGGGCCGCGTTCGGGTACCTGTCGCCCCGGGTGCGCTCCCTCATGCGCCCGCTGGCGGCCAACTGGTACGCCGGTGAGGATCCGGGCGGCTCCTACTACGGGCCGCCGCTGCGGCTGGCCGCCGACGCCCGCGCCTTCGACCTGTCGCCGGCCTGGTTCTGCTACGTCGGCGCGGCGCCCGCGCTCGAACTGCTCAACGAGATCGGCGCCCAGCGCGTCCACGAGCACGACGTCGGGCTGGCCAACCGGTTCAGGGCCGGGCTGGGGCTGGAACCGTCCGACTCGGCGATCGTGTCGGTGGAGGCGCCGGGCGAGCGGCTGGCGGCGGCCGGCATCCGCGCAGCGGTGCGCGCCGGCCGGGTCCGTGCGGGCTTCCACGTCTACAACACCACGGACGACGTCGACCGCGCTCTTGAGGTCCTGACCTCGTAGGACGCTCGGGAACGACGAAGCCCGCCGCCCCTCCCCGGTGGGAGGTGCGACGGGCAGTCGGTCGTTCAGCCGGGGTCAGCGCTCGAAGCGGCGGCCGCCGTTGTTACGGCGGAAGCCGCCGTTGCCGCGCTCCTCGGAACGGAAGCCGCCGCCGGAGCGGAAGCCGTCGCGGGGGGCGCGCTCATCGGAGCGGGCGGGCCGGTCACGGTCGCCCGAGAACGGGCGGCCACGGTCGGCGCCGAAGCGGCCGCGGTCGTCGGAGCGGAAACCGCCGCCGCCGCTGCGCTGGCCGTCACGGAACCCGCCGCCACGCGGCCCCTCGGACCGGTAGCCGCGGTCGTCCTGGCGGAACGGGCGGTCGTCGGAACGGAAGCCACCACGGTCGTCCTGACGGGCGGGACGGTCATCCGAGCGGAAACCACCGCGGTCGTCCTGACGGGCGGGACGGTCGTCGGAACGGAAACCGCCGCGCGGCCGGTCGCCACGCCTGCGGTCGTCGCCGAACGTGCGCGGCTCGCCGGAGCGCTGCCCACCGCCGAACGGCCGCTCGCCCTCGGCGTGCCGGCGCGGACGACGGTCCTCGCCACCGGCCTCCTCGTGGCGGCGCGGACGGCGGTCGTCGCCGCCGCCGGCGAAGGTGCCGTCCTCGTGCCGGCGCGGACGGCGCTCGCCGTCGAACTCGCGGCGCGGACGACGCCCGCCCCGGCGCTCGGCGCCGCCGTGACCGCCCTCACGGCGCGGGCGCAGCGGCTTGCGCACGTCGGGCTCCCACACGGGGATGGCCTCGCCGCTCGGCATCCTGGCCCCGGCCACCTCGGCCAGCCGGGGGTGCCCCGGGGTGGCCTTGAGCCGGAACGGGTGGATGCCGGCGCGCCTGGTCAGGGCGTCGGTCGAGCGGCGCTCGTTGGGCAGCACCAGGGTGACGACGGTGCCCTTCTCGCCCGCGCGGGCGGTACGGCCGCCGCGGTGCAGGTAGCTCTTGTGGTCCTGCGGCGGGTCGACGTGCAGCACGAGGCTGATGTTGTCGACGTGGATGCCGCGGGCCGCGACGTCGGTGCAGACCAGCACGTTGATCGAGCCCTCGCGGAACTCGGCCAGGATGCGGGTGCGCTGGTTCTGGCGCTTGCCGCCGTGCAGGCCGCCGGCCTTGATGCCGACCCGGGCGAGCTGCTTGCACAGCCGGTCGACGCCGTGCTGGGTGCGGACGAAGATGATCGTACGGCCCTCGCGGTTGGCGATCTCGGCCGTGACGTCGAACTTGTCGTCACGCGTGACCTGCATCACGTGGTGCTCCATGGTGTCGACCGGGGAGGTCGCCGGGGCCACGGAGTGGGTGATCGGGTCCTTGAGGAAGCGGCGCACCAGCTTGTCGACGTCGCCGTCGAGGGTGGCCGAGAACAGCAGCCGCTGCCCGTCGGTCGGGGTCTGGGCCAGCAGCTCGGTGACGACGGGGAAGAAGCCGAGGTCGCACATGTGGTCGGCCTCGTCGAGGACGGAGACCTGGACCTGGGCCAGCGAGCACTCGCCCTGCCGGATCAGGTCGCCCAGGCGGCCCGGGGTGGCGATCACGATGTCGACGCCGCGGCGCAGTGCCTCGATCTGCTTGCCCATGGACATGCCGCCCACGACGACCTTCATCCGCAGCCCGAGGCCGCGTCCGAGCGGTTCGAGCGCGTCGTGCACCTGAAGGGCCAGCTCACGGGTGGGCACAAGGATCATCGCGCGCGGGTGGCCGGCGGCGGGCCGCACCCCCGCGATGCGAGCCATGGTCGGCAAACCGAAGGCCAGGGTCTTGCCCGAGCCGGTCTGGCCACGGCCCAGGACGTCATGGCCGGCGAGCACGTCGGGGATCGTCGCACTCTGGATGGGGAACGGGCTGTCGATGCCCTGCTTGGCCAGACCGCTGATGAGCGGCTTGGGAAGGCCGAGCAGTTCGAACTCCGACGGGCCCGCCTCGGGGGCGGTCTCGTCGATCGCGGGCATGACAGAGTCAAGCATGGTCACGAAATTCGTGCCTTTCAGTCGAAGTGGCGCGTCACTTCTGCGAAAGGACGAGCCGGGACATACGGCCTGATGCCGTACAAGTTGCAGTACGCCCGCCATCGAGGCGGGACTTCACAGGGGGGATACACCGGGGCACCGGCCGCAGGCGGCGCGATGACGCGAGATGAGGCGTCTGGTGTATACCTGGTGCCAACGCCGGGGATGTTATCGGATATTCCCTGGCTGGGTACGGGCCTTCCGAACCCCTCCCTGGCACACTGTTACGGCTGACGCCCAACGCCAGCCGTAACAGCTAGAAAGATCAGACGTTGAAGCCTAGCATACGGAGCTGCTCACGCCCCTCGTCAGTGATTTTGTCCGGGCCCCACGGCGGCAGCCAGACCCAGTTGATCTTCACGTCGGAGACCATGCCCTCCAGGGCGGAGTGGGCCTGGTCCTCGATGACGTCGGTCAGCGGGCAGGCCGCGCTGGTCAGCGTCATGTCGATGGTGGCCACCGGCTGACCGGCGTCGGACGGGTCGAGGTTGAGCCCGTAGATCAGCCCCAGGTCGACGACGTTGATGCCGAGCTCGGGGTCGACGACGTCTTTGAGCGCCTCCATGACCTCTTCGACGGTGGTGTCACCGTCGAAGCCGGTCGGAGTCTCCACAGGCTTGCTCATTGGGCACTCCTCACCACAGCGTCCTTGTAGGCCATCCACGACAGCAGCGCGCACTTGACGCGCGCCGGGAACTTGGCCACGCCCGCGAACGCCACCGCGTCCCCGAGCACTTCCTCGTCGGCCTCGACCTGCCCCCGGCCCTGCATGAGCCGGGTGAACTCGTCGACCACCGACAGCGACTCCTCGACCGTCGAGCCGGTGGCCAGCTCGTGCAGCACGGAGGCGGCCGCCTGGCTGATCGAGCAGCCCTGGCCGTCGTAGGAGACGTCTTCGATCTTACCGGCGTCGCCCACCCTGACCCGCAGCGTGATCTCGTCGCCGCACGTCGGGTTCACGTGGTGAACCTCCGCGTCGTACGGCTCGCGCAGCCCCCGCCCCTGCGGGTGCTTGTAGTGTTCCAGGATCAGCTCCTGGTACATCGACTCGCCGATCATGGCTATGCGAACACCTTCTGAACGTGATGGAGGCCGCGCACCAGGGCGTCGATCTCGCCCGTGGTGTTGTACAGGTAGAACGACGCCCGCGTGGTCGCCGGTATTCCGAACCGCAGGTGCAGCGGGCGCGCGCAGTGGTGCCCGACGCGGACGGCGACCCCGAACTGGTCGTCCAGGATCTGCCCCACATCGTGGGGGTGTATGCCTTCCAGCGTGAACGACAGCGTGCTGCCGCGCTGGTCGAGGGAGTCGGGCCCGATCAGCCGCAGCGACGGCACCTCGCGCAGGGCGTCGAGGGCGTAGGCCGTCAGCGAGCGCTCGTGCGCCTCGATGGCTTCCATGCCGACCGCGGTGAGGTAGTCGACCGCCGCGCCCAGGCCGATGGCCTCGACGATGGGCGGCGTGCCGGCCTCGAACTTGTGCGGGATCGGCGCGTACGTCGAGCGGTCCATCCAGACCGCCTCGATCATCTCGCCGCCGCCCAGGAACGGCGGCATGGCCTCCAGCAGCTCGGTACGGCCCCACAGCACGCCGATGCCCGAAGGGCCGACCATCTTGTGACCGGTGAAGGCCACGAAGTCGGCGCCCAGCGCGGCCATGTCCACCGGGTGGTGCGGCACGGACTGGGATGCGTCGAGCATGATCAGCGCGCCGACCTCGTGCGCCCGCGCGGCCACGGCGGTGACCGGGTTGACCGTGCCGAGCACGTTCGACTGGTGGGCGATCGAGACGATCTTCGTCCGCTCGGTGACGACGGCCGGGTCGAAGTCGAGCCGCCCGTCGTCGGTGACGCCGAACCACTTCAGCGTCGCGCCGGTGCGCTGCGCGAGCATCTGCCACGGCACGATGTTGGAGTGGTGCTCCATCTCGGAGATGACGATCTCGTCGCCGGGGCCGAGGGTGAAGCGCGGGTCGGTGTTGGCGGGGTTGCCGAAGGAGTAGGCCACGAGGTTGAGGGCCTCGGAGGCGTTCTTGGTGAAGATCACCTCATCGCGCGAGCCCGCCCCGACGAACGCCGCCACCTTGTCGCGCGCGCTCTCGTACGCCTCGGTCGACTCCGAGCCGAGCACGTGCATGGCCCGCCCGACGTTGCTGTAGTGCAGCGCCAGGTGGTCGCGCATGGTGTCGATGACCTGGTTGGGCTTCTGCGAGGAGTTGCCCGAGTCGAGGTAGACGAGCGGGCGCCCGTCGGGCAGCTCGCGGGAGAAGACCGGGAAGTCCTTCCTGATCTTCTCCACGTCAAAGCTGGTGGAAGTCATGCAGATGCCTTCGTGTACTGCTCGTAGCCCTCGGCCTCGAGCTTGTCTGCCAGCTCCGGCCCGCCCTCCTCGACGATCCGGCCGCCGGCGAAGACGTGCACGAAGTCGGGCTTCACGTAGCGCAGGATGCGGGTGTAGTGGGTGATCAGCAGCACGCCGGTCTCACCCGTGGAGCGGAAGCGGTTGATGCCCTCGGAGACCACCCGCAGCGCGTCGACGTCGAGGCCGGAGTCGGTCTCGTCGAGCACCGCGATCTTCGGCTTGAGCAGCTCGAGCTGGAGGATCTCGTGGCGCTTCTTCTCGCCGCCGGAGAAGCCCTCGTTGAGGTTGCGCTGGGCGAAGGCGGCGTCGATGGACAGCGCGTCCATGCCGGCCTTGAGGTCTTTGGCGAACTCGCGCAGCTTGGGCGCCTCGCCGCGGACCGAGGTGACGGCCGAGCGCAGGAAGTTCGACACCGACACGCCGGGGACCTCGACCGGGTACTGCATGGCGAGGAACAGGCCGGCGCGGGCGCGCTCGTCGACCGACAGCTCCAGCAGGTCGACGCCGTCGAGCAGCACCTGGCCGCCGGTGATCGTGTACTTGGGGTGACCGGCGATCGCGTAGGCGAGGGTGGACTTGCCCGAGCCGTTGGGGCCCATGATGGCGTGCGTCTCGCCGGACTTCACCGTCAGGTTGACGCCGCGCAGGATTTCCTTGTCCTCGACGGCGACCTTGAGGTCACGGATCTCTAGGGTGGACACGTTTATGACTCCTTCGAGAGCGAGACGAGGACGTCGTCGCCGTCGATCTTGACTGTGTAGACGTTCACGGGCTTGGTGGCGGGCGGGCCGGTGGGCTTGCCGGAGCGCACGTCGAAGCACGAGCCGTGCAGCCAGCACTCCAGGGTGCCGTCGTAGACCTCGCCCTCGCTGAGCTTCACCTCGGCGTGGGAGCAGACGTCGTGCAGGGCGAAGACGTCGGCGCCCTTGCGCACCAGCGCCACCGGGGTCTCCCCGACCTCGACGCCGATGACGCCGCCGTCGGGGATGTCGGCGACCTGGCAGACCTTCTCGAAACTCATCGCGCGAGCTCCGCCTCCACCGCGGCCAGCACGCGGTCGCGGATCTCCTCGATCTGGATCTTCTCGATGAGCTGGCCGAGGAAGCCCCTGATGACCAGGCGGCGGGCCTCGTCGTAGGGGATGCCGCGGGCCTGGAGGTAGAAGATGTGCTCGTCGTCGAGGCGGCCCGAGGCCGAGGCGTGCCCGGCTCCGGCGACCTCGCCGGTGAGGATCTCCAGGTTGGGCACCGAGTCGGCGCGGGCGCCGTCGGTGAGGATGAGGTTGCGGTTGAGCTCGTAGGTGTCGGTGCCCTCGGCCTCGACCCTGATGATCACGTCGCCGATCCAGACGGCGTGCGCGTCCTGGCCCTGCAGCGCGCCGCGGTAGTCGACGTTGCTCTTGCAGTTGGGCTGGGAGTGGTCGACCAGGAGGCGGTGCTCCAGGTGCTGGCCGGCGTCGACGAAGTAGACGCCGGACATGTCGGCGTCGCCGCCGGGCGCGGTGTAGGCCACGCTGGGCGAGAGCCGGACCAGGTCGCCGCCGAGGGTCACCACGAAGCTGCGGAAGGTCGCGTCCTTGGCGAGCTGGGCGTGGTGGTGGGAGACGTGGACGGCGTCGTCGTCCCAGTCCTGGAGGCTGACGACCTTGAGGTTGGCGCCGTCGCCGACGACGAACTCGATGTTGTCGGCGTAGACGGCGCTGCCCTTGTGGTCGAGCACGATCACGGCCTCGGCCATCGGCTCCACCTTGACCACGATGTGGCCGTAGGCGGCGCCGTCGCCCTCACCGGTCAGGGTGAGCACGGTCGGCCTCGACGTGACGGCCTCGCGCGGCACCGTGATCACGGTCGCCTTCTCGAAGCTGTTCCACGCCTGCGCGCTGACCCGGTCGGTGGGCGTGAACGCCTTGCCGACGCGGGCGTCGTCGCGCCCGACCGTCTCGACGACGACCTCGGGCGCGGCCTCGACGTCGAGGCGCACGTGGCCCACGGGGTCGGCCTTGCCGTTGTGCAGGCCCTTCAGGCGGGACAGCGGCGTGAAGCGCCACGTCTCCTCGCGCCCGGCCGGGACCTCGAAGTCGCCCAGGTCGTAGGACGCCTTCTCGTGCAGGGTCGACAGGGGCTTCTCGTTCAGGCCCATCAGCCGACGGCTCCTTCCATCTGCAGCTCGATCAGCCGGTTGAGCTCGAGCGCGTATTCCATGGGCAGCTCGCGGGCGATCGGCTCGACGAAGCCGCGCACGATCATCGCCATGGCCTCGTCCTCGCCGAGCCCGCGGCTCATGAGGTAGAAGAGCTGGTCCTCGCTGACCTTGGAGACCGTGGCCTCGTGGCCCATCGAGACGTCGTCCTCGCGCACGTCGACGTAGGGGTAGGTGTCGGAGCGGCTGATCTGGTCGACCAGGAGCGCGTCGCACTTGACGGTGCTGGCGCTGCCGTGGGCGCCCTCCTCGATCTGCACGAGACCGCGGTAGGAGGTACGGCCGCCGCCGCGCGCCACCGACTTGGAGATGACGCTGGAGCTGGTGTTGGGCGCCAGGTGCACCATCTTGGAGCCGGCGTCCTGGTGCTGGCCCTCGCCGGCGAAGGCGACGCTCAGCGTCTCGCCCTTGGCGTGCTCGCCCATCAGGTAGACGGCCGGGTACTTCATCGTGACCTTGGAGCCGATGTTGCCGTCGATCCACTCCATGGTCGCGCCCTCGTAGGCGACGGCGCGCTTGGTGACCAGGTTGTAGACGTTGTTCGACCAGTTCTGGATGGTCGTGTAACGGCAGCGGGCGTTCTTCTTCACGATGATCTCGACGACCGCGCTGTGCAGCGAGTCGGAGGAGTAGATCGGCGCGGTGCAGCCCTCGACGTAGTGGACGTAGGAGTTCTCGTCCACGATGATCAGGGTCCGCTCGAACTGGCCCATGTTCTCGGTGTTGATCCGGAAGTAGGCCTGCAGCGGGATCTCGACCTCGACGTTCGGCGGCACGTAGATGAACGAGCCACCGGACCACACGGCGGTGTTGAGCGCGGCGAACTTGTTGTCGCCGACCGGGATCACCGAGCCGAAGTACTCCTTGAAGAGCTCCTCGTGCTCCTTCAGGCCCGTGTCGGTGTCGACGAAGATGACGCCCTTCTCCTCAAGGTCCTCACGGATCTTGTGGTAGACGACCTCCGACTCGTACTGGGCCGCGACGCCGGCGATGAGGCGCTGCTTCTCCGCCTCGGGGATGCCGAGCTTGTCGTAGGTGTTCTTGATGTCGGCGGGCAGCTCGTCCCAGGAAGCGGCCTGCTTCTCGGTCGAGCGCACGAAGTACTTGATGTTGTCGAAGTCGATGCCGGTGAGGTCGGAGCCCCAGGTGGGCAGCGGCTTCTTGGCGAACAGGCGGAGGCCCTTCAGGCGAAGGTCGAGCATCCACTCCGGCTCGTTCTTGAGCGCGGAGATGTTGCGGACGACCTCCTCGGACAGGCCACGCTTGGCAACCGCGCCCGCGGCATCCGGGTCGGCCCAGCCGAACTTGTAATTCCCGAGGCCTTCCAGCTCCGGGCGGTCGGTGACAGTCACCTTCCGGTCTCCTTGCTCTTGTCTCTGTGTGCGGATTCAGCCAGCGACTTGGGGCTCACGTGGGTCGTGCAGACCCCGTCGCCGTGCGCGATCGTGGCCAGGCGCTGCACCGGGGTGCCGAGCAGTTGCGCGAACGCCTCCGTCTCGGCCTCGCAGAGCTGCGGGAACTCCGCGGCCGCGTGAGCCACCGGGCAGTGGTGCTGGCAGAGCTGGTCGCCGCCCGACTTGGCCTTGCTGGCCGAGGCGGCGTACCCCTCTGCCGACAGCGCCTGCGCCAGCACCTGTACGCGCTGGTCCGCCGGCACCGTCCGCATGACCGGCTCCAGCCGCGTCAGCAGGCTCGACACCTGCGAGCGGGCGAAGTCGGTCACGGCTTCTCGTCCCATGCGCTCGGCCAGGAAGCGGAGTGCGCTCCCGGCGAGGTCGTCATAGGCGTGCTCGAAAGCACTGCGCCCCGCGTCGGTGATGGCGAACAGCTTGGCGGGCCGTCCGCGCCCGCGCTGACCGCGCGGCCTGACCGTGCGAGGCTCTATCATTCCCTCGGCCAGCAACGCGTCGAGGTGCCTGCGCACCGCGGCGGGCGTCAGCCCCAGCCGCTCGCCGAGCGAGGCGGCCGTCACGGGACCATGCTCAAGGATCAGCCTGGCGACGCGCGCGCGGGTGCTGCGCTCGCTACCGGGCTCGATCGTGGGCATGTTTTTCACAACATCAGTGTGCCGTAATTCCTTCCCGCTGCACAAATGAATCGGAGCAGGCCACCAATGGAATTGCTCACGCAGGTAAGGCTTACCTAACCTTTCGGCGTCCCAGAATCGCGAACGCGAGCGTGGAGCAGATGATGAGGCCGAGCATCACGCCGGCCATCGGCACGGCCGTGCCCTCGCCCGCCAGGCCGACCAGCGGGGCCGCCAGGGCGCCCAGCGCGAACTGCAGCACGCCGAGCAGCGCCGAGGCGCTGCCGGCGATCTGGGCGGGCTGCCCGGCCAGTGCGAGCGCGCCGGTGCCGGGCAGGACGAGCCCCTGACCCAGCATGATCACGAACAGGCCCGCCACGATGCCGGCCAGGCCGAGCCCGGTGAGCGCGGCGGTCAGCAGCAGCGCGGCGCCCACCAGGCCGGTGACCAGCCCGACGACGACCAGGCGGGCGGGCTCCACGCGGCCCGACAGGCGGCCGCCGAGCTGGGCCATCGCGGTCAGGCCGAGCGCGTTGAGCCCGAAGATGAGCGAGTACTGCTGCGGGGTGGCGCCGTACACCTGCTGGAGCACGAACGGCGAGCCGGAGATGTAGCCGAACATCGCCGCGAAGGCCAGCCCGGCGGTGAGCGCGCAGCCCATGAACGAGCGGTCGCGCAGGAGCTGCCAGAAGGTGCGCACGGTGTGCCCCAGGCCGCCGCTCTCGCGCCGGTCGGCGGGCAGCGTCTCGCGCACCCCCGGCAGCACGGCCAGCAGCAGCACGAGCCCGGCGACGCTGAGCGCCACGAACACGCCACGCCAGGAGGTGAAGGCGAGCAGCTGGGCCCCGGCGATGGGGGCGAGGATCGGCGCCAGGCCGCTGACCAGCATGAGCGTGGCGAAGATGCGGGCGATGGCGGCGCCGTCGTACAGGTCGCGGACGACCGCGCGCACGATGACCAGCGCCGCCCCGCCCAGGATGCCCTGGAGCAGCCGCAGGACGATCAGCACGGGCACCGACGGCGCGAACGCGCACAGCAGCGAGGCCACCATGAACCCCGACACGCCCACGATCAGCGGGACGCGCCGTCCGCGCACGTCGCTGACCGGGCCGGCGACGACCTGGCCGACGGAGACGCCGATGAGACAGGCGGTGAGGGTGAGCTGGACCTGCGCAGGAGCGCTGAGCATCTCCTCGGTGATGGCGGGCAGGGCGGGCAGGTACATGTCGATGGACAGCGGGCCGATCGCCGACAGCGCGCCCAGGATGACCAGCAGCAGCCCCCGCCTCCCGCCCTTGGTCTCGTCCTTGCTTCCCATGGCGGTGGACGCGGCTTCTGCCACGGACATGCCTGAACCCCTTCCCCTCGCAGGCCGATGACCCACGAGGGCCGAGGGATCAAACCGGGATACGGTCCTCCTAATTCCCGGTTATCAGATATTTCATGATGCTTCGTTGAGCTGGATGACCCCGAACGCCGCGCCCTGCGGGTCGATGAGCTGCGCGAACCGGCCGGGCGGCGCCTCGGTCACGCCGGTGAGCACGTCCGCGCCCGCGTCGGCGGCGGCGTGCAGGGCCGCGTCGAGGTCGGCGACCGCGAAGTAGGTCAGCCAGAACGACGGCAGGTCCGCCGGGGCCTCCGCGGGCATCGGGATCATCCCCGCGACGGCCGCCTCCCCCGCCACCCACTCGGTGTACGCCATGCCGCCCAGGTCGGACGTTCGCGACGTCCAGCCGAAGACCGCCGAGTAGAAACGCTCGGCGGCGGGCGCGTCCCGCGTGCACAGCTCGTTCCAGCAGAACGCGCCGGGCTCGTTGACCAGCTCCGCCCCCACGTGGGCGGCCGCCTGCCAGGCGGCGGCGTAGGAGCCGTCGGGGGCCCGCAGGGCGACCATGGTGCCCTCGTCGAAGATCGCCATGGGCTCGGCCACGACGGTGCCGCCGGCGTCCCTGACCCGGCCGGCCAGCGCGGCGGCGTCGTCGGTGGCGACGTAGGTGTTCCAGAGCGAGGTGGAGCCGCCGCCGCGGACGGGGCCGATCCCGGCGACCTTGCTGCCCTCGTGCACGAACATCCCGTAGCCGCCGGCCGCCGGGTCGTCGACCATGTCGGCCCGCCAGCCGAACAGGTCCCCGTAGAACCGGGCCGAGCCGGGGACGTCGGTGCTGGCCAGGTCCACCCAGCACGGGACTCCTGGGTCGTATCCACTGCGTCGCGACATGTGGAGCTCATCGCCGCACTTCCCCCGGTTCTCACACCTTTCCGGGGAACGGTCCGGTCAAGGGCCGTCCATTTCCGGGCAGGGCCGCCCGACGGGCGTTCGCCGGGCGCGTACCTGAGGGCCGGACCGCCCGGCGCAGTCCCTAAACTCGTGGCCATGGATTCCCCAGCCGTCGAGATCGTCGACCTGGTCAAACGCTACGGCGGCCGGACCGCCCTCGACGGCCTCACCCTGCGGGCCGGCCGCGGCGCGGTCACCGCCGTCCTCGGGCCCAACGGCGCGGGCAAGACGTCCACGGTCGAGATCTGCGAGGGGTTCCGCAAGGCCGACTCCGGCACGGTGCGGGTGCTCGGCCTGGCGCCCACGCTGCCCGAGCTGCGCCCGCGCGTCGGGGTGATGCTCCAGGCCGGCGGGGTGCCGCCGGCGATGCGCTGCGCCGAGTGGCTGCGCCTGGTCGCGCGCTTCTACGCCCGCCCCCACGACCCCGACGTGCTGCTGACCCGGCTCGGGCTGGCCGAGCACGCGCGCACCCCCTACCGGCGGCTGTCGGGCGGGCAGCAGCAGCGGCTGTCGCTGGCCGCGGCCGTGATCGGCAGGCCGGAGCTGGTGTTCCTCGACGAGCCGACCGCCGGGCTCGACCCGCAGGCCCGGCACGCCTGCTGGGACCTGGTCGGCGAGCTGCGCGGCGCCGGGGTGTCGGTGGTGCTGACCACCCACCACATGGAGGAGGCCGAGCGGCTGGCCGACCACGTCCTGATCATCGACAGGGGGCGCGTGGTGGCCGAGGGCAGCCCGGCCTCGCTGACCGGGGCCGAGCGGCAGCTCAGGTTCAGGGCCCGGCCGGGCCTCACGCTGGAGGAGCTGCTCAACGCGCTCCCGGTGGGCAGCGCGGCCAAGGAGTCGCCGGCCGGCCACTACATCATCGAGGGCCAGGTGGGGCCCGAGCTGCTGGCCACCGTCACGGCCTGGTGCGCGGCGGAGGGCGTCACGGCCGACGACCTGCGCATCGAGCGCCGTACCCTCGAAGACGTCTTCCTCGAACTGACCGGCAGGGAGCTGCGATGACCCCCGTGCTCGACCTCTCGCCCGCGCCGGGCGCCGCGCCGTTCCCGCGCATGGTGCTCGCGCAGGCCGGCTCGGAGGTCCGCACGATGCTCCGCAACGGCGAGCAGCTCCTGCTCACCCTGATCATCCCGGTGCTGCTGCTGGTCGGCTTCTCGCTGGCGCCGCTGGTCGACGTCGGGGGCGGCCGGCGGGTCGACTTCCTGGTGCCGGGCGTGCTGGCCCTGGCCGTCATGTCCACGGCCTTCACCGGGCAGGCCATCGGCACCGGCTTCGAGCGCCGCTACGGCGTGCTCAAGCGGCTGGGCGCGACCCCGCTGTCCAGGTCCGGGCTCATGCTGGCCAAGACGGCCGCGGTGGTGGCCGTGGAGGTCATCCAGGCGGCTGTGATCGTGGCCGTGGGGCTGGCGCTGGGCTGGCGGCCCCACGGGTCGTTCCTGGCCGCCGCGGTGCTGGTCGTGCTGGGCACGGCGGCCTTCAGCGGCCTCGGCCTGCTCCTGGCGGGCACGCTGCGGGCCGAGGCGACGCTGGCCGCGGCCAACCTGGTCTACCTGGTGCTGCTGGGGGCGGGCGGGGTGGTGTTCCCGCTGTCGAAGTTCCCCGAGGGCGCGCGGCCGGTCCTGGAGCTGCTGCCGATCTCGGCGCTGACCGGCGGGCTGCGCGCGGTGCTCGCCCAGGGGGCGGCGCTGCCGCTGGGGCCGGTGCTCGTCCTGGCCGGCTGGGCCGTGCTGACCCTGACGCTGGTCTCGCGGCTGTTCCGCTGGGAGTGAGGGGACGCGCCACCCCGCGTGCGGAGATGTCGTCCGAGGTCAGTACGCTCTGACGACTGCCCCACCTGCCGCGCGAGGAGTTCCGTGACCGACTTCGCCCTCGACGATCCCTTCGATCGCCGCCCGGCGCTGCCCCGGCCTGGCCGCCTGCTGCGCCAGGCCGCGGACTCGATCCCGCCCTCGTCGCTCGTCCTGCTGGCCATCGTCTCGGTGCAGCTCGGCGCCGCGTTCGCCAAGAACCTGTTCGCCGTCCTGCCGCCGAGCGCCGTGGTGTTCCTGCGCATCGCGGCGGGCGGCCTGATCATGGCCGCGGTGGCCAGGCCGAAGCTGAGGGGGCTGGGGTGGCGCGACTGGGCGGTCGGCGCCGGTTTCGGCCTGACGCTCGCGCTGATGAACCTGTCGTACTACGAGGCCCTGTCGCGGCTGCCGATGGGCGTCGCGGTGGCGATCGAGTTCCTCGGCCCGCTGGGCGTGGCCGTGGCCGCCTCCCGGCGCCGGCTCGACCTGGCCTGGATCGGCCTGGCGGGCCTCGGCGTGGCGCTGCTGGCGCCCTGGGGGCAGCAGGCGTCGGCGAGCTGGTGGCTCGGCATCGGGTTCGCCCTGGTGGCGGGCGCGTGCTGGGCGGCCTACATCCTGCTGTCGGCGGCGGCCGGGCGGCGTTTCCCCGGCACGACCGGTCTGTCGTTCGCGATGATCGTCTCGGCCCTGGTGATCGCGCCGGTGGGCGTCACGACCGGCGGCGCCGACCTGCTGGAGCCGTCGCTGCTGCTGATCGGGCTGGGCGTGGGGCTGCTGTCGTCGGTGATCCCGTACTCGCTGGAGCTCCACGCGCTGAGGCGCATGCCCAAACACGTGTTCGGCATCCTGATGAGCCTGGAGCCGGCCGTGGCGGCGCTGGCGGGCGTGCTGGTGCTGGGCGAGGTCCTGCACGTGCAGCAGTGGGCGGCGATCGTGTGCGTCGTGGCCGCCAGCCTCGGCTCGACGAGGATGACCGGGCGGTAGGGGGCACCGAGTGGTAAATGCCGCCGCGCGCCCGCGGGGATGGGGATCTCTCGGGCGCGCGGCGGAGGGCTCGGCTTGAGGTGGGCGGGTGCCGAGCCCGGTGAAGGTCAGCGGATGCGGGCGTCCGCGTGACCGGGCTTGTGAGGCTTCACGGAGATCAGTACGTGAAAGCTTTCACAAACACATTACCCCAAAACGGACAAACCTTCTAAATTCGGACGGTAAAGAAACGCGGCAGGCGTCAGTGCTCGGCCCAGATGCCCCGGACGTGGCCGATGTGCTCGCCCATCAGGTGACCGACCGCCTTGCCGTCGCCGCTCTTGAGCGCGTCGAGCATGGCCAGGTGCTCCCTGGCGGAGTCGGTCAGCGAGCCGCGCTCGGCCAGCTGCGACAGGCCGTAGAGCCGGGCCCGGTTGCGCAGGTCGCGCACCACCTCCACCAGGTGGACGTTGCCGGACAGGGCCAGCAGCTCCAGATGGAAGCGCAGGTCGGCGTCGATGTAGGCGAGCAGGTCGGCCCGGTCGGCGGCCGAGACGATCTCCTCGGCGATCGGGCGCAGCCGTTCGAACTCCTCGGCGCGGGCGCTGTCGGCCAGCCGCGAGACGGTGGGCACCTCGATCAGCTCACGGATCTGGGTCAGCTCGTCGAGGTCGCGGTCGGACAGCTCGGTCACCCGGAAGCCCTTGTTGCGCACGGCCTCGACCAGGCCCTCCTTGGCCAGGTCGAGCATGGCCTCGCGGACCGGCGTGGCCGAGACGCCGAACTGCGCGGCGAGCACGGGCGCGGAGTAGACCACCCCTGGCCGCATCTCACCGGTGATCAGCGCGGCCCGCAGCGCGTGCGCGACCTGCTCACGCAGGCTCTGCCGCTCCCCCACCATGGGCAGGTCGAGCCGGTCCTCGGCAGCCATCCGCCTTCCCTCCTACTTCCACGCCTCGTACGCGGCCGCGGCGACCACCAGGTCCTCCCACGCCATGCCGGTGCTCTTGAACACCCGCGGGCCGGGACCGGTCACCACCCTTCCGGCGATCAGCTCGGCGAGGTTTCCGGCGAGATGACCAGAGGTGATCGTACCGTGGCGGATCGGGATGATCACGTCGCCGGCTTCTTCCAGGGCGGCCGATCTGGCCTCGACGACCACGGTGGCGCGGGCGACGAGGTCGCCGTCGAGCTCGCGGACGCCGGGCTCGTGCGAGCCGACCGCGACCACGGTGACGCCGTCCCGGGCGAGCTTACCGGGGAACAGCGGCTGCGCGGCCGTGGTGCAGCAGGCGACGAGGTCGGCGGCCCGGAGCGCGTCGGCCACCTCGTCGGGCACCGCCGCGGCTTCGGCGGTGGAGGCTTCGGCAGTGGGGGCTCCGGTGGTGGGGGCCTCGGTGGTCAGGGGGGCGGTGGTCAGGGGGGTGGCGGTCAGGCCCAGGTCGCGGCAGCGGGCGGCCAGGGCGGCGGCGCGGGCGGGGTCGCGGCCCACGACCGTGACGTGCTCGACGGGCCGCACCTCGCGCAGGGCCACGACATGGCCGTACGCCTGCGGGCCGCTGCCGAACACCACCAGGCGGCGCGCGTCCGGCTCGGCCAGGTGCGCGACGGCCAGGGCGGAGACGGCGGGCGTGCGCAGGGACGTGAGCGCGATGCCGTCCAGGGCGGCGAGCGGGGCCAGGGTATGGCCGTCCAGCAGCAGGTACGTCCCCTGGATGCGAGGCAGCCCGCGCCCGGGGTTGGCGGGCGTGACGGTGACGGCCTTGACCCCGGCGTAGGGGCCGGCGGCGGCGGGCATGAGCAGGAGCTGCCCGGCCGGCAGGTCCACGGTCGGCCGCCGGGGCGTCTGCTCGGGGTCGAGCCCGGCGCGCAGGGCCTGTTCGAGTACGGCCACCGCGCGGCCCACCGGCACCAGCCGCTCCAGCTCGGGCCCGTCGATGTAGGGAAGCGCGCTCATCGCAGTGTGAACCCCGTTCCGATCGGGTCGTCGGGATCGAGCTCGAAGACGTGCCGGCCGGTGCGATAGGCCATGCCCTCGATCTCCGGCACGATCCCCTCGGCCGTCGCCCCGGCCACCCGCGCCCGGAAGACGGACCCGACGACGCTCTCGTGCACCAGGGTGCCGCGCAGGCCCGCGTCGTGCAGCAGCGCCATCCTGGCGGCGGTGCCCGACCCGCACGGCGACCGGTCCACCTCGCCGTCGGCGAAGACGGTGACGTTGCGCTGCCGGACGCTCCGACCGGCACCCGGCGACCCGCCGCCCACCGATCCGCCGCCCGACAGCCCCTCTCCCGGCAACCCCACGCCCGTCAGCCCGCTGTCCGCCAACCCGCCGTCCGCCGACCCGCTGTCCGGCAGGTCGTCGTCCGGCAGGTCGTCGTCCGGCAGGTCGTCGTCCGGCAGGTCGTCGTAGAAGATCACGCCGTAGACGCCGGACAGGCGGTCGTCGCGCGGGTGGCGGGTGGCGGGGTGGCCGGCCAGGGCGGCCTTGATGCGGCGGGCGTGCCCGACGAGGGCGGTCAGGTGGCGGGGCTCGACGGACAGGCCCAGCACCCCAGCCGAAATAGACGCATAAATCGCCCCGCCGTACGAAATATCAACCTTCGTCCCGGCGACGGCCACGTCCCGGGCGATCACGAACGACGGGACGCTCACAAACGTCACCCCCGCCACCCGCCCGCCCGAGCACCGCACCCGCGCCCTGACCCGCCCCGACGGCACGTCCACCACCACGTCGGTCTCCCCGTCTGGGTCGGCCTCGACCAGCCCCTCCTGCACCGCGTACGCCCCGAGGGCGATCGTGCCGTGCCCGCAGGCGGTGGAGAAGCCGTCCTTGTGCCAGAACAGCGCGCCGAGATGCGCCCCGGCGTCGTCGGGCGGGACGAGGAAGCAGCCGTACATGTCGGCGTGCCCGCGCGGCTCGTGGCACAGCAGCCGCCTGACGTGGTCGGCGTGGGCGGGCGCGTTCTCCCGCCGGGTGAGCACGTCCGCCCCGGGGATGCCGGGGACGCCTCCGGTGACGATCCGGAACGGCTCACCGCCCGTGTGGTAGTCGACAGTAGTGATCACAGTTCGAAACCCCTCCGGGACCGGGTCGAGGAAGCCGCCAGGAGTAACATGTCACATTGTCACGTTCGGGAGAAGCCCCTGACGGGACCGTCCCACCTGGCCCGTACCATCGTTGACGTGAAGGAATCCACCGGCCGCCCCAACGTCCTCGTCCGCGCCCTGCGCTCGTTCTGGGCGCCGAGCGCGCGCTCGATGCGCGGCTGGGCGCTGGCCTCCGTGGTGGCCAACGCGGGCATCGCGGTGACCGGCGCGGGGGTGCGGGTGACCGGTTCCGGGCTCGGCTGCCCGACCTGGCCGAGGTGCACGCCCGACAGTTTCGTGCCGATCGCCCATCCCGAGATGTCGATGCTCACGATGCTCATCGAGTTCGGCAACCGGCTGCTGACGTTCCTGGTGCTGGCGGTGGGCGCGGCGTGCGTGCTCGCGGTGCTGCGCCTGGTCCCGCGCAGGCGGCCGCTGGTGCGCCTGGCGCTGCTGCAGCCGGTGGGCGTGCTGGCCCAGGCCCTGTGGGGCGGGCTGGTGGTCAGGAGCGCGCTCAGCCCGTTCACGGTCGGCATGCACTTCCTGATCTCGATGGCCCTGATCGCCGCCTGCTGGATGCTCTACGCCCGCGCCGGCGAGGGCGACGGCCCGGCCGCCGGGGTCGCCCACCGCGACGTCCGGCGGCTCGGCCACGCGCTGCTCGCGGCCACGGCGGTGCTGCTGGTGGCGGGCGTGGTGGTCAGCGGCACGGGCCCGCACTCGGGCGACGTCATCGCCTCGCGGTTCGGCTTCGACATCGAGACGGTGGCCCGGCTGCACGCCGACATCGTCTACGTCGTCGTCGGCCTGACGTTCGCGCTGCTGTTCGCGCTGCGCGTGACCGGCGCGCCCCGGGCCGCCAGGCGGGCCGTGCTCGGGCTGTTCGTGGTGGAGCTGGGCCAGGGCGTGATCGGCTACACCCAGTACTTCCTGGCCGTGCCGGCCGCGCTGGTGCTGCTGCACGTGCTCGGCGCCTCGCTGGTGTGGATCGCCGCGCTGCGGGTGGTCACCTCGCTGCGCACCAGAGGCCCGCTGGAGGTCCCGGCCGCCGCCGTTCACACGGAAGCACCCGCTCCGGTCTGACCGTTGTGCGATGGTATGGGGTGTGCTGGGACTCCCTAGGCTCTCGCGCAGGCTGCTGCGCCGTACGTATCAGGGGCTGGTGCTGGTCAGCGTGCTCGTGCTGGCGCCGATGACCTGGGCCTGGCTCGACAGCTCACCGCACCGCGTGGTGGCCGACACCGGCGGCTGGCTGGGCCGGGTGCCGCCCGCGCAGGCCGCGCTGGTGCTCGGCGCGGGGTTGTGGCGCACGCAGCCCACGCCCATGCTGGCCCGCCGGCTCGACGTGGCGGCCGAGCTCTACCGGGCGGGCAAGGTGCGCGCGCTGCTGCTGTCGGGCGACAACAGCCGCAAGGAGTACGACGAGCCCACCGCCATGCGCGACTACCTGCTGCGCAGGGGCGTGCCGGCCGACGTGATCGTGCTCGACTACGCCGGGTTCGACACCTGGGACTCGTGCGTACGGGCCCGCCGGGTGTTCGGCGCCGAGCGGGTCACCGTGGTCACCCAGGTCTTCCACCTGCCGAGGGCCGTCGCGCTGTGCCGGACGGCCGGGCTGGAGACGTTCGGCGTGGGCGACGACTCCACCCGTCAGTGGGCGGCCACCACGTACGCCTACGCCACCCGGGAGCTGCTGGCCACCGGCAAGGCCGTCGTGGACGCGCTGCTGCTGCACTCCGACCCGGTCTTCCCCGGGCCGCGCGAGGTCTCGCTGACCCGGATCCTGGCTCAGCGGGGCGCGCCGGGCGCGTAGCCGGGCGGCGGTGTGCCCCTGGCCATCCGGCGGGCGTGCACGGGCGGCACCGGGAAGTCGGCGCGGGCGGTGCTCATGCACTCCAGCAGGGCACGCTGCTCCTCGTGGAAGGCCTGCTCGTCGACGATGTGGCGGGCCGCCCGCTCGTGCAGCAGGCCCAGCTCGGTGGCGGCGAGCTGGTAGTCACGCATGGCGCGCACGCCTTGCTTGCCGCCGTAGGCCCTGGCCCACTGCCTGGCCCGGCGGCGCCTGGCGAACGTGGACAACATGTAGATGTCGGCCGGCCCGACCAGCTTGGTCGGCTCGTACGGCGGCAGGTAGGTCTGGATGAGCGCGACGATGCGCCGCCGGTCCCTGAACACCACGCCGATCAGCACGACGAGCACCACCAGCAGCGCCAGGTAGGCCACCACGAGCCCGGGGAAGCCGCCGTAGGAGGCCAGGCCGTTCCACAGGCCGTGCAGGATCATCGCCCCCGACCAGCCGGCCAGCACCAGGAAGACCCGCTCGGGGCCCCGGCGCTGGGCCGCGTAGGCGACGGCCACCCCGATCATCGAGCTGAACAGCGGATGGGCGAACGGCGACAGGATGCCGCGCAGCACCACGGTGACCGCCAGGCTGCTGACGCCGTTGCCGTTGAGCGCCGACAGGTAGTAGCTGACGTTCTCGCTCATGGCGAAGCCGAGGCCGACCATGCTGGCGTAGATGATGCCGTCGGTGGGGCCGTCGAGCTCGGCCCGGCGGAACTTCAGCAGGCCGAGCAGCACCAGGCCCTTCATCGTCTCCTCGACCACCGGCGCGCCGAAGGTGGCCGCCAGGTTGCGGGCGCTGGTCGGCGAGAGCTTGGCGGTGTCGATGAAGTAGTGGAGGTTGAGCGAGTTGATCGCGCCGGCGACCAGCACGGCGATGCCCGCGCCCCAGGCGAAGGCGAAGATCAGGTTGCTGCGCGGCTCCGGCTCCATGCGGTCGAGCGCCAGCACGGCGGCCAGCAGCAGCGGCACCGGAGCCAGGGCGAGCCCGAGCGCGATGAAGAACTGCACCGGCTCGCCGTTGATCACGTCGAAGGAGAACGAGACCAGGGCGCAGATGCCGGTGAGGACCAGCCCGGTGATCAACGCGAACGACGGGCGGTCCTTCAACACCCAGCGTGGATCACGGGTCGCCATACCGTGACTTTAACGGATCGAAGGGCCGGGGTCCGTGCCGACCGCCCGCGCGGGACAGGCACTCCTCACCGTCCGGACACGCACTTCGAAGGCGTCGCGCACGGCGGTCAGGACGGTCACGGCGGTCAGGCCAGCAGCGGGTCGATCGCGACGGCGAGGAACAGCAGCGCGAGGTAGGCGTTGGACCAGTGGAAGAAGCGCATCGGGCGCAGGTCGACGCCGCTCTTGCCGGCGTTGAGCCGGGCCAGCAGGCGGTGGACCTCCCACAGGCAGACCACGCCGAGCACGGCCGCGACGACCGGATAGAACAGCGTGGTGCCGGCCACCGGCCACAGGGCCAGCGAGCACAGCACGGTCGCCCAGGTGTAGGCCACGGACTCCAGGATCACCCGCCGCTCGGTGGCCACCACCGGCAGCATCGGCACCTTGGCCGCCGCGTAGTCCTCCTTGTAGCGCATGGCGAGGGTCCAGGTGTGGGGCGGCGTCCAGAAGAACACCACGCCGAACAGCACCAGGGGCGCCCAGTCGAGCCGCTCGGTGATGCCCGCCCAGCCGATCATGACCGGCATGCAGCCCGCGATGCCGCCCCAGACGATGTTCTGGGCCGTGCGGCGCTTGAGCAGCATCGAGTAGACGATGACGTAGAACAGGATCGCCCCGGTGGACAGCACCGCGGCCAGCCAATTGGTGGTGAGCCACAGGCCAACAGTGGACAGAATCCCCAGAACGATGCCGAAAACCAGCGCGCCGCGCGGCGACACCTGGTGCCTGGCCAGCGGCCGGCGGCGGGTGCGCCGCATCTTCTGGTCGATGTCGCGGTCGACGTAGCAGTTGAGCGCGTTGGCGCTGCCCGCCGACAGGGTGCCGAAGACCATGACGGCGATCGACTTCCACAGCGGCGGCAGGCCGCCGGCCGCCAGGAACATCACCGGAAGGGTAGTGATCAGCAGCAGCTCGATGATCCGCGGCTTGGTGAGCGCGACGTAGGCCTTCACGACCATGCCGAACGTGCGCGGCGCCCCGGGCTCGGTCGAGGGGGCCGTGGCCTGCCTGTTGGTCAGCACCGTCAAGGCGCTTCCAGCCTGTGCGGAGTCAACGCGTAACCTCTGATTAGAGCGGATCGATGAGTGGCGCCGTGGCGCCTCTGCGAACAACCAAACTGTAGTCGCAGGGGCGGACGGTCCGGCCAATGGGGGGCTTGCGCCATTCATGGACACGCGAGGGTGGAATGGGAATCGATCGCCAGCTCCACTCGGTTAGGGTCCCGTGTGGGCGGGATAGCCAACAGGTACTGCCAAATGACAACTAGATTCCGGAGATCGAGCACTTGAGCACCGAACTCGTGCCAGCCCTTGAATGGACCGACCTCGACAAGAAGGCCGTCGACGTCGTCCGGGCCCTGGCGATGGACGCAGTCGAGAAGGCGGGCTCGGGTCACCCCGGCACCGCCATGAGCCTGGCCCCCGCCGCATACCTGCTGTTCCAGCGCGTGATGCGCCACGACCCCAGCGACCCCAACTGGGCGGGCCGCGACCGGTTCGTGCTGTCGTGCGGCCACACCAGCCTGACGCTCTACATCCAGCTCTACCTGTCGGGCTACGGCCTCACGCTCGACGACCTGCGGCGGCTGCGCCAGTGGGACAGCCTGACCCCGGGTCACCCCGAGCACGGCCACACCGCCGGCGTGGAGACCACCACCGGCCCGCTCGGCCAGGGCCTGGGCAACGCGGTCGGCATGGCGATGGCGGCCCGCCGTGAGCGCGGGCTGTTCGACCCCGAGGCCGAGCGCGGCTCCTCGCCGTTCGACCACCACATCTGGTGCTTCGTCAGCGACGGCGACATCGAGGAGGGCATCAGCCACGAGGCCAGCGCCCTGGCCGGCCACCAGAAGCTCGGCAACCTCGTCGTCCTGTACGACGACAACCACATCTCCATCGAGGACGACACCCTCATCGCCAAGTCCGAGGACGTCGTCAAGCGTTACGAGGCCTACGGCTGGCACACCGAGAGCGTCGACTGGACCGCCGGCGGCGAGTACGAGGAGGACGTCCAGGCGCTGTACGAGGCGCTGGAGGCGGCCAAGGCCGAGACCGGCCGGCCCTCCTTCATCCGGCTGCGCACGATCATCGGCTGGCCGGCGCCGAACAAGAAGAACACCGGCAAGATCCATGGCGCGGCCCTGGGCGAGGCGGAGATCGCCGCGACCAAGGAGATCCTGGGCATGGACCCGGCCAAGAGCTTCGACGTGCCGGCCGAGGTGCTGCAGCACGCCCGTGAGGTGGTCGCCCGGGGCCGTACCGAGCGCGCCGAGTGGGACAAGGGTTATGCCGAATGGCGCCTGGCCAACCCCGAGCGGGCCAAGGAGTTCGACCGCATCTCCCACCGCGAGCTGCCGGCCGGCTGGGCCACGGCCCTGCCCGAGTTCGAGACCGGCTCCTCGATGGCCACCCGCAAGGCCAGCGGCGAGGTGCTGGGCGCGCTGGCGCCGGTGCTGCCCGAGCTGTGGGGCGGCTCGGCCGACCTGGCCGAGTCGAACCTGACCACGATGAAGGGCGAGCCGTCCTTCATCCCCGAGGAGTACCAGACCAAGGACTTCCCCGGTAACCCCTACGGCCGCACGCTGCACTTCGGCATCCGCGAGCACGCCATGGGCGCGATTCTCAACGGCATCGCCCTGCACGGCGGCACCCGTCCCTACGGCGGCACGTTCCTGGTCTTCTCCGACTACATGCGCCCCTCGGTGCGCCTGGCCGCGCTGATGAAGCTGCCGGTCACCTACGTCTGGACGCACGACTCCATCGGCCTCGGCGAGGACGGCCCCACCCACCAGCCGATCGAGCACCTGTGGGCGCTGCGCGCCATTCCCGGCCTCGACGTCGTCCGCCCGGCCGACGCCAACGAGACCGCGCACGCGTGGAAGACGATCCTGGAGCACACCGACCGTCCCGCCGCCCTGGCTCTGACCAGGCAGAACGTCCCGGTCTACGAGGGCACGAGCGCCGACGGCGTGGCCCGCGGCGGCTACGTGCTGCGCGACGCGTCCGACGGTCAGCCGCACGTCATCATCATCGCCACCGGCAGCGAGGTCGAGGTGGCCGTGCAGGGCCGCGAGCTGCTGGAGGCGCAGGGCATCCCGGCACGAGTGGTGTCGATGCCGTGTGTCGAGTGGTTCAACGGGCAGGACTCCGCTTACCGGCAGACCGTCCTGCCGAGCTCGATCAGGGCTCGGGTCGCGGTCGAGGCCGGCGTCGCGCTCGGCTGGCACCAGTTCGTCGGCGAGTGCGGCGAAGTGGTCAGCCTGGAGCACTTCGGCGCCTCGGCGCCGTACAAGACGCTGTACGAGCAGTTCGGGCTCACGGCCGAGCGCGTGGCGGCCGCGGCCAAGGCGAGCCTCGCCAAGCTGGGTCAGGACAAGGGCGAGACGACGGGAAACTGAGAAGAAGATGAGCGACAACCTCAACAAGCTGTCCGGCCAGGGCGTTTCCATCTGGCTCGACGACATCAGCCGCGAGCGGCTGCGCACGGCCAACCTCGACCAGCTGATCCGCGAGAAGAACGTCGTCGGGGTCACCTCCAACCCGACGATCTTCGCCGGCGCGCTCAGCAAGGGCGACGCCTACAACGCCCAGCTCCACGACCTGGCCGTACGCGGCGTCACCGTGGAGGAGGCCGTCCGCGCCATCACCACGTACGACATCCGCTGGGCCGCCGACGTGCTGCGCCCGGTCTACGACGCCACCGGCGGCGTGGACGGCCGCGTCTCGCTGGAGGTCGACCCGCGGCTGGCCCGCGAGAGCGAGAAGACCGTGGCCGAGGCCAGGGCGCTGTGGTGGATGGTCGACCGGCCCAACCTGTTCATCAAGATCCCGGCCACCCTTGAGGGCCTGCCCGCGATCACGCAGGCGCTGTCGGAGGGCATCAGCGTCAACGTCACGCTGATCTTCTCCCTGGAGCGCTACCGCGCGGTCATGGACGCCTGGCTGGCCGGCCTGGAGGCCGCGCAGGCCAAGGGCCTGGACCTGGCCACGATCGAGTCGGTGGCCTCGTTCTTCGTCAGCCGCGTCGACACCGAGATCGACAAGCGGCTCGACAAGCTCGGCAAGCCGGAGCTGAAGGGCAAGGCCGGCATCGCCAACGCGCGTCTGGCCTACGCCGCCTACGAGGAGGTCGTCAGCTCCGAGCGCTGGCAGCGCCTGCGTGCCGCGGGCGCCCGTCCGCAGCGCCCGCTGTGGGCCTCGACCGGGGTGAAGAACCCCGACTACTCCGACACCATGTACGTCGACCAGCTCGTCGCCCCCGGCACCGTCAACACGATGCCGGAGAAGACCCTCGACGCCACCGCCGACCACGCCCAGGTCACCGGCGACACCGTACGCCCCTTCTACGAGCAGGCCTGGAACACCATGGCCGCGCTCAAGGACGCCGGCATCGACTACGACGACGTCGTGCGCGTCCTGGAGGAGGAGGGCGTCGAGAAGTTCGAGGCGTCCTGGAACGAGCTGCTGGAGAGCGTCACCAAGAATCTGGTGCCATGATCGAGGTGTCCTACCGCGAGGAGGGGGTGGCCGCGGCCGCCTCCTCCGTCGCGGGGCGCCTCGTCGCCGACGGCGTGCCCGCGCGGCTGGCCGGCGGCGACCCCACGCTGTGGGGTGAGGACGCCGAGGCGGTGGCGGCGGTCCGGCTCGGCTGGCTGACGCTGCCGCGCACCTCCCGCGAGCTCCTTCCCGAGCTGGGCAAGCTCGTGGAGCGGGCGCGCGCCGAGGGCCTGACGAACGTGGTGCTGGCCGGGATGGGCGGCTCGTCGCTGGCTCCCGAGGTGATCTGCCAGACCGCCGACGTGCCGCTGACCGTGCTCGACACGACCGACCCCGCGCAGGTCCGGCGGGCGCTGACCGACCTGCTGGAGTCCACGGTCGTGGTGGTGGCCAGCAAGAGCGGCTCGACCGTCGAGACCGACTGCCACCTGCGCATCTACGAACAGATCTTCACCGAGGCGGGCATCTCGCCCGCCGACCGGATCGTGGTCGTCACCGACCAGGGCTCGCCGCTGGAGCAGCGGGCGATCGACGGCGGCTACCACCTGGTGCTGGCCGTCCCCGACGTGGGCGGCCGCTATTCGGCGCTGTCGGCGTTCGGGCTGGTGCCGAGCGCGCTGGCCGGGGCCGACGTCGAGCGGCTGCTCGACGACGCCGAGGAGGTGCTGCCGCTGCTGTCCCTGGACGCCGGCAACCCCGGCCTCGACCTGGGCGCGGCCCTCGGCGGCGCGGCGCTGGCCGGGCGCGACAAGCTCGTGCTGGAGGACCAGCTCTCCGGCATCAACGGGCTGCCCGACTGGATCGAGCAGCTCGTCGCCGAGTCCACCGGCAAGCAGGGCAGGGGCATCCTGCCGATCGTCAACGCCGACCCCAACCACACCGGCGACGAGCTGGTCGTCGCGATCGAGTCCGACGACGGCGCCGTACGCGTCGACG
Source organism: Nonomuraea sp. NPDC005730 (assembly GCF_040630865.1). Classification (NCBI taxonomy): domain Bacteria; kingdom Bacillati; phylum Actinomycetota; class Actinomycetes; order Streptosporangiales; family Streptosporangiaceae; genus Nonomuraea; species Nonomuraea sp. NPDC005730. The sequence continues at coordinate 80,513 of NZ_JBEXYK010000019.1, forward strand.
GGCCGCTCGGCGGCCAGTTCCTGGTCTGGGAGTACGCGACCGCCGTGGCCGGGCTGCTGCTGGAGATCGACCCGTTCGACCAGCCGAACGTGGCCGAGTCCAAGGAGAACACCGCGGCCCTGCTGGCCCTGCCCGACCTGCCGCTCGGCGCGCCCACGCTGGTCGACGGGCCCGTCGAGGTCTACGGCGCGGTCCGCTCCCACGACCTGCCCGGCGTGCTGGCCGAGCTGCTGAAGGCCATCCCGCACGACGGCTACCTGGCCGTGATGGCCTACCTCGACCGGCTGGCCGCCTTCGACGCGCCCGTGCCCGAGGGGGCCGACTTCGAGCAGATGACCGACGCGTGGATGATGGCCGACGCGGCCACGCTGCGCGCCCTGCTCGCCATCCGCACCAACCGGCCGGTGACGTTCGGGTGGGGGCCGCGTTTCCTGCACTCGACCGGCCAATACCACAAGGGCGGGCCGCAGAACGGCGTGTTCCTGCAGATCACGGGCGCGGTGACCGACGACGTCGCCGTCCCGGGACAGCCGTACACGCTGGGACGGCTCCAGCTCGCGCAGGCGCTGGGCGACCTGGCCGCGCTGGAGACCCGCGGACGGCCCGCCGTCCGCCTGCACTTGACGGACCGCGCGACGGGTGTCGCGCATTTGCTCGCAGCCGCACAGGAGGTTTGAGATGACTGACGAAGCATCTCCTGAGGAGGAGGTCGTCGCGGTGGCGGCGGCCGTGGCGAACACCGCCACGACATTGGAGGTCGCCGAGGCCAACCCCTTGCGCGACCCGCGTGACAAGCGGCTGCCGCGGGTGGCGGGGCCGTGCGTGCTGGTGCTGTTCGGCGTGACGGGCGACCTGGCCAAGCGCAAGCTGCTGCCGGCCATTTACGACCTGGGCAACCGCGGCCTGCTGCCGCCCGGTTTCTCGCTGGTCGGTTTCGCCAGGCGCGACTGGAAGGACCAGGACTTCGCGCAGTTGACGCACGACGCGGTCAAGGCGCACGCGCGCACGCCGTTCCGCGAGGAGGTCTGGAAGCAGATCCTCGAAGGCATCCATTTCGTCCCGGGAGAGTTCTCCGACGACGGAGCCTTCGACGCGCTGGCGATGGCGTTGGCGGAGATCGACCAGACCCGCGGCACGGGCGGCAACTACGCTTTCTACCTGTCCGTCCCGCCCAAGTTCTTCCCCGTGGTGGTCGAGCAGCTCAAGCGCACCGGGCTGTCCGACGCGCCCGAGGGGTCGTGGCGGCGGGTGGTCATCGAGAAGCCGTTCGGCCACGACCTGAAGTCGGCCCACGAGCTGAACGAGATCACCACGTCGGCGTTCCCGGAGAGCTCGATCTTCCGGATCGACCACTACCTGGGCAAGGAGACGGTCCAGAACATCCTGGCGCTGCGCTTCGCCAACAACCTGTACGAGCCCATCTGGAACCGCAGCTTCGTCGACCACGTGCAGATCACCATGGCCGAGGACATCGGCATCGGCGGGCGCGCCGGCTACTACGACGGCATCGGCGCGGCCCGCGACGTGATCCAGAACCACCTGCTCCAGCTGCTCGCGCTGGTCGCCATGGAGGACCCGACCTCCTTCGACGCCTCGGCGCTGCGCCGGGAGAAGGAGAAGGTGCTCAAGGCGGTGCGGCTGCCGTCCAACCTGGGGCTCAACACCGCCCGCGGCCAGTACGCGGCCGGGTGGCAGGGCGGCGAGAAGGTCGTCGGCTACCTCCAGGAGGAGGGCATCTCCGTCGAGTCGACCACCGAGACGTACGCGGCCGTCAAGCTGGAGATCGCCAACCGGCGGTGGGCCGGAGTGCCGTTCTACCTGCGTACCGGCAAGCGGCTGGGCCGCCGGGTCACCGAGGTGGCCGTGGTGTTCCAGCGGGCGCCGCACCTGCCCTTCAGCAAGACCGACACCGAGATCCTGGGCCAGAACGCCCTGGTCATCCGCGTGCAGCCGGACGAGGGCATCACCGTGCGGTTCGGGTCGAAGGTCCCGGGCACCGCCATGGAGGTGCGCGACGTGTCCATGGACTTCGCCTACGGCGAGTCGTTCCTGGAGTCCTCGCCCGAGGCGTACGAGCGGCTGCTGCTCGACGTCATGATCGGCGACCCGCCGCTCTTCCCGCACCAGCGCGAGGTCGAGCTGTCCTGGACGATCCTCGACCCGATCGAGGACTTCTGGGCCACGCAGGGACAGCCCGAGGGCTACGAGTCGGGCTCCTGGGGCCCGGAGTCGGCCGACGCGATGATGGCGCGCGACGGCCGCGTGTGGAGGAGACTCTAGTGACGACTTTCATGCTGTCGGACACGACGGCCGGCAAGATCGCGGCGCAGCTCATGCTGCTGCGCCACCAGATGGGCGCGCCCGCCATCGGCATGGTGCTGACCCTCGTGGTGGTCTCCGAGGAGCGCCACCAGTACGACGCGCTGCGCGCCGCCACCGAGGCGGCCCGCGAGCACCCCTCGCGCGTCATCGTGGTGATCAAGCGGGAGGAGGCCGAGCCCAACCGGCTCGACGCCGAGCTGCGCATCGGTGAGAACACGCCGGGCGAGGTCGTGGTGCTGCGCCTGTACGGCGAGCTGACCCAGCACGCCGACTCCGTGGTCAGCCCCCTGCTGCTGCCCGACACCCCCGTGGTGGCCTGGTGGCCGGGCGCGGCCCCCGACGTGCCGTCCAAGGACGCGATCGGCGCCCTGGCGCAGCGGCGCATCACCGACGCCAAGGGCTTCGAGAACGGCGGCGCCGCGTCGCTGGTCACCCGCGCCAAGGGGTACGCCCCCGGCGACACCGACCTGGCCTGGGCCCGGCTGACGCCGTGGCGCAGCCTGCTGGCCGCGGCGTTCGACCAGCCGGTGGGCAAGGTGCGCAAGGGCGTCGTGGAGGCCAGCCCCGGGCACCCGAGCGCGCCGCTGCTGGCGGCCTGGCTGTCGGAGCGGCTGGGCGCGCCGGTCAAGGTGGGCGAGTCGGCCGGTCCCGGCCTGACCGCCGTACGGCTGCAGACCGGCGACGGCGAGCTGTCGGTCATGCGTTCCGACGCGCGCTTGGCCACCCTGTCCCGTCCCGGTCAGCCCGACCGGAACGTGGCCCTGGCCAGGCGGCACACCTCCGAGCTGATGGCCGAGGAGCTGCGCCGGCTGGACAGCGACGAGGTCTACGAGGCCGCCGTCAAGCGCTTCGCCCGTACGTACAAGGGCTGACCCCCTCCACTTGAGAAAGAAGTGTCGTGAGCGTTCCCAACGTTGTCGTGCACCGCGACGCCGACGTCCTGGCCAAGGCCGTGGCGGCGCGCATCATCACGCGCCTGGTCGACGTGCAGTCGGCCAAGGGGTCGGCCTCGATCGTGCTGACCGGTGGCACGGTCGGCATCGCCACGCTGGCCGCCATCGCCGCCACGCCCGCCCGTGACGCCGTCGACTGGCGGCGCCTGGACGTCTGGTGGGGCGACGAACGTTTCGTGCCCACCGGCGACAAGGAACGCAACGAGACCGGCGCCCGCCAGGCGCTGCTCGACCACGTGGACCTGGACCCCGGCCGGATCCACGTCATGCGCGGCCCCGACTCCGGCATGACGGCCGAGGAGTCGGCCGAGGCGTACGCCGCCGAGCTGCGCGCCGCGGCCCGCCCCGAGGACCACGGGCCGGTGCCCGCCTTCGACGTCATGCTCCTCGGCATGGGCCCCGACGCGCACGTGGCCTCGCTGTTCCCCGGCATGCCCGCCCTGTACGACACGCGCCCGGTCGTCTCCGTGCACGGCTCCCCCAAGCCGCCTCCCACCCGCATCTCCCTGACCCTGCCCGCCATCCAGGCGGCGCGCGAGGTGTGGGTGGTGGCGGCCGGCGAGGAGAAGTCGGGCGCGGTACGCCTGGCCCTGTCGGACTCGGGACACGTCCAGGTGCCGGCCGCCGGCGCCCGCGGCCGAGCCGGCACCCTGTTCCTGCTCGACCGCGCCGCCGCCGCCAAGATCCCCCCAGAACTGGGCCGCCTGGCCTCCCCCTGACCTCAGGCGCGGGTCGCGGGCGCACGACGCTTCCTGGCCGTCAGATGTCGGCGGTCAGGGTGTCGATCTCCTTGAGGAGGGTCTGCTTGCGGTCGGCGGCCAGGTAGGAGGCGTTCACGGCGTTGCGGGCGAGTTGGGCCAGCTCGGTGGCGCCGAGGCCGAGCACGTGGGCGGCGGCGCGGTACTCCCCCGCCAGCGTGGTGGCGAACATGGGCGGGTCGTCGCTGTTGAGGGTGACGTACAGGCCCTCCTCCAGCATCCGGGGCAGCGGGTGGGCGGCGAGGTCGGGCACCTGGCCGGTGCAGACGTTCGAGGTGGGGCAGACGTCCAGGGGGAGCTGGGTCTCGCGCAGGTGGGCGACCAGGCGGGGGTCGGACAGGCAGTTGATGCCGTGGCCGATGCGCTCGGCGCCGTAGCCCTCGATGACCTCCCACATCGTCTCGGGGCCGCTCATCTCGCCGCCGTGCGGGACGCTGTGCAGGCCGGCGGCGCGGGCGGCGGAGAAGGCGTCGCGGTAGGCGTCGCGGTACTTGGGGCGGTCCTGTTCGATGCCTCCGATGCCGAAACCTACCAATGCGGCGGGAGGTTCGCGCAGAGCGTGGTCGACGGTGATCCGGGCGGCCTCCTCGCCGTACTCGCCGGGGATGTCGAAGATGTAGGCCATCTCCACGCCGTGGTCGGTCAGGGAGCGCCGGGCGGCCAGGTCGAGGGCCTCGGTCACCTCGCGCATGGGCATGCCGACCATGTGGTGGGCGTACGGGGTGACCTGCAGCTCGGCGTACCGGCCGCCCTGCCCGGCGAGGTCCCTGGCCAGGCCGAGGACGAGGGTGGCGACGTCCTCCGGATCGCGGACGAGGCTGTTGACGGCCTGGTAGACGCGGGCGAAGTGGGGGAAGTCGAGGAAGGTGTAGAAGCGGCGCAGTTCCTCCTCGGAGGTCGGGACCTCGCTGCCGGGATGCCGCCGGGACAGCTCCAGCACGGTGTCGACCGAGGCCGATCCGACCAGATGTACGTGCAGTTCCACCTTGGGCAGCGCGTCGATGAAGGCGTCGATGGTCATGGCGAAGACCATAAGCCTGAGATTTCCCCTTAAAACAGAGAAAGGGGCGAAATTTCACCTTAAAATGTCAGGATTCGTGCCGCGGGGTAGGCTCCTGTCCGTGAGGGATCCCGAGGCCTACGACCGCGGCTTCGCGCGGCTCAGCTCGCACACCGTCCAGCCCCTGCTCGCCGCCGTGACCCGCGGCCCCGACGTGACCGCAGGCGCCGCCGTGACCCCCGGTCCGGAAGGCCGGGTGGAGCGGCGTCCGGAGCGGGTACTCGATGTCGGATGTGGCACCGGCGTGGTGACGGCGGCCGCGCTCGCGGCCGGCGCCCAGGTCACCGCCGTGGACGCCGACCCCGCCATGCTGGAGCTGGTCGCCCGCCGCCACCCCGCCGCCACGGTCCGCCGGGCCACCCTGCCCGTCCTGCCGTTCGAGGACGCCTCCTTCGACGCCGTGGCGGGCAACTTCGTCGTCAACCACGTCGCCGACGTCCCGGCGACGCTCGCGGAGTTGCGCCGGGTGCTGCGTCCCGGCGGCGCCGTCGCGCTGACCTGGTGGAAGTCCGACGAGATGACGGCCACGAACGTCTTCGCCGAGGCCCTGGCGGCGGCGGGGGTGCCGTACGAACCTCCGGTCCGCCCCTTCGCCGCCGTGGAGCGGCCGGAACGCTTCGCCGGGCTGCTGGCGGAGGCGGGTTTCACGGCCGTGGACGTGCGGACGCTGCGCTGGCGGCACCGGGTGGACGTCACCGCCTGGTGGAGCGGCGTGGTCGAGGCGGGCGGCCCGCGCTTCGAGACGATCGCCCGCCGGCCGCCGGAGACCTACGCCCGCGTCCGGGCCTGCTACGACCGCCTTGCCGCCCCGTACGCCACCACGGGTTTCCCCGTCTGCGCCCACCTGGCCCGCGGCCTGCGCTGACCGGCTCGTGCTCCAGGGCTGCGGCGCGTTCTTCAGCGGTGGGCGATCTCCTCGAACCGTACGCCCGTGAGCTGCGCGGACACCTCCCACAGCCGCCGGGCGACCTCCTCGGACCTGGCCGTCTCCGAGGGCGTGAGCAGCTTCAGCCGGGGGCCGACGTACTCGCCGCCGGTGATGTCCGGCGAGGTGGCGGCGTACAGGGAGGGGGCGGCGCCGGCGTCGGCCGACTGCAGGAACAGGCGCAGGAGGGGCTGCAGGGGCCCCAGCTTGACGAAGCGGGTCGCGGTGGCACCCGGGTGGGTGGCCACGCTGATCAGGCCCGCACCGGCGCTGCTGGCCCGCCGCTGGAGCTCCAGGACGAAGAGCAGGTTGGCGAGCTTGGACCGTCCGTACGCGCTCATCCGGCGGTAGCCGCGTTCCAGCGCGAGGTCGTCGAAGTCGAGCCGGCCCATGGAGTGCGCGTCGCTGGAGACGGTGACCACACGGGCGTGCGGGGCGGCCAGGAGCCGTGGCAGGAGCAGCCCGGTGAGCGCGAAGTGGCCGAGGTGGTTGGTGCCGAACTGCAGCTCCCAGCCATCCTTGGTCACCTGACGGGGGATGAGGCCGATCCCGGCGTTGTTGACCAGCAGGTCCACCTTGTCCACCGTGTCGGCGAAGCGCCGGATCGAGGACTGGTCGGCCAGGTCGAGGGCGCCGTACGCGACGTCGGCCCCCGGCACGGCCCGCCGGATCTCCGTCACGGCGGCCTCGCCCTTGTCCGCCGAGCGGGCGGCCACGACGACGCGCGCTCCGTGCCGGGCCAGCTCGCGGGCGGTGGGCAGGCCGATGCCGCTGTTGGCGCCGGTCACGATGGCCGTTGTGCCGGTGAGGTCCGGGATGTCGGCGGGCGTCCAGGGGGCCATCGCCCCTCCTTGCAGGTGTACGAACGCGTTTCGTGCACCTTAGTCCAGTCGGCGGCGGGCGTGGCGCTCCTCGCGGCGGGTGACCTCCAGACGTTGCCGGACCTCTTCCAGCCGCTTGCGTGCCTTGGCGAGCTTGCGTTCCAGCCGGGCTACCTTCTCGGCGCGCTCGTCGTAGTCGCGGGTGACCGACTCCAGGGCCTCGGCCCACTCCCGGTGGGCGGCCTCTGCCTCCGCGCGCTCCTTCGCCTTCGCGGCTTCCTTGGCCTCCTTGGCCTCCTTGGCCTCCTTGGCCTCCTTGGCCTCCTTGGCCTCTCGGGCCTGCCTGGCCTCGGCCTCCGCCCGCGCCCGCGCCTCGGCCGCCGCGTCCTTCCCGGCCCCTCCCCGCCCACGCGACGCGGGCCGGGGCCCGCTGGAGGGCGCGGCCGCGGGTGCGGTGGCGGGTGCGGTGGAAGGGGCGGGGGCGAAGCCGCTGTAGCTGAGCGGTTTGGCCAGGCGGCCGGCCCGCACCTGGTCGGCGGCGCCGGCGTCCACGACGGCGGCGTCCAGTGTCTGGTCCACCTCGGAGGCGGCCGCCGCCGACAGGCCGCCGGCCTGCCTGGCCAGCCTCGCCACCTTGGCGGTCGCCTCGCCACGCGACCGGGTCAGCTCGGCCAGCGCTTCGGCGTCCTGCGCCTGCCAGGCCGCGCGCAGCCGCTCCCCCACGCCGAGCAGTTCGTTCAGCTCGGCGGAGTACTCCCGGGCCAGCCTGTTGACCGCCCAGGCCGAGACGGTGGGCTTGCGCAGCTTCGCGATGTCGCGCGAGAGCCGTACGTCGCCCGCCTCCTTGGCCGCGCGGACCTCGGCCGCGCGGGCGGCGGTGAACTCCGCCGGCGGGACTGCGTAGAGGCGGCCGGCCACCTCGTCAAGATCCACACAGGACAAATACCCCACACGGCGCGGTTTGTAGCGCATAGTGGAGGCAGCCCCAGTCGAACGGAGGCCCCCCGGTGTTCGAACGCTTCACCGACCGTGCGCGCAGGGTCGTCGTGCTCGCCCAGGAGGAGGCGCGGCAGATGAGCCACAACTACATCGGCACGGAACACATCCTGCTGGGCCTCATCCACGAGGGCGAGGGGCTGGCCGCGCTGGTGCTCGACGGCTGCGGCGTGGAGCTGGAGCACGTACGGACCTTCGTGGAGCGCGAGGTGGGCCGCGGGGCCAGCTCCCCGAGCGGGCACATCCCCTTCACCCCGCGCGCCAAGAAGGTGCTGGAGCTGTCCCTGCGCGAGGCGCTGCAGCTGCGCCACAACTACATCGGCACCGAGCACATCCTGCTCGGGCTGATCAGGGAGGGCGAGGGGCTGGCCGCCCAGGCTCTGGCGGACACCGGCGCCGACCTGGCCGACGTCCGGCAGCGCCTGCTCGACCGGGTGGGCCGCGGCACCAGGGAACGGCCGACGGAGGTGTACTTCGGCGGCGGCTCGGTGCTCGCCGAACGGCTCACCCGCATCGAGGAGAGCCTGGAACGCATCGAGCGCCACCTGGGCATCGGCCCCGCCGCCGCCGAGCCCGAGCCCGGCAAGCCCGAAGATCGCGAGGAGGGCCTGGGCTGAGGCCCGCTCGCCGACCGGAAGCCCCATGTCCGGGATCCACACATCGCGCACGTCAGGCGGGCTGGGCGCACCGGCCGATCCGCTTGGCCTGGAGCGGTGGTGCCAGGGCTCTCCGCCTCCACCACATGTGCCTGACCAGTAGTAACGGAAGTAGATCCGCATCGCGGCAGGCACGTCGGCCATTCCGCGGACCGCGCCGGTCAGATCGCACCACGGAGGCCGCAAAGTCCGCACAGCAGCAGATCACGCCCGTCGGCCTGGCGCGTTCACCGCGGTCAGGAGTGGGCGGCGCGGATCTCCGTCACGGTGAACTCGTCGACGATGTGCCTGTTCTGCACCAGGAACCCCACCACTCCCGCCACCGCCTCCGCGCCCAGGGCAGCCCCCACGCGTGCGCTCAACAGGTAGACGAGAGGCGTCGCCGGCTGGGTGAGGGTGAGGTCGCGGTCGTGGCGGTGCACGTCCTGCAACGCCCTGATCGGGATCGGCCGCTCTGTGGTGAACCACACCGCGACCTCCCAGAGCGGCTGCGCCGGACCGGCGTCGGCGCAGGCGTGATAGCAGGCGACGCAGCCACGCCCGGCATGCCGACCATGCGGGCAGGTCCACTGGGCGACGTCGGCCGCGCTCTGGGGCTGGGCGCCCAGGACGGCTGCTTCGGTGACGCGGCGGCGTACCCGCCTTGACCGGTCCTCCCACGGAGAGACGGAGTCGCTGCTGATGATCGGATCCCTTCGCGGCTACACCCCAATACGCCCAAGCCTAGTCTCGTTACCAGCTCTGTGTCCGAGCCGCGGGCGCCGCCCGGCGAGATCCTTGCCCGAAGGCAATGGCTTGATGGCCGGCACCGCCTGGATCGGTGCGGTCGGCCGGCGGGGCGAGGAGGCGGCTGATCGCAATACAGCCCGCGACGGCTCAGAACCGGCGGCGCGGCCTCCACGACTCGCGGAGAGCTCATTGGACGCGGTACGCACGCCGGTAGGCGCCCTGGTCGCCCGCAGCCGGCCGGTGCGGAAGCGGGCGTCGATCATGACGAGCTGGTCCACCCACGCCAGGTTCTCGCGCAGGTTGTCCCTAACCGGTGCGTCCGGGATGAACCCGGTCGTACAGACACAGGCCATCGCCACATGTCGCGGCCGGGTCGACTTCAGCCATGTCCAGGTACTCACAGGTCAGCCGGCCGGAGCTGCACGGATGCTCCTTAATCGCTCAAGCGGCGGCGTCGTGGTCGTCTGGGTGGTCGGGTCATGGCCACGGTCAGTTGTCCTGGTGCGCCTTCTCGGGCAGGTCTCGCTCGGTGAACATGTCCACCAGCAGCCGGATGGGCAGTTCCGCCTCGGTGGGATAGCGGAAATGCTGGTCCAGGTTGAGGTTGTAGTGGTTGCGGCGGCCCACCCGCTCGCGGACGACATAGCCGCCCTGATGCAGGTCGGAGACGATGCTCTGCACGGTGCGCTCGGTGATGTCCAGGGTCGCGGCGATGTCGCGGAGCCGGGCCTCCGGATGGCGGGCGATCTCCAGCAGCACCCGGGCGTGATGGGTGAGGAAGGTCCATGGGCGCTCGTCCGCACGGCGGGCCACCGCTTCATCGGTTCGTGCTTCCACTGACGTGTCGGAGATACGCATTCCGACAGCATTTCACGAAGGGGCTGTGCGGAAAACTCTTTCCGGTATTGTGTTTCGGGATTACAGTTGGGTGTGCCCCGGCAAGCACACGGTCCCCGACATCGGGGAGAAGCGATGCCCATCACCGGAAGCAGCCATCGTGAACCACCAAACCGAGGGGGCATAGTCATGACCCCGCTACTGATCGACTCCTGGGACACACCCGGCGCGGTGGTGGTCACCGTGGCGGGCGAGATCGACACCACCAACGCCCTCCGCCTACAGGAGTACCTGACCCGGGCGGCGCGGGCCGGCCTTCCGCTGGTGCTCGACTTCGCCGCGATGACCTTCATGGACAGCAAGGGACTGCAGGTCCTGGTCCACTTGGACGACGAACTGCGCACGCTCGGAAGCGGTCTGCAGCTGGCGGCCGTCCAGGGCATCCCCGCCCGGCTCCTGGAGATCACCGGCGTAGCGGACTTCCTGACCATCCACCCCAGCGTCGACCGTGCCCTGACCGCACTGGACGAGCCGAACGCGGACGACTCCTTGCCCGAGCGGAACCCCGCCTGACCACTCGCCTGCGCGAGGTACCCAGATGCACGCCCGGGGCCGTGCGCAGCCCGTCCGGCTTCGACAGGCGGCCCGCGGCGACATGCCGTCGGCGCGGCGCACGGGCGTCCCCGCGGGCACCTGTCACTGGCGGAATCCTCCATGGCGCCCCTCTCCTGTGCCCGGGATCACTGGCGCAGTGCGTATTTGTGCGCCGACCGACCAGCCCTGCGGCGTGTGTACTACCCGAGGCCCGCAATCCGGCGGGCCTCTTCATCAAGGGGATGCATGTTCACGTCAAGAAGACTGAGACGTACCGCCGCTTGCGCCGCCGCCCTGTGCGTAACGGGAATCGGTGCCTCGCTCGCCTCGCCGGCGCAGGCGGCCACCGTGTACAAGGAGCTCGAATATCGCGGCAACGCCTCCAAGCTGGTCCTGACCGCGGAAGCCAACTTCAACGGCTCCTTCGTCCTGCTGAAGGCCGACACCAACAGCGCGCTCGGCCAATGGGCGCAGACCGCGACCACCTCCTCCGGCGGCGGGCAGCCCGCCTTCGTCTACACGCTGCGGGCCAGCCTGGAGACGGGCTCTCCGCTGTGCCTCACCGCCAAGAACACCGTGGACGTGGTCGTGGCCGCGTGCGACAACACCGACAGCCAGAAGTGGTTCCACCCCACCGCCGTGTCAGGCCCTGGCGGCACCCTGCCGACCAAGAACGTCGCCAACCTCCGGCACCTGGGGCAGAGCCAGTCTCCTCAGGCGACGTCGCTGTCGCTGTTCGGGCCGATCGGCGTGCACTTCTGGGCCAAGCGCACCGCCTGAGCCATCGAGGTGGCCAGGCGCGACGCCCGGCACCGATCAAGCCCCCGACCCGGTCCGGGCCGGGGGCTTGATGCACTCGTCGCCGTCCGGAGCCGGGCGTCACCGAGCTGGTGGGCGAGGAACTCCGGGCGCGCGGCAGAGCGAACGCCGGCGTCGATGACGACGACGACCCGGGCGTCGTGGATTTTGAGGCCCCTCCGGGAACGCTCGCGACGGTCAGTCGTTGAGCTTCCATGTCTTGCCGTTCGGGTCCACGGCGCGTGTGGAGCCTGCGACGGCGATCGGGGCGCACGATCCAGGGCGGGCTGCTGACGGAGATCCGGGTGGCCTGACCACCCTCAAGGGCCCAGCCCGTCCCGGTCCACCGCTGAACGGGAGGCCAGGCCCGGCAGCTGCTGCCACTCCTCTGCCTTGACGCCCTGGACCGGACGGGCATGCGACGGCACCCTCATGGCCGAGACGGCGAAGGCGGTGGCCGCCGGGGTGAGGGCGATACCACCGAGAGCCAGGACCGCCATGCAGGAGGACGGGGCGCGCGGGAGACCGTACAAGGTGAACCTTCTGGCGGGCCGCGGGCACCGAAACTCTCCGATCACCGCAGGCTCTGGCCGCCGTCGCCGGGGGTTGCGCGGCCCGGGGCCGCGCACTTTCGCGTTTCACACCATGGCGGCGACGGACAGGCGGGCCTCGATCACGCCGGGATCGTCGGTGAGGCCGACGGCGGCCCCCAGGCCGGCCATGAGCCGGTGCATGCGGGTGTTGTCCGACAGCATGGTGGCGCGGATCTCGGCGAAGCCGTGGTTGCGGGCGGTGTCGATGAGGATGCGGGCGAGCGCGGCGCCCAGGCCGCGGCCCTGCCAGCTGTCCTCGACGAGGAAGGCGAGTTCGGCGGCGCCGGGGTCGGCGCGGTACATGAGGCTGGCCAGGGCGATGACCTGGCCGTCGTGGCAGGCGACGATGGATTCGCCGCGGTCGCGGTCGCACAGCCGGTCGAACAGGCGCGGGGGCAGGGACGGCATGGCGGTGAAGTAGCGGAAGCGACGCGAGGCGGGGGTGCAGCGGTCGTGAAGGTCGCGCACGGCCTCGCGGAAGGCGGGCGTCAGGGGGCGGACGTCGACCTCGGTGTTGTCGGCCAGGCGCAGGGACCGGTCGGTGCCGGCGGGCTCTGTGGGGGGCTGGGCGAGCCGGACGAAGGCGGCGGCGCGAGCGGCCTCGGTGAGGGTGAAGGGCAGCTCGTGGCGGCGCAGCTGGATGACGCGCTTGGGAGCGACGGGAATGACGAGCTGGTGGGGGTCGGGCAGTTCGCTCACGTGCTCACCGTAGGCCCAGCGGGCGGAGTCGGCGCGCAGCAGGTCGGCCAGGATCGCGGGCAGGCGCCATGGCTGGGCGTGCAGGCGGGCGGCGAGGAGGAGGGCGCGAGTGGTCTCGTCGGCGAGCTCGTGGGCGGCGGCGGGAACGACGTGGACGCGGCGTCCACCGGCGGCTGTCAGGGCGGCGGCGACGTCTTCGGCGGGGGCGGGGACCTCGGCGACGAACTCGTCGACGGTGCCGGTGGTGTCGGGCTGGACGGACAGGCCGAGGATGTTGCCGCCGCGCTCGGCCAGGGCGGTGGCGAGGGAGGCGAGGCGTCCGGGTCGCTCGTCGACGGTGGCGCGGATGCGCATGTAGGCCATGGGGTCCCCTTCCGTTGTGGTTCCAGCGTGGAAGAGGCGTGTTACGGGGTTGCTACACGGTAGTGGCTCCGCCGTTTCGTTTGCCGATGTTGGCCAGATATAGGCATGTTTGTGTCTCTTGGTGGTGCTTCGCCCCATGCCAGGTGCTGCCGCGGCGTGCCGGCCAGGGGCGAGGGCTGCCGTCCTGTGGCTCGTCCACCGTGGTCATGCCGGGGACGTGTCACGTGCCCGCCAACGACGGGTTTCATCACGAATTTCGTCGTGAGATGCGCCACCTAATCCCGATATAGCAGGATATGGGGCCATGAATGCGCGAGTTCCCTTGTCGTCCGGATTCGTCAACGGTGACGTGTCCTTCTGGTACCGCTCGTCCGGGGTGCCGGAGCCCGGTCCGCGGCTCGACGGCGACCTGCAGGCCGACGTGGCGATCGTCGGGGCCGGCTACACGGGGCTGTGGACCGCGTACTACCTCAAGAAGGCCCGCCCCTCGCTCCGGGTGGTGCTGCTGGAGCAGGAGTTCGCCGGGTTCGGCGCCTCGGGGCGCAACGGCGGCTGGCTGACCGGCGACCTGGCCGGCTCCCACGAACGGTACGGCTCGGACGCCCGCCGCCTGCAGCGCGAGATGTACGCCTCCATCGACGAGGTCATCGCCGTCTGCGAGAACGAGTCGATCGACTGCGACATCGTCAAGGGCGGCGTGGTGAACGTGGCCCGCACCCCCGCCCAGGCCGACCGGCTGCGCGCCTCGGTGGCCGCCGCCCGCGCCTGGGGCATCGAGGAGGCGGACCTGCGCCTGGCCGACCCCTCGGAGCACGTACGCGTGGCGGGCGCCCTGGCGGCCTCCTGGAGCCCCCACTGCGCCCGCATCCAGCCCGCCAAGCTGGCCCAGGGGCTGGCCAGGGCCGTACGCGACCTCGGCGTCCCGGTCTATGAGCGCACCCCGGTGACCGAGATCGCCCCCGGCCGGGCGGTGACCCCGTACGGGACAGTCAGGGCGGCGCACGTCATCCGCGCCACCGAGGGCTTCACCGCCCGCCTGAACGGCCTGCGCCGCCAGTGGCTGCCCATGAACAGCTCCATGATCGTCACCGAGCCCCTCCCCGCCTCCTTCTGGGACGAGGTCGGCTGGCGGGGCGCCGAACTGCTCGGCGACCTCGCGCACTACTACATGTACGCCCAGCGCACCGCCGACGACCGCATCGCCTTCGGCGGCAGGGGCCGTCCCTACCTGTACGGCTCCCGCATCGACGCCCGCGGCCGCACCCACGAGTGGACGGTCGAGGCCCTGTGGCGGCTCCTGGTCGACTTCTTCCCCGAGGCCCGCTCCTCCTCGGTCGCGCACGCCTGGTCGGGCGTGCTCGGCGTGCCGCGGGACTGGTGCTCGACCGTGCACGTGGACCGCGCGACCGGCCTCGGCTGGGCCGGCGGGTACACCGGACACGGCGTGACCACGACGAACCTCGCCGGACGCACGCTCCGTGATCTCATACTCGGGGAGGAGACGGAGCTGACGTCGCTGCCGTGGGTGGGGCGCAAGGTGCGCTCCTGGGAGCCCGAGCCGCTGCGCTGGATGGGGGTGCACGCGATGTACCGCCTGTACCGGGTGGCCGACCACCGGGAGCGTTCCATGCCCCGCACCTCGGCCCTGGCCCGCTTCGCCGACCTGATCACCGGCCACTGACCCCGCACTGAGAAAAGGGAGAACCTCCATGAACATCCTCTTCCGCGGTGGCGGCGCCTTCATCGGCGGCGCCGTGCGGCGCGACGCCGTGCTGGTGCGGGACGGGGTGATCGCCGCCGTCGGCCCGGAGGGCGAGCTGTCCCGCCGCGCCCCCGGCCACGACACCGTCGACCTGGACGGCGGCCTGCTCACCCCGGGCTTCGTCGACGCGCACATGCACCCAGTACAAGCCGGACTCGAACGAGCAAAGTGCGACTTGTCAGAGATTTTCGGCCTAGACACCTACATAGCCAAGATCTCCGACTACGCCACGAAAAATCCAGAAAAAGAGTGGATCGACGGCGGAGGCTGGGACATGTCAGCCTTCCCCAACGGCCTCCCCCACCGCTCCCAGCTCGACTTCCTCGACCGGCCGGCCTACCTGATCCAGCGTGACCACCACGCCGCCTGGGTCAACTCCCGCGCCCTCGACCTGGCCGGCATCACCCGGGACACCCCCGACCCCGCCGACGGCAGGATCGAGCGCGACGCCGACGGCACCCCGTCCGGCGTCCTGCACGAGGGCGCGATGGACCTCGTCGGCCTGCTGGCGCCCCGGCCCACCGCCGAGGACCAGGCGCGGGCGCTGGCCGAGGCCGAGCGGCACCTGTTCTCGCTGGGCGTCACCGGCTGGCAGGACGCCATAGTGGGCTCGTACGCCGGCTCGGACGACCAGCTTCCCACCTACCTCGACGCCGCCCGCGCGGGCCGGCTGCGCGCCCGCGTGGTGGGCGCGCTGTGGTGGGACAGGACGCGCGGCGAGGACCAGATCGAGGACCTGGTCCGCAGGCGGGCCGCCGCCGAGGGGCTGGACCGGTTCGCCGCCACCTCGGTCAAGATCATGCAGGACGGCATCACGGAGAACTTCACCGCCGCGACGCTGGAGCCGTACTGCCGGTGCGGCGGCACGGGCCTGTCCTACGTCGACCCCGGCAAGCTCAAGCGGTACGTCGCCGAGCTGGACCGGCTGGGCTTCCAGGTGCACTTCCACGCCATCGGCGAACGCGCCGTGCGCGAGGCCCTGGACAGCTTCGAGGGCACCGATCCGGCCAACCGCCACCACATCGCCCACCTGCAGATCATCGAGCCCTCCGACGTGCCGCGCTTCGCCGCGCTCGGCGTCACGGCCAACCTGCAGCCCCTGTGGGCCACCCACCACGCCCAGATGGACGAGCTGACGCTGCCGTTCCTGGGTGAGCCGCGCTCGTCGTGGCAGTACCCCTTCAAGGATCTCCAGGCGCACGGCACCCGGTTCTGCGCGGGCAGCGACTGGCCGGTCTCCGACGCCGACCCGATCCAGGGCATGCACGTGGCGGTGAACCGTACCGAACCGGGCGGATCGGTGCACGCGGGCTATCCGACGGCGCAGACGCCGTTCCTGCCCGGCCAGCGCCTCGACCTGGCCACGGCGTTGACCGCGTACACCGAGGGGTCGGCCTGGATCAACCGCTCGCCGGCGGGCGTGATCGCGCCCGGCCGCCCGGCCGACCTGGTGGTGCTCGACCGCGACCCCTTCGAGCTGCCCCCGGCCGACATCTGGACGACGCGGGTGCGCATGACGTTCGTCGACGGCGTGGCGGTGCACGGCCGGTGACGCGCGAAGGGCCCCGGTGACCAGCACCAGGGCCCTTCCGCCGGCTCGCCTACCAGGGGGACTTGTTGTTGCGCAGGCGCTCCAGTGCCTCCTCGAGGATCGCCTTGCCGTCCTTGTCGCTCCGGCGCTCCTTCACGTAGGCCAGGTGCGTCTTGTACGGCTCGTTCTTGGGCGGGGCAGGCGGAGCCTCCTCGTCCTGGCCTGCGGGGAGGCCGCAACGTGGGCAATCCCACGTCTCGGGGACCGCCGCGTCGCTGGCGAAACTGGGGCGCGTCTCGTGCATGTTGGCGCACCAGAACGAGACCCGCACTCTCGGAGCTGCCTCGCCGCGCTCGGCCTCCCCCATAGGGCCGGCGCCGACTCGGCTGCCACGGATCGCGTTGCCACTACCCACGGATGAACTCCTCGCTCGATCGCCCCGCGTCGTGACACGGGGGGAGAATCACTGTCACGCGTTAATCAGTTGTCTCAGGGCCGCATGAGCAGGCCGAGAGCGATGATGCAGACGAACCAGACGGTGCCCGTGATGACGGTCAGCCGGTCGAGGTTGCGCTCCACCACCGAGGAACCACCGAAGTTCGACGAGAAACCGCCGCCGAACATGTCAGACAGGCCGCCACCCTTGCCCTTGTGGAGCAGGACGAGCAGGATCATGAGACCGCTCGCCAGGATGAGGGCGATGGAGATTCCGATTTCCACGGTATGCCTGTTCCTTCAGTGCTCTGTTACGCGTGACGATTCAAACTTGCCTCTTGAGGGTACGGCCTGGTGTCAAGTCGCACCCTCAGAACGACTCAGTTAGCCAGGCAATTCGGAGAATCGGCAGATCTTGGCGAACTCCCCGGCATCGATGCTGGCACCGCCCACGAGCGCGCCGTCGACATCGGGTTGAGCCATGATCCCCACGATATTGCCGGACTTGACCGAGCCACCGTAAAGGATACGGACCGCGGAGGCCACTTCGGGGTCGTAGAGCTCCGCGAGTCTCACCCGCAACGCTCCGCAGACCTCCTGGGCGTCCTGCGGGGTGGCCACCTCGCCCGTGCCGATCGCCCACACGGGCTCGTAGGCCACCACTATCGATTTTGCCTGCTCGGCGCTGATTTTGCGCAGGGCGCCGTCGAGTTGACCGAGACTGTGCGCGATGTGGCCGCCCTCTTGGCGCACGGCCAGCCCCTCGCCCACGCACAGGATGGGCGTGAGCGAGTGCCGGTAGGCCGCCTGCACCTTGGCGTTGACGACGTCGTCGTCCTCGGCGTGGTACTGGCGGCGCTCGGAGTGGCCGATGACCACGTAGGTGCAGCCGAGCTTGGCCAGCATGACGCCCGACACCTCGCCGGTGTAGGCGCCGGCGTCGTGCTGGGACAGGTCCTGGGCCCCGTAGACGATGCGCAGCTTGTCGCCGTCGACCAGCGTCTGGACGCTACGCAGGTCGGTGAAGGGCGGCAGGACGGCCACGTCGGCCTTGTCGAAGTCCTTGTCGCTGAGCGCGAACGCCAGCTTCTGGACCAGGGCGATGGCCTCAAGGTGATTGAGGTTCATCTTCCAGTTGCCGGCGATGAGCGGCTTGCGCTGCTGGGCCACCTCAGTCCTCCAGAGCCGCGAGTCCGGGAAGGGTCTTGCCCTCAAGGTATTCCAGGCTGGCCCCGCCGCCGGTGGAGATGTGCGAGAAACCGTCCTCGGGCAGGCCCAGCCTGCGCACGGCCGCCGCGGAGTCGCCGCCGCCGACCACCGTGAAGGCGTCGGAGCCGATGAGCGCCTCGGCCACCGCCCTGGTGCCGCCGGAGAACGCGTCGAACTCGAACACGCCCATCGGCCCGTTCCAGAAGACGGTCTTGGCGTCGGCCAGCTTGCTCGCGAACAGCTCGCGCGTCTTGGGCCCGATGTCGAGCCCCTGGCGGTCGGCCGGGATCGCGGTGGCCTCGACCACCTCGTGCTCGGCGTCGGCCGCGAAGGTGACGGCCGCCACCACGTCGACCGGCAGCACGAGGTCGACGCCCCGCTTGCCGGCCTCGGCGAGGAAGCCGCGCACCTGGTCGAGCTGGTCCTCCTGGAGCAGCGACCGGCCCACCTCGTGGCCCTGGGCCTTGAGGAAGGTGTAGGCCATGCCGCCGCCGATCAGCAGCCGGTCGACCTTGGTCAGCAGGTTGGCGATGACGCCCAGCTTGTCGGAGACCTTGGCCCCGCCCAGGACGACCACGTAGGGACGCTCGGTGTCCTCGGTCAGCCTGCGCAGCACCTCGACCTCGGCCACGACCAGCCCGCCGGCCGCGTGCGGCAGCAGCTTGGGCACGTCGTAGACGCTGGCGTGCTTGCGGTGCACCGCGCCGAACCCGTCGCCGACGTAGAGCTCGGCCAGACCGGCCAGCTTCTCGGCGAACGCGCCGCGGGCGGCGTCGTCCTTGGACTCCTCGCCGGGCTCGTAGCGCAGGTTCTCCAGCAGGGCGACCTGGCCCTCCTGGAGGGCCTCGACCGTCTGCCGCGCGCTGTCGCCGACCACGTCGGTGGCGAAGGCGACGTCCTGGCCGAGCAGCTCACCCAGGCGGGCGGCCACCGGCCTGAGCGAGTACTCGGGGGCGACCTTGCCCTTGGGCCTGCCCAGATGGGCGCAGACGACGACCTTGGCGCCGCGCCCGGCCAGCGCCTGGATCGTCGGCACCGACGCGCGGATGCGGCCGTCGTCGGTGATCTTCTCCCCGTCGAGCGGGACGTTGAGGTCGGCGCGCACGAGCACGCGCCGCCCCTTGACGTCGAGATCGTCGAGCGTGCGCATGCTCATGCTCCTGTCCCCGCAGCGGCCTCGACCACGCTCACAGGCCGCGGCCGACCAGCTCGATCAGGTCGGCGAGGCGGTTGGAGTAGCCCCACTCGTTGTCGTACCAGCCGACGACCTTGACCTGGTTGCCGATGACCTTGGTGAGGCCGGCGTCGAAGATGCAGGAGTGGGGGTCGGTGACGATGTCGGAGGAGACGATCTCGTCCTCGGTGTAGCTGAGGATGCCCTTGAGCGGGCCCTCGGCGGCGGCCTTGATCGCGGCGTTGACCTCCTCGGCGGTGACCTCGCGGCTGACGTCGACGGTGAGGTCGGTGGCCGAGCCGGTGGGGATCGGCACGCGCATGGCGAAGCCGTCGAGCTTGCCCTTGAGGTCGGGCAGCACCAGGCCGATGGCCTTGGCGGCGCCGGTGGAGGTGGGCACCACGTTGAGGGCGGCGGCGCGGGCGCGGCGCAGGTCCTTGTGCGGGCCGTCCTGCAGGTTCTGGTCCTGCGTGTATGCGTGGATGGTGGTCATCAGACCCTTCTCGATGGTGAAGGTGTCGTGGATGACCTTGGCCATCGGGGCCAGGCAGTTGGTGGTGCAGGACGCGTTGGAGATGATCGTGTGGCTGGCCGGGTCGTAGACGTCCTCGTTGACGCCCATCACGATGGTGACGTCCTCGTTCTTGGCCGGCGCGGAGATGATGACCTTCTTGGCGCCGTTGTCGGCGTGCACCTTGGCCTTGGAGGCGTCGGTGAACAGGCCGGTCGACTCCACCACGACGTCGACGCCGAGGTCGCCCCAGGGCAGCTTGGCCGGGTCGCGCTCCGCGAACGCCTTGATCGCCTTGCCGTCGACGGTGATCTCGTCGCTGGAGGCCTTCACCTCGTACGGCAGACGGCCCAGGATGCTGTCGTACTTCAGCAGATGGGCGAGCGTCGCGTTGTCGGTCAGGTCGTTGACCGCGACGATCTCGATGTCCTTGCCGCTGGCGGCGACCGCGCGCCAGAAGTTGCGACCGATGCGGCCGAAGCCGTTGACGCCTACGCGGATGCTCACGGAAACCGATCTCCTCGAACAGATGGCGGTTGAATCTCAACCACGAACACTATCGGACCCAAATTGGTTTAGACCACTTCAGGTGCCGCCCTGCGTATCCCCGTTCAGGGGGCACAATTTGCGAGCTTCGAGTAAAGTGCCCGACTCGTCGGAGTAAATTCGTGCATTCTCTGGGGGCTGAGATGTCACATAAGCGGTCCGGCCTGCTTCCTGGACTGATCGCGGGGCTGGTCGCCGCGCTGGTCTGCGCGGCGGCCCTGGGGTTCGCGGTGCTCTTCCAGGACCGGCTGCCGAAGGCCGTCGCCACCCTGGGCAACGGCCACGCCCTGTCGGTGACGCTGTCGCTCCTGATCGCGCTGCTGGTCGCCCTGGCCGTGGGCGCGGCCCGTCCGCGCAACCGGGCGCTGCCGGTGGTGGCCGCCCTGTACGCGGCGGCGGCCGTCGCCGGCGGCCAGATCTCGGGCGTGTCCATCATGATCGGCGCCGCGCGGAGCACCCCCGCGACCGGCGCGCCCTCCTCCCCGCGGCTCGGCGACATCACGGCGGCCAACGCAGGTGAGGGACTTCCCCGCGCCCTGGCGGTCTACCGCGAGCCGCTCGCGCAGACGTGGCAGATGTGGCTGTACATCGCGGTCGCCGCCGTGGCCGCGCTCCTGCTGGTCACGCTGCGCGTCTTCCGCGTACGCCGCGCCGACCGGGCAGCCCTGGCCCAGGAGGCGGCGGAGGAGGCCGGGCAGGAGTACCGGGCGCCCTTCGAGCCCGCACAACCGCCCGCCCACTCGTCCGCCCACTCGTCCGCCCACTCGTCCGCACAGTCGCTCGCGCAGTCGCCCGTGCAGGAGGCCGCGCCCGCGGACCTGTTCACGCCGCGCAAGCCCGCCAGGGACTGACGGCAGCCCGTTCGGTCGCCGTCGGGCGGCCCACGGCGCGCTTCGTCACGGCGAGCGGCCCGTGAGCCCTCACGACCGGCCATGACGGGCGTACAGGGACGTCGGCGCGTGCGGGGCACCGCGCGGAGCCGTACAGGATGGGGGTCTCCCGGACGGCGCCGCGGGCGCCCGCACGGCGGCGAGCCCGCTACGGCGCCAGCATGTCGACGGTGAGGTTGGCCTCGGTGTTGGGGATGCCCAGGTCGGAGGCGCGCTTGTCGGCCATCGCCAGCAGCCGCCTGATGCGCCCTGCGATGGCGTCCTTGGTCAGCGGCGGGTCGGCGATCTGGCCCAGCTCCTCCAGCGACGCCTGCTTGTGCTCCACCCGCAGCCGCCCGGCCACCACCAGGTGGTCCGGCGCCTCCTCGCCGAGGATCTCCAGCGCGCGCTGCACCCGCGCGCCCGCCGCGACGGCCGCCCGCGCCGAACGCCGCAGGTTGGCGTCGTCGAAGTTGGCCAGCCGGTTGGCGGTGGCCCGCACCTCGCGGCGCATCCGGCGCTCCTCCCAGGCCAGCACGCTGTCGTGCGCGCCGAGGCGGGTGAGCAGCGCGCTGATCGCGTCGCCGTCGCGGACCACGACGCGGTCGACGCCGCGCACCTCCCGGGCCTTCGCATGAATCTTCAGCCGCCGGGCCGAGCCGACCAGCGCGAGCGCGGCCTCCGGCCCCGGGCAGGTGACCTCCAGGGACATCGAACGCCCCGGCTCGGTCAGCGAGCCGTGCGCCAGGAAGGCGCCCCGCCAGGCCGCCTCGGCGTCGCAGGCCGCGCCCGCCACCACCTGCCGGGGCAGGCCGCGCACCGGGCGCCCGTGGTTGTCGATCAGGCCCGTCTGCCGGGCCAGCGCCTCACCGTCGCGGTAGACGCGCACCACGTAGCGCGAGCCCTTGCGCAGCCCGGCCGGCGCGAGCACGAGCACCTCGGCCTTGTGGCCGAACACCTCGCCGATGTCCTTGATCAGCCGCCGCGCGGTGGCGTTGGTGTCGAGCTCGGCCTCGATCACGATGCGGCCGCCCACCAGGTGCAGGCCGCTGGCGAACCGCAGCAGCGTGGACACCTCCGCCTTGCGGCAGCACGGTTTCAGCACCGGCAGGCGGCTCAGTTCGTCCTTCACCACACCTGTCATCGCCATAAGCGTTAGTCCTTCCCCCATTCAGACCGGCCCCGCCAGTCTCTCGCACCTTCGCGCCACGCCGACCAGGATCAACGCTTCTGGAGGAAAATCTCGTCCAGGACGGAGGCAAGACGTCGTGGGTCATGCCGGGGCGAGCCGTCGGCCGCGGCCACGTCGGCCAGGACGAGCCGGGCGCCGAGCGCCGCCGCGGCCTTGTCCAGGGCGTCGAGGTCGTCGACCACGCCGGTGTCGGCCAGCACGACGTCGAAGGCCAGGTCGGGGGCGTGCTGGCGGAGCACCTCCAGGTGCTGCTGGGGGGAGAAGTCGTCGGTCTCGCCCGGCTGGGGGGCCAGGTTGAGGGTGACGAGCCGCTTGGCCTTGCTGTCGTGCAGCGCGCGGGCCAGCTCGGGGACCTTCAGGTGCGGCAGCACGCTGGTGAACCACGAGCCCGGCCCGAACACCAGCCAGTCGGCCTCGTGCACCGCGGCGACCGCCTCGGGACGCGCGGGCGGGTCTTCGGGCACCAGGGAGATGGCCTGCACCCGGCCCGGCGTGAGCGCGCAGGCGACCTGGCCGCGCACGGTCGAGGTGACGCCGTCGAGCTCGACCTCGGCCACGATGTCGAGCGGCACCGAGGCCATCGGCAGCACCCGGCCGTGCGCGCCGAGCAGCCGGCCCACCCAGTCGAGGCCGGCCACCGAGTCGCCGAGCAGTTCCCACAGCGCCACGATCAGCAGGTTGCCGACGGCGTGCCCGTGGAGCTCGCCCTCACTGCGGAAGCGGTGCTGGACGACCTCGCTCCAGGTGATGCCCCACTCGTCGTCGCCGCACAGCGCGGCCAGCGCCATGCGCAGGTCGCCGGGCGGCAGCACGCCGAGCTCGCGGCGCAGCCGGCCGCTGGAGCCGCCGTCGTCGGCCACGGTCACCACCGCGGTCAGCCGGTCGGTCACGACCCGTAAGGCCGACAGCGAGGCGTAGAGCCCGTGGCCGCCGCCGAGGGCCACCACGTGGGGACCGTTCAGCGGGTGGGGCAGCCCCGCCTCCATACGTTCATGGGTCACTCCCGCCCCACATCCCGGTGACTGACCTGGACCTCCATGCCGCGGTCACGCAGGCGGGCGGCGACCTGCTCGGCCATGGCCACGCTGCGGTGCTTGCCGCCCGTGCAGCCCACGGCCAGGGTCGCGTAGCTCTTGCCCTCGCGGGCGTAGCCGGTGGCGACCACCTGCAGGACCTCCTCGTAGGCGTCGAGGAACTCCTTGGCGCCCGGCTGGCCGAGCACGTAGTCGCTGACCGGCGCGTCGAGGCCGTTCATCGGCCGCAGCTCGGGCACCCAGTGGGGATTGGGCAGGAACCGGCAGTCGACGACGAGGTCGGCGTCGACCGGCAGGCCGTACTTGAACCCGAACGAGACGACGTTGAGCCGCAGCCCCGGGCGGTCCTCGCCGCCGAAGTAGGCGACGATCTTGTTGCGCAGGTCGTGCACGTTGTGGGACGAGGTGTCGATCACCAGGTCGGCGTTGGCCCGCACCTCGCGCAGGATGCCGCGCTCGCGGGTGATGCCGTCGACCAGGCGGCCCTCGCCCTGCAGCGGGTGGGGCCGGCGGACGTTCTCGAACCTGCGCACCAGCTCCTCGTCGCTGGCCTCGAGGAAGACGACCCGTACGCGAACGCCGCGGCCCTCCAGCTCCTCGATGGCCGCGTTGAGGTCGGTGGTGAAGGCCAGGCTGCGCACGTCGACGACCGCGGCCACCTTGTCGGCGGCCAGCTTGACCTTGCCCGCCTCCTCCGCCATCGCGAACAGCAGCCCCGGCGGCAGGTTGTCGATGACGAACCAGCCCAGGTCTTCCAGCGCCTTGGCGGCCGTGCTGCGCCCCGCCCCGGACATGCCGGTGACGATGACGAACGCCGGCTCGGTGCTCATGGCCTCACTCCGTTCGCCGACACCCTGCGCTCCCTCGCGGGTGTTCACGATGTATCTCCCTTCAGCGTCGACACGATGACCTCGGCGAGGGCCGGCCCGATGCCGGGAACCTCGCAGATCTCGGCCGCGCTGGCCTCGCGTAGCTTCTTGACGGAGCCGAAGTGCTTGAGCAACGCCTGCCTGCGCGCCGGCCCGAGGCCGGGCACGCCGTCGAGCGCGCTCTCCTTCACTGACTTGGACCTCTTGGAACGATGGTAGGTGATGGCGAACCTGTGTGCTTCGTCGCGGACGCGTTGCAGCAGGTAGAGACCCTCACTTGAACGAGGCATGATCACTGGCTGGTCGTCGCCGGGCAACCACACCTCCTCCAGCCGCTTGGCCAGGCCGCACACCGCGACGTCGTCGATGCCGAGCTCGTCGAGCGCCCGCTGCGCGGCGGCCGCCTGGGGGCCCGCGCCGTCGACGACGACCAGGTTGGGCGGGTAGGCGAACTTGCGCGGTTTGCCGGTCTCGGGGTCGATGGGCCCGTGGCCGTCGTCGTCCTCGGCGGCCAGCTCGCCGGTGGCCGAACGTTCCTCCAGGTAACGCCGGAACCGCCGCATGATCACCTCGTGGATCGAGGCGACGTCGCCCTCCTTGGTCTTGATCGCGAAGCGCCGGTACTCGCTCTTGCGAGCCAGACCGTCCTCGAAGACCACCATGGACGCCACGACGTTCTCGCCCTGCAGATGGGAGACGTCGTAGCACTCGACGCGCAGCGGCGCCTGGTCGAGGTCGAGCGCGTCGGCGATCTCCTGCAACGCCTTGCTGCGCGTGGTCAGGTCGCCGGCGCGGCGGATCTTGTGCTGGGCCAGGGACTCCTTGGCGTTGCGCTCGACGGTCTCCATCAGCGCCTTCTTGTCGCCGCGCTGCGGGACGCGCACCTCGACCCGGGCCCTGCGCTGCTCGGTCAGCAGCTCGGCGACCGCCTCGGCGTCGGGCGGCAGCGCGGGCACCAGCACCTCGCGCGGCATCGACTCGGGGCCGGCCTCGCCGTACATCTGCAGCAGGAACTGCTCGACCAGCTCGCCGGGCGAGGTCTCCTCGACCTTGTCGACCACCCAGCCCCGCTGACCGCGGATGCGGCCCCCGCGCACGTAGAACACCTGGACGGCGGCCTCCAGCGGATCCTCGGCCAGCGCGATCACGTCGGCGTCGGTGGCCTCGCCGAGCACCACGGCCTGCTTCTCCAGCGCGCGCTGCAGCGCCTGGATGTCGTCGCGCAGCCGGGCCGCCCGCTCGTACTCCTGCTCGCCGGCGGCCTCGCGCATGTCCTTCTCGAGGCGCTTGATGAAGCGGGTGGTGTTGCCCGCCATGAAGTCGCAGAAGTCTTCGGCCAGCTCGCGGTGCTCCTGCGGGGTCACCCGGCCCACGCACGGCGCCGAGCACTTGTCGATGTAGCCCAGCAGGCACGGACGGCCGATCTGCCCGGCCCGCTTGAACACCCCGGCGCTGCACGTGCGCACGGGGAAGACGCGCAGCAGCAGGTCGACGGTCTCGCGGATGGCCCAGGCGTGCGAGTAGGGGCCGAAGTAGCGGGTGCCCTTGCGCTTGGCGCCCCGCATGACCTGGACGCGCGGGAAATCCTCCCCCATCGTCACCGCGAGGTAGGGGTAGGACTTGTCGTCGCGGTACTTGACGTTGAAGCGCGGGTCGAACTCCTTGATCCAGGAGTATTCGAGCTGCAGCGCCTCGACCTCGGTGCCGACGACGGTCCAGTCGACGTCGGCGGCCGTGGTGAGCATCGACTGGGTGCGCGGATGCAGCGCGGAGAAGTCGGCGAAGTAGGAGTTGAGCCGCTGCCGCAGGCTCTTGGCCTTGCCGACGTAGATCACCCGGCCGTGCGCGTCCCTGAACCGGTAGACCCCCGGCGACTCGGGGATCGAACCTGGTCTGGGCCGGAAACTCAAGGGGCTGCCCGCTGCTCTCGCCACGGTCAAAGACTAGTAGGCGCCACCGACAAGGTGACCCGCCGAACCTTCGGACGGCACGACGGGCTCACCGCGGTTCGGGTCACGCGAGGGTGATCTGGTCGCCCTCCACCTTGATCTGCTGGGCGGCCAGCGACTTGTCGGCCGGCCCGTCGGTGACCGAGCCGTCGGCGATGTTGAACTTGCTGCCGTGGCACGGGCACACGATCGCGCCGTCCGCGACGCTGCCCACGGGGCAGCCCTTGTGCGTGCAGATCGCGCTGAAGGCCTTGAACTCGCCCGCCGTCGGCTGCGTCACCACGATCTTCTGGTCCTTGAAGATCGTGCCCCCGCCGACGGGGATGTCGGCGGTCTTGGCCAGCGCGCCACCGGCCTGCGGAGCGCTGGACTGCGGGGCGCTCGACTGCGATGCGCCCGGCTGAGCCGCGCTCGACTGGCCGCCCGCGTCGGGGGCGGTGGCCGCCGGGGTCTCGGTGCTTGCGCCGCAGGCGCTGATCGCCAGCGCCAGCCCGCCCGCGCCGACACCCGCTATCACTGCCCGACGGCTTCGAAGGTCATCTCCCATGCGTCCCACCCAACCGGAGGCAGGTGAGAAATTCATGAGACGGGGATTAGGCGAGTCTGATCTTGTCACCGTCCACGGTGATCTTCTTCTCGGCGAGCGGCGCGCCGGCGGGGCCGTCGGCCACCGAACCGTCCTCGATCTTGAACTTGCTGCCGTGGCAGGGGCAGTTGATGGTGCCGTTCGAGACGCTGGCGACCGTGCATCCCGCATGGGTGCAGATCGCCGTGAACGCCTTGAACTCCCCTTCGGTCGGCTGCGTCACCACGACCTTCTGGTCCTTGAAGACCGCGCCGCCGCCCACCTGGATGTCGCCGGTGTCGGCCAGCGCCTTGGCCTTCTTCTTCGCCTTCTTCTTGGGCTCCGACGACGACTCCTCGATGGCCGGCTCATCGGCGGCCGGCGCCTCGTTCGCCGCCGTCGTCGGCGAACCGTAGCTCGCGCACGCCGTCAGAACCGCCGCGAGCCCGGCGCCTCCGGCGCCGAGCATGACCGTCCGGCGCGTCGTTTCTGTCATGGTGCGTCCTCCCAGGTCTCGGTCTCACATGCAGGTACGGCCGGCGCCCCCGCGCCGGTTCAGCCTGCACGACCCCAATCCCGGAAACCACGCACAATTACCCAGAACAAGCCTTCTTCGGTCCGCACCCGCGGACCGGGCCTCAGCCCGCGCTCTCAGACCACGACGATGCCGTCGCCCTCCACCTTGACCTGGTAGACGGTCAGCGGCGCGGTCGCGGGCCCCTTGGTGGCCTGACCGCTGTCGGCGGCGAACTCGCTGCCGTGGCACGCGCACGTGATGACGTTGTCCTTCGGGGTGCCGACCGTGCATCCCTTGTGCGTGCAGACCGCGCTGAACGCCTTGTAGACGCCCTTCGTGGGCTGCGTGACCACGATCCGCCACTCCTGCACGATCGTGCCGCCGCCGACGGGCACGTCCGCCGTCTTGGCGAGCACCTTGCCCTTGATCCCCGACACCGGCTGCGCCTTGGCGTCCCCCGCCCCGCAACCGGCCAGCGCCAGCCCGCACGCGGCCACCCCCGCCACGCCGAGCATCTCGCGCCGCCCGATGCCGCCGTTTTCGGGCATGGCTTCGCCCTGATTCGTCACCGTCATGAATTAGCCGACCCTTCGCGTCTCCGCCGACCCCCAGCAGGTCAAGCCGTTACCCGTGCTTCAACTTTATTGGCCCCACCCCTCGGTCCGCCCATCGGGTGACCGATACGGCCACCGTCGAGGCAACGAGCGGTCGGCGCACGGTCGGCGCACGGTCAGCGGACGGTCAGCGGACGGTACGCCCGCGGTCAGCGCCGGGCGCGAGCGTGTCGCTCATGACACTCACCGAGACTCCCACGCCCACGACGTCCGGGCCGCGCTGGTGGCGGCGGCCGTGGGTGGCTCCGCTCGCGGTGCTGGCGATCGCGTTCGTCGCCTTCTCGCTGCCGCCCTACCTGTCGCTGGACCCGAGCCGGTCGCGGGTGCCCGCGCCCGACTTCTTCCCGCCGCACTTCGCGGTGCTCTCCCTGCACGTGATCTTCGGCTCGATCGCGATGATCTCGTGCTGCCTGCAGGTCTGGCCGTGGTTCCGCGCCCGCCACCCGCGGGCCCACCGCATGATCGGCCGGGTGTACGTCTTCGGCGGCTGCCTGCCCGGCGGCCTGCTGGGCCTGGTGGTCAGCCTGACCACGCCCTTCGGCCCGGTGACCAGGGCCAGCGGGGTGGTGCTGGCGCTGCTCTGGCTGGGCTGCACCCTGGCCGGCTGGCGGATGGCCAGGCAGCGCAGGTTCGTCGATCACCGCAGGTGGATGATCCGCAGCTTCACCCTGACGATGTCGATCATCACCAACCGCCTGTGGGGCGTGGTGTTCGTCATCACGCTGTCACCGCAGCTCGACACCACCTTCCACGGCGACCAGGCGCTGCTGGCCGCCACGGTCGGCGCACTGAGCGCCTGGCTGGGCTGGGTGCTGCCGCTGCTGTTCGCCGAGTGGTGGCTGGAGCGCGGCGACGCCGCCAAGCGCCGCCGCCGCACCAGAGCCACCGCCTGACTCCCAGCGAAACCCGAGCCACCACCCGACCCACAGTGAGACACAGCCGCACCCCGAGCCGCCGCCTGACTCAGAGCGAAAGGATCTTCCGCAGGAAGCGCCCGGTGTGGCTCTCGTTGACCAGCGCCACCTCTTCGGGCGTGCCCGCGGCCACGAGCGTGCCGCCGCGGGACCCGCCTTCGGGACCCATGTCGATGATCCAGTCGGCGGTCTTGATGACGTCGAGGTTGTGCTCGATGACGATCACCGTGTTCCCGCCGTCGACCAGCCGCCCGAGCACGCCGAGCAACCTACGGATGTCCTCGAAGTGCAGGCCGGTGGTGGGCTCGTCGAGCACGTAGATCGTCCGCCCGGTCTGGCGGCGCTGCAGCTCGGAGGCGAGCTTGACGCGCTGCGCCTCGCCGCCGGACAGCGTGGTCGCCGGCTGCCCGAGCCGCACGTAGCCCAGACCGACGTCGTTGAGCGTCTGCAGGTGCCGCTTGATCGCCGGGATCGCGTCGAAGAAGGCCAGCGCCTCCTCGATCGGCATGTCGAGCACCTCGGCGATCGTCTTGCCCTTGTAGTGGACCTCCAGCGTCTCCCGGTTGTACCGGGCGCCGTGGCAGACCTCACAGGGGACGTAGACGTCCGGCAGGAAGTTCATCTCGATCTTGATCGTGCCGTCGCCCGCGCACGCCTCGCAGCGCCCGCCCTTGACGTTGAAGCTGAAGCGCCCCGGCTGGTAGCCGCGTACCTTGGCCTCGGCCGTCTGGGCGAACAGCTTGCGCACGTGGTCGAAGACCCCGGTGTAGGTGGCCGGGTTGGAGCGCGGCGTACGGCCGATCGGCGACTGGTCGACGTGCACGACCTTGTCCACCTGGTCCATGCCGTTGATGCGGGAGTGCCGCCCCGGCACCGTGCGGGCGCCGTTGAGCTCCTTGGCCAGCGCGTTGTAGAGGATGTCGTTGACCAGCGTCGACTTGCCCGACCCGGACACGCCGGTCACCGCCGTGAACACGCCCAGCGGGAACTCGATGTCGACGCCCTTGAGGTTGTGCTCGCGCGCGCCCTTGACCGTGATCTGCCGCTTCTTGTCGCGCTTGCGGCGCTTGGCCGGGATCGGGATGCTCCGGCGACCCGACAGGTACTGGCCGGTCATGGACTCCTCGCTGGCGAGGAGCTCCTGGACGGTGCCGGAGACCACGACCTGGCCGCCGTGCTCGCCGGCGCCGGGACCGATGTCGACCACCCAGTCGGCGGCGGCGATGGTGTCCTCGTCGTGCTCGACGACGATCAGCGTGTTGCCCATGTCGCGCAGCCTGATCAGCGTGTCGAGCAGGCGCATGTTGTCACGCTGGTGCAGGCCGATGGACGGCTCGTCCAGCACGTACAGCACGCCGACCAGCCCGGAGCCGATCTGCGTGGCCAGCCGGATGCGCTGGGCCTCGCCACCGGCGAGGGTGGCGGCGGCGCGGTCCATGGTGAGGTAGTCGAGGCCGACGTCGAGCAGGAAGCCCATGCGGGCGTTGATCTCCTTGACCACCCGCTCGGCGATGTGCATGTCACGGTCGGACAGCTTCAGCTCGGCCAGGAACTTCGCGCACTCGCCGATCGACATGGCCGCGACCTCGGCGATCGACCGGTCGTCGACCGTGACGGCGAGGGTGACCGGCTTGAGCCTGGCGCCCTTGCAGGCCGGGCACGGGATCTCGCGCATGTAGCCCTCGAAGCGCTCGCGCGTGGCGTCGCTCTCGGCCTCGGCGTGCCGGCGCTGCACCCAGGGGATGACGCCGTCGAAGGTGGTGTAGTACGAGCGCTGGCGGCCGTAGCGGTTGCTGTACCGGACGTGCACCTGCTCGTCGTGGCCGTACAGCAGCGACTTCTGGGCCTTCTTGGGCAGCCGCTCCCACGGCGTGTCGAGGGTGAACCCGACCGTGAGGCCGAGCGCCTCGATCAGTCTGACGAAGTATTCGCTGGTGTGGCCACCCGACCACGGGTGCAGCGCGCCGTCGCCGAGCGTGCGCTCGGGGTCGGGCACCACCAGGTCGGGGTCGACCTCCATCTTGGTGCCGAGGCCGGTGCACTCGGGGCAGGCGCCGAAGGGCGAGTTGAAGGAGAACGAGCGCGGCTCCAGCTCCTCGAACGACAGGTCGTCGTAGGGGCAGTAGAGGTGCTCGGAGTAGAAGCGCTCGCGGCCCGGGTCGTCTTCCGGCAGGTCGACGAACTCCAGCGTGATCGTGCCGCCGGACAGCTGCAGCGCGGTCTCGACGGAGTCGGTGAGCCGGCGACGCGAGGACTCCTTGACCGACAGGCGGTCGACGATGACCTCGATGTCGTGCTTCTCGTACTTCTTCAGCGTCGGCGGCTCCTCCAGCCGCACGACCGTGCCGTCGACCCTGGCCCGCGCGAAGCCCTTGGTCTGCAACTCGCGGAACAGCTCGGCGTACTCGCCCTTGCGGCCGCGGATGACGGGGGCGAGCACCTGGAAACGGGTGCCCTCCTCCAGGTCCATCACGCGGTCGACGATCTGCTGCGGCATCTGCCGGGCGATCGGACGGCCGCAGGCCGGGCAATGGGGCTTGCCGATGCGCGCCCACAGCAGGCGCAGGTAGTCGTAGACCTCGGTGATGGTGCCGACGGTCGAGCGGGGGTTCTTGCTGGTGGCCTTCTGGTCGATGGACACCGCGGGCGACAGACCCTCGATGAAGTCGACGTCGGGTTTGTCCATCTGGCCGAGGAACTGGCGGGCGTAGGCCGACAAGGACTCGACGTAGCGCCGCTGGCCCTCAGCGAAGATCGTGTCGAAGGCCAGGCTCGACTTGCCGGAGCCGGAGAGGCCGGTGAAGACGATCAGCGAGTCTCGCGGCAGGTCAAGCGAGACGTCCTTGAGGTTGTGTTCTCGTGCACCACGCACGATCAGGCGGTCTGCCACGGCGATCCCGGAGGTCGAAAGGCGGATAGGTCCACGGGGGATGGTAGACGGGGGCACCGACATTTTCGGCGAGCCGATCCCCGGCCCCCGAAAATCCGTCCTTCACAGGTTACGGCCATCTCCCGCGTCGGCAGGAGCCCTTTGACAGTCAACCACTTGACCTGCCGCTTTATGCCCGCACACGATCTTGGACACCTAAGTGATGAAATATCTGGACATGACCGTTCTACCCGCGGTGCAGGCCGAACTCGCCTCCGCGACCGACCGGCTGCTGACCACCGCCGCGTCCCTGTCCGACGCCGATGTCGCGGCCCCGTCCCTGCTGCCCGGCTGGACCAGAGGGCACGTGCTCGCCCACCTGTCCGGCAACGCACGCTCCCACCTCCGCCTCCTCGCCTGGGCCAGGACGGGCGTCGAGACCCCCCAGTACCGCTCCCCGGAGGCCAGGACCGCCGAGATCGAGGCCGCCGCCGCCCGTCCGGCCGCGCGCCACCTGGCCGACCTGGCCGACAGCGCCGCCCGTCTGGCCGCCGCGATCCGCGACCTGCCCGCGCAGGCGTGGCCGGCGCCCGTCCGGGGCATGCGGCCGCCGTCGCATCCCGCCTGGTACGTCCTGGTACGCCGGCTGCGCGAGGTGGGCATGCACCACGTGGACCTCGGCGCCGGGTACGGCCCCCACGACTGGCCGGAGACGTTCGTCCGCCGCGAACTGCACGACCTGCGCCGATCCTGGCCGTACGACCGCAGCACGGTGAGCGAGGTCATCCTGACCGGCGAGCCGGGGCAAAGGTGGCAGAACCTCGGCCACGGCCCGGCCGTCCAGGGCAGCCCGGCCGACATGCTGGCCTGGTTGACGGGAAGGTCGGACGGCGAGGGCGTTACCCTGGTGCCCGCGGGACAGCCGTCGCCGCCTGGTGACGGCGGCGCGCTCCTTCCCGAGCCGCCGCCGTGGCTGACGATGCCGGCCCCCGCTGATCTGCCCGCGACGCCCCCGAAGGACTACCCATGACCTACACCGGCGACGTCCGGGTCGGCGGCCCCGCCGACGTGCGCGAGCTGCCCGCCCTGACCATCTCCAAGCTGGCGGTCGGCCCCCACGACAACAACGCCTACCTGCTGCGTTCCACCGAGACCGGCGACGAGCTGCTGATCGACGCCGCGGCCGACGCCGACCGGTTGCTGGCGCTCGTCGGCGACCAGCCGCTCGGCGCGATCGTCACCACCCACCAGCACGGCGACCACTGGCAGGCCCTCGAACAGGTGGCCAGGGTCACCGGCGCCGAGGTGATCGCCCATCCGCTCGACGCGCCCGGCCTGCCCGTCCCGGCCGGCCGCACGGTCGACCACGGCGACACGATCTCCCTCGGCCCGGTCGGCCTGGAGGTCATCCACCTGCGCGGCCACACCCCGGGCTCGATCGCGCTGCTCTACGACGGCGGCCCCGACGGCCGTCACCTGTTCACCGGCGACTCCCTGTTCCCCGGCGGGGTGGGCAACACCGGCAGGGACGCGGAGCGTTTCGAGCGGCTCTACACCGACGTGACCGAGCGCATCTTCGACCGCCTGCCCGACGACACCTGGGTCTACCCCGGCCACGGCAAGGACACGACGCTCGGCGCCGAACGTCCCGCGCTGCCCGAGTGGAAGGCCAGAGGCTGGTAGCTCAACCGCCCGCGGCCAGCACGCGCACGATACGCACAGCCGCCAGGGCGGGATCGTCGGCCAGGCCCACGAGCTCGCCCCACGACCAGCGGTAGAACCACCCCTCGGGCAGCGGCACGCAGTCGATCGTCTCGGCCAGCAGCGCGGTGTCGGGATCGCTGATCCTCAGCGCGGGCGGGTTGGCCCGCAGGGTGGCGGCCAGCCCGCGCTGCTCCAGCTCCGTGGCCAGCTTGCCGAGATAGTACGTACGCGTGTGCTCGCGCGGCATGGCCGACATGAATCCATCAAAGCCGAAGATGGATGAAAAATCCCCTAGTTGCCGATGCGCTCGGCTTCCTTGCGCAGCTCCCGCTTGTAGAACAACATGCGCAGCGGGATCGCCGCGACGAGCGCGATCTGCATGGTCGCGCCGATCTTGATCGGCAGGTCGCCGCCTTCCGGCCAGGCCACCCAGACCGTGAGGAAGGCCACGTTCACCATGATCCACCCGAGGACGACCGCCGCGAGCTGCCCCTTCGGCTTGGGGTACTCGATCCGGCTGACCATCAGCCAGGCCACGCCGAGCACCGCGAACAGCGCCCAGATGCTGGGCTGGAACAGCAGCACGATCGAGATCACGGTCATGGCGCCCATGGGAATGGGCAGGCCCATGAAGTCGCCGCTCTTGGTCTTGACGCACGCGAAGCGCGCCAGGCGTACGACACCGGCGACCAGCACGGCCGCCGCGGCGGTGACCACCGCGATGAACGGCACCGAAGGCGGCGCGCCGACGCCCCAGATCACGACCATGAACGCGGGCGCGAACCCGAAGCTGATCACGTCGGCCAGGTTGTCCAGCTCGGCGCCCATCGCCGAGGCGCGGAAGCGCCGCGCGACGAGCCCGTCGAACAGGTCGCAGGTCGCGCCGATGAGCAGCAGGACGATGGCCGTGGCGAAGTAGCTCGGCGTGGGCGTGAACTTGCCGTCGGCGACCGTGAGCTGCTGAATCGCCGAGTAGGCCAGAACGCAGACCGCGAGGAACCCGCAGACCGCGTTGCCCAGCGAGAGCGAGTCCGCGGCGGACAGGCGGAACGCCTTGCCCACGGGACCGCGGGGCTCTTCCTCGCCCGCCTGCCAGCTGCCGGCGTCAGCCGTGGTCAATTCTGGTCACCCCCGCAACCGTCTTCTCCCCCACGGTGACCGCGGGCGAGATGCCTTCGGGAAGGTAGATGTCGACCCGCGAGCCGAACCGGATGAGGCCGATGCGCTCGGTCTGCGCCACCTTGGCCCCGGCGCTCAGGTACGGCACGATCCGGCGCGCCACGGCGCCCGCGATCTGCACCATCTCGATGTCGCCGAGCGCGGTCTCGAAATGCCACACCACGCGTTCGTTCTGGTCACTGTCCTTGTTGAACGCCGGCAGGAACCCACCTGCGACATGCTGCACGGACGTGACATTTCCCGCAAGAGGCGCACGATTGACGTGCACGTTCAGGGGGCTCATGAAGATCGCGACGCGGGTGCGGCCGTCCGGCCAGGGGTCGATGCTCTGCACCACGCCGTCGGCGGGCGACAGGATGCGCCCCTCGCCAGGATCGCGCTCGGGGTCGCGGAAGAACCAGAGCATGCCGCCGGTGAGCGCACCCAGCGGGGCCGCAGCCAGGGCCCAGCGCCGGTCTCGGCGCGTCAGCAGCGCGGTGGCGGCCGCCGCGGCCGCCGTCGGGAGGAGCCACGGGGAGACCCCGCGCGCGAGCCGGACGCGGCTCGACTTAGCAGAATCGTCTGACACGTACAACCTTTGGTGGTGACTGGACTAGGCGCTTTGCCATGCTGTTACGGAACTCGCAACTATTACACGGCGCAACTACACAAGCAAAGCGCCTCGATAGCCGTTCCGCTAGACCTGCTCCGGGTGCGTGTGCTCGCCTTCGCCGCTCGTCATGCGGGCTTTGATCAGGCTCGCAACCGTGGTGATCGCCATGGTGGAGCCGATGACCGTGAGCGACACCCAGATGGGAATTTCGGGTGCCCAGGAGACGCCGCTGGCATGCAACGCCTCCATTATCAGCTTAACCCCGATGAACCCGAGGATGAACGCCAAACCATAGCTGATGTAGACGAGTCGCTGCAGCAACCCGCCCAGCAGGAAGTAAAGCTGACGCAGCCCCATCAGGGCAAACGCGTTGGCCGTGAAGACGACGTAGGGGTCTTTGGTGAGCCCGAAGATGGCCGGAATCGAGTCGAGCGCGAACAGCAGGTCGGTGGTGCCGATGGCGACCATCACGATGAGCATGGGGGTCACCATGCGGCGGCCGTCGATCTTGACGCTGACCTTCGAACCGACGTACCCCTCGGTGGTCGGGAACGCCCGGCGCACCCACCTGAGCAGGATGTTCTCGTTGAACTCGTCTTCCTCGCCCTTGAGGTGCTGCCGGATCAGGTTGACGGCGGTGTAGACGAGGAAGGCGCCGAAGACGTAGAAGAGCCAGCTGAACCGCTCCAGCGCGGCGGCGCCGAGGGCGATGAAGATGCCGCGCATGACCAGCGCGAGCACGATGCCGACGAGCAGCACCTTGTGCTGGTAGGGCCGCGGCACCGCGAACCTGCTCATGATGATGAAGAAGATGAACAGGTTGTCGACGCTCAAGCTGTATTCAGTGATGTAACCGGCGAAGAACTCCCCCGCCTTGGCGGCCCCGAAGGTGGCCCACAACCCCACGCCGAACAACGCGGCCAGGGCGACATAGAAGGTGACCCAATATCCGGCCTGCCGCATGGAGAACTCACGGGCCTCGCCACGGTCGACGATCCAGAGGTCAAAGGCGAGGACGACCAGCAGACCGCCGATGACGGCGATCCAGGCCCACACAGGTACGGTCACGGTTCAAACCCTCCGGCATGCATGACTCATTGCCGGAGGTCTCTCCCGCCCGCGAGCAACGCGGACCGGCAGCCCCGGGGGCCCCGTGGAGTGGGGCTGCACCGTGATGACGAGGCTGTCGCGAAGGGATACTCCCCTCCCTAACCCACGCAGTATACGCCGACACTCTGATCCCATCATCCATTCGATCTTGTCCCCTCGTACATCCCGAGGACGCTCTCCACGGCATCGTCACCGTCCGGCAACTCCCGTCCCCGCCGGGCCGCCGCCTCGGCCAGCGTCCGCGCCGTCCCCGGCTCGCCCAGGACCTTGCGCAACGCGCCGCGCAGCCCTTCGGCGTCCCCGTACGGCACCAGCATCCCCGCGTCGCCGACCAGCCACGGGATCCCGCCGACGTCGGACGCCACCACCGGCTTGCCCGCCATCAGTGCCTCGCTGAGGCTGAGCGGCAGCCCTTCCCAACGGCTGCAGTTGACCACGACGGACGCGGCCGCCAGCAGGTCGGGGACGTCCTCCCGGTCTCCCAGGAGCAGGACGGGAAGGCTTCGCCCCCGGATCCGGTCCTCGAGCTCCGCCCGCAAGGGCCCCTCGCCCGCGACGGCGAACAGGGGCGCCGGCGACTCCCACGGCCCCGCCGCCACGTCCAGCAGGGTGTCGAGCCCCTTCTGCTGGGCGAGCCGGCCGATCGTCAGCACGACAGGACGATCACCCGCCCCCAGTTCCTCCCGCACCTCCTCGGGCCTGCGCCGGGCGGGCCGGAGCGGCGGCGCCGGCACCACCGCCTCCGCCACCTCCCGGGCTCCCAGGGCGGTCATCCGCTCCGCCAGGTCCGGCGAGACCACCAGCACCCGGTCGGCCCGCCGCGCCACGATCCGCTCCAGCACCCCGTAGACGAACCCCACGAAACCGCCGGCGGTCAGCGCGTTGTGCAAGGTGACCACCACTCCGGGCCCCTTCCCAGATCGCCTCGCTGCTCGCCTCTTCCCCTCCCGGCTGTCGCCCCTTCGTCCCCCTGTGTCTTGAACGGAGCCCCTCCGGTCCCTTACCTCGCGTTCCCCTGCGTCTTGAACCGGCGCCCCTTGGCCTGCAGTCTCCAGCCCCACCGCGTCTTGAACCGGCGCCCCTTGGCCTGCAGTCTCCAGCCCCACCGCGTCTTGAACCGGCGCCCCTTGGCCCGCAGTCTCCCGACGCCCGACGTCCTGAACCAAGGCCCCTCGGTCTCTCGCCTCCCGGTGCCCAGCTTCTTCAACCGGGGCCAGCCGGCCCCTTGTCCCTTGAGCCCTGAATGCCCTCAGCGCCAGGCTCGTCAACGCCCCCGCTCGCAGGCCATGGGCGTGCACGACGTCGGCGTCGCGCGTCAACCGCCGGATCGCGAGCACCGCGCGCAGGTCGTTCAGCGGATGCGGCCGGTCGGACACGGGTACCTCGGCGAACGCGGCTCCCGCCGCCCGGAAGGAGAACGCCTCCTCGACGCTCCCCGGCCCCACCACCGCCACCTGGTGCCCGCGCTGCACCAGCCCTTCGACGAGCATCCGTACATGCCGCCCGGTCCCACCCGACGTGGTCCCCATCACAAAAGCCACCCGCACGACCCCTCCTAGGCCCTCACCGAGACCGCAGCCACACCTCAAAGCTGAAACCGTAACCCTTTTCACGCCGCAGCTTCCCGATCTCACCCGCACAACCCGCCGACGCCCAGTACCGGCCCTCCACAGGTACCCAAGGCTGGCTGCCGCCCCCCGACCACCACGCCTTGGACTGCACGCCATGACCACCGACCAAGCAACCAACCGCGCTGGCCCCTGTGTCCGAAGCCAAGGATCCAAGGTTCCCCAGCCCCATGACACCTTCTGGATGCCGGGCAGTTCGACAGCCCCTGAGCCCCCAGGAGTGTGATCGCCTTCACACACCCGTCAGCCCCGTGGTGCCTGCCCACGAAAGGTCCGGCACCACTGGAACCATGCGCCCGATGCCCTGCGCCCCTTTCAAGGCCAGACACCTTCTCAAGGCCAGACACCTTCCGCAGGCCACGCCCCAGACGGCTCCTGGCCCTGCATGGCCTGTCACCTACCGCAGGCCAGCCCCACAAAGGCAAGCCTCCGAGGAAGCTATGCCTCACACAGAAGACCCCGCCTCCGGAACCAACCACCAACGGCAATCCACGCACCGCGGAAGAGCAGGAACTAAAAAAATCAAGGGCCGCGCCACCAAGAACCCCGCGCCACCAGGCGTGCCAGCCCCAAAAGCCGCGAGGGACCAGCCGTCCAAGTGTCAGAAGCCGTGCAGGACCAGCCGTACGCGACCAGCCGCCCGAGCCCTAGAAGCCGTGCGCGACCAGCCGCCCGAACTCCGAAGCCGTACGCGACCAGCCGCCCGAACCCCCGAAGCCGTACGCGACCAGCCACCCGAACCCCCGAAGCCGTACGCGACCAGCCACCCGAACCCCCGAAGCCGTACGCGACCAGGAACCGCCGGAGCGCACCTACCGCACCCTAGGCAAAAGATCAGTGGCAGTGGATCAGGCGCCCCGTCGGAGCAGCCCAGCCACCACCCTGGCATCCGGCCGGTCCACCACCGCCACGACGACGGCCCCCACCACCACGGCCACGATCGCCGCCAGCACCACGGCACCCACGTTCGGCCAGATGCCCGAGACGCCGAGCCACCTCACCACCCCAGCCCCCGCCAAATACCCCAGCACACCACCGGCGACCGCCGCCCCCGCGGCCCTGGGCAGCCCCGCCGCGGCACCGCTCCCGCGCACCCGCACCACGGCCGCGAGCAGCAACACCCCACCGGCGGTCATGCCGACGCTCATCCCCAGCGCCATCCCGCCGATCTTCCACCCGGCGGGCAGCAGCAACACCAGCACGGTCTGCGCGACGATGACGACGAGCCACCCCACCACCGTCCCGGTGGCAGCCGCGCGCCCGAGCCCGGCCGCGTAGAGCACCCGGCTCAGGTGGGCGATGAGCCCGTAGCCGACGATGCCCGGCGCGAACAGCGCGATCGCCAGGGCGAGCTGAGGCGGCGGCACCTCGCTCCTGCCTCCCAGGAACACCACCGCCCCAGGCCCCGACGCGGCGGCCAGCACGCCGGCGGCCAGCCCCGTGACCAGCACCACGGCCCGGGTGGTCCGCGCCGCCAGCGCCGAGAAGGCGACCGCGTCGCCCGCCTGCGCCGACAGCCGGGGGAACGCGCTGGTGGCGATCGGCACGGCCAGCACCGCGTACGGCACCAGGTAGATCGCCCACGCGTAGTTGTAGACGGTGAGGGCGCCGTTGCCGATCGCCTTGTTCGACAGCAGCACCACGACGATCATGGCGGCCTGCTGGGCGAGCAGCGCCGCGATCCCGGCCAGCGCGAGCCTGCGCACCTGCCCGGCCACACCGTCGGGGAAGCGTAAGGTGGGCCGCCACCGCAGCCCCAGCCGCGACACGGGCCCGAGCACGGTCAGCACGAGCGAGAGCACGCCCAGGCTGGTGCCCACCGACAGGGCCAGCTCGGCGGGCCCTGGCAGGTGCGCCGGGTCGACCATCCCCGAGCTGAGCGGCACGAACAGCAGGTACGCCACGATGACCACGATGCTGGACACCAGCGGCGCGACCGCGGGCCCGGCGAAGCGGTTGTGCGACTGCAGCACGCCGTAGAGCACGACGGCCACGCCGTACAGAGGGATCTGGGGGGCGAAGACGACCAGCATCCGGGTGGCGAGGGCGACGAGCTGGGTCGTGTCGCACCCGTTGACGGCCTCGCCGAGGAACAGGCCGATGACCGGCCGGGCGAACAACGCGGTGAGCGCCCCCAGCGGCACCAGGACCACGACGACCCACGTCAGCAGCGCCGAGCTGATGTGCCCGGTACGCTCGCGCGAGGCGGCGGACCCGGCCAGCACCGGGACCACCATGCCCGCCAGCGCACCCCCGACGACGACCTCGAAGACGATGTTGGGGATCTGGTTGGCCGTCATGTAGGCGGTGGACAGGCAGTTGGTGCCGACGGTCTGGGCGAAGGCGTACTGCTTGGCGAAGCCGGCGATCCGCGCCAGCACGGTGATCGCCCCGATGAGCAGGGCGCCACCCGCCACGCCCCGCGCCGTCACGCTCCGCACCCGGCCTCCCCCGCCCAGTATCCGGTCACGCCGACATCCTGGCAGGTGCGACCGACAATCGCGCGCGGAGGGTCACACGTGGTCGACGGGACGCCGCCCGAGCATGTCGATCCGGTTGAGCACCGGGTTGGCGGCGATGACCTTGGTAAAGCTGACCTTCTCCGAGGCGGCGGTGAGCGCCGCGACCGTGCCCAGGAGGACGAGCCTGCCGGGCCTGCCGAGCTTGGTGACCGCGGCCAGCCCGAGCAGGGCGCCGAGCGAGTTGGCGCCCGCGTCGCCGAGCATGGCGCGCTCGCCGAGGTCGTCGGGCAGCAGCGCCGCGGCGGCGCCCAGCGGCACGGCGACCAAGGCCGCGGCGGCGGGCGAGGACCGCAGCAGCGAGACGGCCAGCAGCGGCCCGCCGGCCAGCAGCCCGACCTTGATCGCCCGCCCGGGACGCAGGTCGAACAGGTTGGCGAGGTTGGCGGCGCCCGCGATGGCCGCGCCGTTGACCAGGGTGTCGACGGGCCCGTCGGAGACGAGGGCGGCGGCGCCCAGCCCGGTGGCGCCGATCCCGAGGATCTTGACGGCGCCGCTGGTGACCTCGCCGCGGGCCAGAGCCGTCAGGTGGCCCTTGAAGCCCTTGGAGGACGTGGTGCCGTAGAGGTCGTCGTAGGCCCCGAGGGCGCCGGTGCCGACGCCGGCCAGCACCGCGGCCAGCCGGGTACGCGGCGCCAGGCCGGGCGTGAGCGCGGCCGCGGCGCCGGAGCCCGCCACGAACGCGGGCCCCTCCAGCAGGGTGATGGGCTCGCCGCGATGGTTCTTGCGCGTCCAGCGCCCGCCCAGGTCGGCCGG
Organism: Nonomuraea sp. NPDC005730; assembly: GCF_040630865.1. Classification (NCBI taxonomy): domain Bacteria; kingdom Bacillati; phylum Actinomycetota; class Actinomycetes; order Streptosporangiales; family Streptosporangiaceae; genus Nonomuraea; species Nonomuraea sp. NPDC005730. Next base: position 121,665 of record NZ_JBEXYK010000019.1, read on the forward strand.
ACGGTTCCGGGTGAAGGCGGAGTAGGCGGCACGGGCGGCGGCGGCACCGATCGCGGCGCCGGCCAGCGCGTAGAGCAGGCCACGGGCCATGTCAGCTCCCTGACTGGGTCGGTGAGGGTGTGGTGGACGGCAGCGCGGGCTGGGTGGCCGAGGCCCCCTTGCCGATGCCGTACTGGCCGGCCCGCCCGCTCAGTTGCTCCCGGAGAGCGTAGACGACCACGACCCGGCCCGTGGGCATATCGACGGTATCGACGGTGGACACGCGCTTGGCGACGTCGCCGTCGTCGCGCAGGGCACTGACCGCGCCCCCGGTGACGGCCGCGTTGGCGGCGCTGCCGACCAGCACCGCGCCCTTGCCCCCCGCGTCGAACCGGTCGGCGACCGAGACGAGCGCGCCCAGCTGGGTCTCGGCCTGCTCCCCCTCGTACGTCTTCTCCGGCGCGAACATCACCGCCAGCATGGCCCGCTTGGCGGTGTCGCCGTCGGTGCTGACCAGCCCGCCCGCCTCGAACCCGCTGATGACGGCGGCGGTCGCGGCGTTGGGGGTGCCCGCCTGGGCCTGGTCGGTGGTGAGCAGCGTGGAGGCGAGAAGTGCGCCGGCCTTGTCCCAGACGGTCGCCGTGGACGGGAAGACCATGTCGACCGGTTTGAGCTGGTTGACCAGGCCGTCGAGCACGCCGCTGCGGTCGGGGTCGAAGAATTTCTCGGTCAGCGTGACGCGCCCGCTCACCTCGGCGCCCGCCTCCTCCAGCACCTGCTGCTCGGCCTCGCGGAACGTGGTGCTCGACCCCGGCGCCTCGACCAGCAGCACGCGCTGGCCGGTCAGCTCGCCGGCCACCAGCTTCGGGGTGACGCTGGTGACGAAGGCGTCGTTGCCCGCTTCGCGGCCCTGGAGCTGGTCGATCTGCACGCGCAGCTCGTCCTTGGTCTTGGTGAGCTGCGCGGTGAGCTCCTGCGCGGACTTGACCGCGGGCTCCTGCAGCAGCGTGGTGCCCAGGACGATCCCGACGGCCAGCGCCAGGAAGATCGCGACGATGGAGACGACGTGGTAGCGAAAATCGATCACGAGAAGAGTCCGACCAGCCAGAAGATGAATGCGTTCCAGACGTCTTGCAGGCCGTTCAGCCAGGTCTGGCCGAGCGGTGACAGGAAGAGCGCGACCCCCATGGTGATCAACGCGGTGATCACCAGCAGCAGGAGCTGGGAGGTGGTGATGCGGCTGCGGTAGAGCCTGCTCACGCCCTTGGCGTCGATGAGCTTGCTGCCGATGATCAGCCGGGTCAGGAAGGTGCTGGCCATGCCGGAGCGACCCTTGTCGAGGAACTCCTCCAGGGTGCCGTGGGTGCCGACCGCGACGATCAGCTCGGCGCCCTTGTCGTCGGCCAGGAGCATCGCGATGTCCTCGCTGGTGCCGGTGGCCGGGAAGATGACCGCCTCGCGGCCGAGCTGGTGCACCCGCTCCAGGCCGGGGGCCCGGCCGTCGCGGTAGGCGTGCACGACGAGCTCGGCGCCGCAGGTCAGGGCCTTGGTCGAGACGGAGTCGAAGTCGCCCACGATCACGTCGGGGAGGTAGCCGGCCTCCAGCAGCGCGTCGGCACCGCCGTCGACGCCGACGAGGACGGGCCGGTATTCCCTGATGTAGGGGCGGAGGGTGGCGATGTCTTCCTTGTAGTGATATCCGCGCACCACGATGAGGACATGTCTGCCCTCCATCGGGGTGCGGATCTCAGGCACGCCGACTCCGTCGATGAGAAGCTTGCCCTCACCTCGAACGTACTCCATCGTGTTGACGGCGAAAGCCTCGATCTGCACGGCCAGCCCGGCGCGCGCCTCGGCCATGGCGGCCTCGACGGCCTCGGTCGTCTGCTCGTCGCCCTTGCCCACGACGTCGTCGTCGAGGTAGATCACGCCCTCGTGGACGCGGACGACATCGCCGTCCTTGACGCGTTCGAACAGCTCGGGATTGGCGTTGTCGACGAACGGAACGCTCGCGTCGAGCAAAATCTGGGGCCCCAGGTTGGGGTAGCGGCCGCTGATGCCCGCGGCGACGTTGACCACAGCCGCCGCGCCGCACGCGACGAGCGCCTCCGCGCTGACCCGGTCAACGTCGACATGGTCGATAATCGCTATTTCTCCGGGCTGGAGGCGCTTGGTCAGCCTCTTGGTTCGCCGGTCGATTCTCGCCACTGCCGTCACACCGGGAAGGTCACCGACCTTCCTGCCACGGAGGCCCGGCATCTTGCTCCCCGGAACCTTCATCATGACCATCCTGCCAGAGGGAAACAGCGCGGAGGCCAAGCACTACGCCGCGTGTCCACTATGTCACACAGAATCACCTGTCGGCCGCTGCGAGCCCCAGCAGCTCCTCCGCGTGTGCCCGGCCCAGTTCGGAGTCCTCCAGACCGGCCAGCATGCGCGACAGTTCGCGGACGCGCCCCTCGTGGTTGAGCGTGACGACACCGCTGCGCACGACGCTGCCGTCGCTGGCCTTCTCGACGACCAGATGCTGGTCGGCGAAGGCCGCCACCTGCGGGAGGTGGGTGACGACGATCACCTGCGCGGTGCGCGCGAGCCGGGCCAGCCGGCGCCCGATCTCGACCGCGGCCTTGCCGCCGACCCCCGCGTCGACCTCGTCGAACACGAACGTCGGCACCGGGTCGGCACCGGCGAACACGACCTCGATGGCGAGCATGACGCGGCTCAGCTCACCGCCGGAGGCGCCCTTGTTGAGCGGCAGCGGCGGCGCGGCCGGATGGGCGGACATCCGCAGCTCCACCTCGTCGACGCCCTCCGGGCCGAACTCGGCGCTCTGGGTGAGCTGCACCACGACCCGGGCGTGGGGCATGGCCAGCGCGGTCAGCTCTTCGGTCACGGCCTGGCCGAACCGCTCGGCGGCGGCCTCGCGCACCTTGGTGAGCTCGGCGGCCAGGGTGGTGAGTCTGGTGGTGAGCTCCTCGTGCTCGCGGGTGAGCTCCTCGATGCGCTCGTCGTCGCCTTCGAGCTCGCCCAGGCGGGCCGCCGCCTGCTGGGCCCAGGTCAGCACCCCTGCGCTGTCCTCGGCGTATTTCCTGATCAGGCTGCCCAGCACGGATCTGCGCTCCTGCACGGCTCCGAGGCGGGCGGGGTCGGCCTCGATGGACTCGGCGTAGGCGGCCAGGTCGGTGGCGACGTCGGAGATCAGGTATCCGGCCTCGGCGAGCCGGTCGGCCACGCCGGCGAGCTGGGGGTCGTAGTCGCGCACGGCCTCGACGGCCGCGCGGGCCTCCCCGAGCAGCGAGATCACGTCACGGGCGCCGCCGCCGGCCTCCATCGGGTCGCCGAGCAGCGCGGTGTGGGACGTGGTGGCGGCGCTGCGCAGCGCGTCGGCGTGCGAGAGGCGCTCCTCCTCCTCGCGCAGGTCGGCGTCCTCGCCCGGCTTGGGGTCGACCTTCTCGATCTCCTCCAGGCCGAACCGCAGCCGGTCGGCCTCATGGGCACGCTCCCTGGCCTGGGTGGTCAGCTCGTCGAGCAGCGCCCCGACCTGCTTGTGCCGCTTGTATGCCTGCGAATACGCCCGCAACGGCTTGACCAGCTCGTTCCCCGCGTAACGGTCGAGCGCGGCGCGCTGCCTGGCGGCCTGCAGCAGCCGCTGCTGGTCCATCTGCCCGTGCACCGCCACCAGGTCGTCGGCCAGGTACGTCAGCGTGCCGACGGGCACCGTACGGCCCCCGAGCCAGGCCCTGGAGCGGCCCTCGGCCGAGACGGTGCGCGAGATGATCAACTCGCCGTCCTCGACCTGACCGCCGAGGTCCTCGACCTGCTGGGCGACCCGGCCGCCGGACTCGACGACGAGCGTGCCTTCCACGGTCGCCTTGTCGGCCCCCGGACGGATGCGCGAGGGATCGGCACGGCCGCCGAACAGCAGCCCGAGCCCCGTGACGACCATCGTCTTGCCCGCGCCGGTCTCGCCGGTGACCACGTTGAAGCCCGGCGAAAGCTCGAGTACGGCCTCGTCGATGACGCCGAGCCCCTGGATGCGGACCTCCTCGACCCTTGGTCGCACTGCCCACTCCCGTCACTGCCGTGCCTGATGGCCGGTCGATTGTCTCCGGACATCTGTTGCCCATGGGATCCTACGCGTTCTGCCCTCCATTCATTCAGGGTCGCACTCTCCCGCGCCATCCCTGAACCGGTAGTTCGAACTTGGCGACCAGCCTGTCGGTGAAGGGCGCGCCGGTGTTCTCGACCCCGTGCAGACGGGCCAGGCGCACCGGCTCGGCGCCCCTGCGCACCTCCACACGCGACCCGGAGGGCAGCTCGAAACGGCGGCGGCCGTCGCACCACAGAACCCCGCCCGGAGTGTCCGGCAGGATCTCCACGGCCATCGTGGACCGGGGCGAGACCACCAGCGGACGCGCGAACAGCGCGTGGGCGCTGATCGGCACCAGCAGCAGCGCCTCCACCTCCGGCCAGACCACCGGCCCGCCGGCCGAGAAGGCATACGCCGTCGAACCCGTAGGAGTGGCACATATCACGCCGTCGCAGCCCCAGCGGGACAGCGGCCGCCCGTCGATCTCGGCGACCACCTCCAGCATGCGTTCCTGCTTCTCCACGGTGACCTCGTTGAGCGCCCATGTGTCGGCGATCACCCGGCCGTTCTGCCTGGCCAGGACGTCGATCGTCATGCGTTCCTCGACGTCGTAGCGCCCGGCGACCACGCTGTCGACCGCGGAGGCCAGGTCGGCGACCTCCGCCTCGGCCAGGAACCCGACGTGCCCGAGGTTGACCCCGAGCAGCGGCGTGCCGGCGGGCTTGGCCAGCTCGGCCGAGCGCAGCAGCGAGCCGTCGCCGCCGAGCACGATCATCACCTCGGCGTCCTTGGCCGAGCCGGGGTCGTCGCTGGGGACGACCTCCACCCCGCCACAGCCGATGTCACGTGCCTCGGTGTCCAGGACGCGTACGTTGATGCCCGCCCCGACCAGCCGGTTGATGACCAGGCGGGCGCTCTCGACGGCGGCGTCCCGCCCGGTGTGGACGGCGACCAGCACGGTCCGGTTCATTGCGGCCCTTCCGCGACGGCACGCTGGATCTCGGCATCGAGCTCGGCGACGGGCGGCTCACCCTCTCCTTTGCCCAGCCACAGCAGGTATTCGACATTTCCGGAAGGGCCGGGCAGCGGGCTCGCGGTCACGCCCCGCACGCTCAGCCCCAGCTCCTGCGCCTTGGCCGCGGCCTCGCGCACCGACCTGGCCCGCAGCTCGGGGTCGCGCACCACGCCGCCCGCGCCCACGAGCTCCTTGCCCACCTCGAACTGCGGCTTGACCAGCATGACGAAGTCGGCCCGCGGCGCGGCGACCTGCGCCAGCGCGGGCAGCACGAGCCGCAGCGAGATGAACGACAGGTCGCCCACGACCAGCGTGGGCGGCTCGCCGACCATCTCGGGGGTCAGGTCGCGCACGTTGACGCGTTCCATCACGGTCACCCGCTCGTCGGTGCGCAGCGACCAGGCGAGCTGACCGTAGCCGACGTCGACGGCGAGCACGTGGGCCGCGCCGTGGCGCAGCAGCACGTCGGTGAAGCCTCCCGTGGAGGCTCCCGCGTCGAGGCACCTGCGCCCCTCCACCGACAGGCTCTTGAACGCCTCCAGCGCCCCGAGCAGTTTGTGCGCTCCCCGCGAAACGTAGTCGGGCCCGTCGGCCGACTCGGCGACGACGATGGCCGAAGCGGTGTCGACCTGGGTCGCGGGTTTGCTCGCCTGCTGGCCGCCCACGCTGACCCGCCCGGCCTCGATGAGCTGGGCGGCCTGCTCTCGCGACCTGGCCAGCCCGCGGCGCACCAGCTCGCTGTCGAGACGGATCCGCCGGCTCACCGCTCGCCCAGCGCTTCGTCGCCCGCACCCGCGAGAGTGGACTCCAGCCCGGCGAACGCCTCCTCGAACACCGCCACGTGCTCGTTCACCGGCAGCTCGCCCACACGACCGAGACCGGCCACGATGGCGTCGACCCGCTCGTCACCGGTCTCCTCCGGCAGCTCACTCATGACTCGACCGTAACGCCTCGGGCGAGCGCCCGGGACCTTGGCAGGCGTGTCACGCGTTGAAGCTCATACGGGGGTGCTAGTGATGTGGAACGCTACCGACCGCAAAGGGAAAGAAAGGATGCCCAACATGGCAAGCGTCGAGGAGTGCCGGGCGGCACTGGCCAGGCTCGTCGCCCAGTTCGACGAGATCGGCGCGGAGGATCGTGCCAAACACGTGGTCGAGCGCACGGTCAGCGCCCGGGTGTCCGACCTCGACGTGATCTTCTACGGGCGGCTGCACCACGGGGGGCTCGACCCGTTCACCGAGGACCCGCCGGCGGGCGGCAAACCGGCCGACGTGAAGATCACCATCGCGAGCGACGACCTGGTCGCGCTGGTCGACGGCGAACTGGACCTGGCCCGTGCGCTGCTCGGAGGGCGGGTGAAGATCGACGCGAGCTTCGGCGACCTGCTGCGCCTGCGCAAGCTGATCTGATCGGTTCTCCAGGCGACTGTTCAATGCGGGTGCTGAGTCTTACGCAGCTGCTCAGCGCGTGTGTTCACTGTCAGGCAACTACTCGGCGCGTGCGTTAACTGTTAGGCGACAAGCGAACAGCGAACCTGCCCCTCGACCCCCGACCGACTGAGCCGCCCTCCGGCGGCCACGTCACCCCTCTCTGGTGCTTTTCCCGACAAGCCCACACCTCCGCGATCACGACACTGCCCCTGCACCACGCGTGTACGAGTCCGGGTTTTGGACCGTGGAAGAAGGACGCCGCCACGACGGGGAAGGCAAGGTCGAGGCGGCACCTCCGCCCGTGCCGCACGCCTCATCCCACGCGCTTCAGGACGTCCTTGACCGCGTCCTCCCCGATCTGCCCGTCGCCCGCGGCCGTCCAGGCGGCGTCGCAGGCCGCGCGCAGGCCGTCGATCCGGCTGCCGTCGCCTTCGAGGTGCAGCGCCCCGTCGCGCCACTCGGCCCGCCATCCCCCGCAGGTGCCCTCCCGCACGTCGGGATAGGGCTGGACCAGCGCGCCGAGGTCCTCGGCCAGGTACGTGGGCCGGTGCCGCGGCGCAGCGGTCAGCACGTCGAGCGGCGTGGCCACCCCGGTGAACACCAGCAGGCTCTCCACCCCCGCGTTGGAGGCCCCTTCGATGTCGGTGTCCAGCCGATCCCCCACGACCAGCGGCCGCCGAGCGCCCGTACGGATCATCGACTCCCGATGCAACGGCGGATCCGGCTTACCGGCGTACACCGGTTCGACCCCGGTGGCGGCGGCGATGACCCGGACCATCGCCCCGTTCCCCGGCAGTTCGCCCCGCCCGGTCGGCATGGTGCTGTCCCCGTTGGAGGCCACGAACAGCGCGCCCTGCCGTACGGCCAACGCCCCCTCCGACAGCAGGGCGTACGACAAACCAGGAGCGATCCCCTGAACCACCGCCGCGGGCGACTCGGTGGCGACGGACACCGGCCTGAGCCCATGAGCACGTACGGCCACCCGCAGCCCCGACCCGCCCACGACCAGCACCGCGGCGCCCGGAGCCACCCGCTCGGCGACCAGTCGCGCGGCCGCCTGCGCCGAGGTCACGACATCGGCCGCCGTCGCCGGGACGCCGAGTTCCCGCAGGTGGGCGGCGATGGCGGCAGGCGTCCGGGAGGCGTTGTTGGTCACGTAGGCGAGCCGGACCCCCTTGCCCTGCGCCTCCTCCAGCGCCTGCCTCGCCCCGGGTACCGCGTGCTGCCCGAGGTAGACCACACCGTCGAGGTCGAGCAGCAGGGTGTCATAGCCGTCAATCAGCACAGCGCCTCTTCCCGTTTGACTCTCACGCCGCGTGAGACTTTAGCGTCGCCTTCGTACCCCGCCACAGGAAGCCCTCTCCTCGTGGCTCGGGCAGCCCGTACCCGACACCGGAAGGACGACCATGTCCCGCGAGCCGGACCCCACGCCCCAGGAACGCGCAGAACTCCTCGACGCCCCCACCCATGACGCATACGCGGCGGAGGCCGAGGAACGCTGGGGCGACACGCATGCCTGGGCCGAAAGCGCACGCCGCACCTCGTCGTACACGAAGGAGGACTGGCAGCGGCACGAAGCCGAGGCGGCCGCCCTTTCGGCCCGCCTCGCCGAGGCGATGCACGCCGACGTCCCGGCCGACAGCGGCCTCGCGATGGACCTGGCCGAAGAGCACCGCGCCCACCTCTCCCGCTGGTTCTACGACTGCACGTACGGCATCCACCGCGGCCTCGCCGACCTGTACGTCTCCGACCCCCGCTTCACCGCCACCTTCGACCGCACCTCCCCCGGCCTGGCCGCCTACCTCCGATCCGCCATCCTGGCCAACGCCACCCGCCACGGCTGACCCCCACCATCTGACGGGTCGCATAGACGTGATGCCGCGTGTGTGGAACGTGGCGGCCGGCAAGCCCGGAACTGGGGGCGGCCCCTCAAGGCGCCGTTCTGCCGCGCAAGACCGGACAAGGACCCTCGCGGCAGGCTTCCGCCCATGATGATGGGGGCCAAATGCAGCCACGGCAATGTCCCCGGGCTGCCGTCAGCGTCTGGAGAACGCGCGGACATGGCCGCCCATGCGTGACGGCATGCACGTCTCATCGAGACCCTGGAAGGACCTCAGCAACAACGTCACCCTGATGGGCCGACAAGGGCACGGCATAGTCGCGTGCCGGGCCACGGATACCCGCCCTCCAGCACAGAGCCTCACTAAGCAAGCGATCTGCTGCGACGCGCCCGATCAGCACGACCGGCCGCAAGCAAACACCGCAACTCGGATGGGGAGCGTCCTGGCCATGGCGACTAAGTGGCTGCGCGGATAGGGGCGGTTGGGGAGACTGGTGGCAGAGCGGGTACGAGTCCTGGCGATCATGGAGTGGCGACATTGTGTGATCGTTGGGGAGACTTGTGCCTGTTCTGCCGTCATGGCTGACCGAACCGCTGTGGGAGCAGTTCGCGGCCCTGTCGCCAATGCGGCCGGAGTTCCACCCGGGCCATCCGTTGGGCTGTCATCGCAGGCGTATCGGTGACCGGGTCGTCTTCGACAAGCTGCTGCGTTTCGGCTGCTCCTACGAGGCGATCGCGGATGCGACGTGCTCGGCCACGACGATCCGCAGCCGTCGTGACGAGTGGATACGTCTGGGTGTCTTCGCGCAGTTCAAGCGGATCGCGCTGGAGTCCTACGACCGGATCGTCGGCCTGGTCCTGGACCGGATTGCTGTGGACGGCTGCATCACCAAGGCGCCTGGTGGTGGTGAGGTGGCGGGGCGTTCCCCGGTCGACCGCGGCAAGCAGGGCTTGAAGCGTTCCAGGATGACGGACGGTTACGGCATTCCGCTGGGCCGTTCCTGGCCGGAGCGAACCGTCACGACTCCCCGCTGCTCGCCGCGACCCTGGACCTGCTGGACGACCTCCGACCCCTGCCCGACGACATCACCGTGCACCTGGACGTCGGCTACGACTCCGACAAGACCCGCGCCCTGCTTGCCGAACGTGGCCTGGACGGCCGGATCGCGCACAAGGGCGAGAAGGCACCGGTCCAGGCAATTGACAGGTGGCATGTGGAGCGGACCCATGCCTGGCAGAACGCCTTCCAGCGCCTCGCCCGCTGCCACGAACACCACGCAACGGTCATTAACGCGTTCTTCGATCTCGCCGACACCGTCATCACCGTACGCAGCCTGACCCGCCGGGCCTGGACAACCCACCGCTGGGACAACCGACCCAACCGCCACCCGTGAACACACGCCCGATGGCGCGTCGAGCGGTTCATTGCTCGTCGTCGAGGCCCTCAACGTCGACAGGCTGCCTTCCGTTGAACGTCACGAGGATTCCGTAGGGGTCCGCCAGCCGGAGCCTGCTCTCCGTGAAACGGATTGCCCAGGTTTGGTCGGCCCACACGGTTGCTTCGGGAACTGCCAGTGGCAACTCCGGAAGGTCGAGCCAGCTCAGTTCCTCAGTTGTGAGCTCGAAGTGCGATTCCCGGAGTCGGGTGCGGCAGTACTCCAAAGCTTGGTCGACGAAGACATCGAAGTGGCTCACGACGTCGTGAGCGAAATGGAGGGTGGCCTCTTCTGGCGGGGCGGCCGGCTCGATCACCAGACTCATCCCGGTCTCGACCGCGCCTGTCGGCTCCGGGAAGTAACCGGTCCAGCAGGCCAGCGATGAAGGGCTCTCCATCCTTCTCAACACAACCCCGGCGATACGCACGGTCGCGGGCAGTTTCGCGTCAACGCCAGGCTCTTCAGCGCCCGAGCCTCTCGTGGGTGCGCCGTTGCCGGTCATTGGCTCAGCATAGGTCAAGCCTGGTCACGATGATGATCGACAGCCGAGGCACGTAGCCACTTGTGCCCTCCGACCCAAGCCCTATTCGCGCGGTCTGTAAGTGGACAGGCCGCGCGGGGTCCCTGTGCCGGGCGTTTCATCCGCTCTGGGCGGCGTCAGTCCCCTACATCTCTCGCCGAGCCCTCAACGTCGCCCGCACGCTCTTCAAGGCCGACACGTAATGCCGCTCGTCCGGCCGCATGGCCACCGCAATGGCCAGCGGCTCCTGAGCCCCTTCCAGATCCCCCGTACGCCACAACGACAAGCCCAGCCCGAAGTACGCATAATCCTCAGCCGGGTTCGCATCCACGATCTGCCGGAAGCTGGCCGCGGCCTCCGCGTACTGACGGGAGTTGAACTGCGCCCGAGCCAGCGCCTCAAGGATGCTCCGTGACTGCGGCTCGGCAGCGGCAGCCCGCTCCAGCAGCGCCGCGGCAGCCGCCGGACTCCCCTCCTTCAGCAACTTCACACCACGCTGATACCAGTCGTAGACACCGCCCCCAGGAATGCCGCCCAAGGACTCATCGTGACCATTTCCGCCCTGAACCATGCGTGAGGACTCCTTCATCGCTGGACGACGAACCTCGCTCCCGCTCCGCCGCGTAAGGGGCGCGACAGCAAACGATTGGGGCAACTCCTGGTAGGCGCAAGCATTTATGGGAGCATGCCCGGTATGGGGACTCCTGAACTGCCGGTGCCGGACGGACTGGTGCTACGGCCCTTCCGAGGCGTACGTTTCGATGTCGAAGATCCCGCCAAGGTGACCTCCCCACCGTACGACCTGATCAGCGATGCGGACGTCGAAGCCCTCCTTGCCTCCCACCCGAACAACGTCGTCCGGCTCATCCTTCCCTGCAACCCCGAAGCGACACCCGCCACCGAACACGGCACCCCTCCTGGCCCGGCCGCAACCTCGTCCAGACTCCGCCACCGGACCGAGGTGCCGCTGGAAGCCCGTTATTCCGAGGCCAGGGACACCTTGAGGGCCTGGCTGGACGCCGGCGTCCTCGTGGCCGACGACACCCCCGCCCTGTACGTGTACGAGCAGAGCGGCCCGCACGTCCTCCAGCGCGGCCTGATCGGCGACGTCGGCCTGATCGACCCCGCCGAACGTGTCATCCTCCCCCACGAGGACGTCATGCCCGGCCCCATCGCCGACCGGCTGGCCCTCATGAGCACCACCGAGGCCAACCTCGAACCCATCTTCCTGCTCTACAACGGCGACCACGGCAGGGCCACCCGCCTGGTGGACGAGGTAGCCGCCAAACGGCCGCCCCTCGTCACGGCCGGAACCGAGGACGGCCTCACCCACCGGCTGTGGGCGATCACCGACCAGGACGAGATCGACGCCATCAACGCCGACCTGCGCAACCGTCAGGCCCTGATCGCCGACGGCCACCACCGGTACGCCACCTACCGCGTCCTCCAGCGTCAGGAGCACGCCGCCCGCCAAGCCCTGCGGGACGGAACCCACCAGGCCACGCCCCACGACCTGTCACAAGAAGCCCTCCGGCCCACAATTCCCCAAGCCTCTCAGCACGTCTCCCTCAACGCGCCCCTGAGCATGCCCACCCAGAACTCCCAGGGCACACCTCAGCTGTCACCCGCCCCCTCCGCCACGCCGGACCACCCCGGACACCCCTCCCCCAGCCCAGTCACCTCGTTCCGGCACGAGCTGACCGATCACCTGGCCCATCCGTCAGCGGAACCGGCCTCCGCCCCGGCCGAACCCCGGCAGGCGCTGGGCCCATGGGACTTCGGGCTGGCCCTGATCGTCGACTCCACCGCCTACCCACCCGACCTCAAGGCCATCCACCGCGTCATCCCCGGTCTCCCCTTGACCGAGGCCGCCGCCAGGGCCAGGGGCGCCTGGCAGGTGCACGACTACGACGACCTGGCGCAGGGCCTGGCGGCGCTGCAGGACGCGGCCGAGCCCGCCTTCCTGCTCGCCGGTGAGGGCGGCACCCATCTGCTCACCGACCCCGACCCGGTGCAGCTCAACCTGGCGATGCCGGACCACCATTCGGACCGCTGGAACTCGCTGAACACCTCCATCCTCACCGAGTTCATCCTGCCCAAGGTGTGGGGCATGGAGGACGACGAGCGGGCCGTACGCATCGTCCACCACGACACCGAGGCGGCGTTGCGGCTCGCGATCCAGACGGGCGGCACAGCCGTCATCCTCAAGCCGCTCATGGTCCACGACGTGCTGGCGGTCGCCGCGGGCGGCGAACGAGTGCCCCGCAAGTCCACCTCCTTCGGCCCCAAACCGCGTACCGGCCTGGTCCTGCGCACGTTCGCCATCGACTGACGCCGCCCCTGCCGCGTAGCCGCGCCTCCCCTGCTCCCCCTAATCCCGATCCAGCAAAGCCCCGAACCCAGCATCAGGCGTGGCCACCGGCCAACGGGAAGGCAGACCCATGCCCCCCTGCCCAGATCGAAGCGCCCCTTCGAGGCGGCACCTCGCCATCGCCGACAAGGTCACCCCGCCCCGGCCAACTGAGCCACCTGCCGCGGCCCCCGGCTCGGAACCACCTCCTCAGCCGGCTCAGGAACCATCTCCTCGACAGGTTCGACGGCGCTGACCTCCACCTCGTACCGCCAGATCTTGGCGGCGGCCGGGCCGAAGACCCGGCAACGGAACGCGCCCGTCACCTCGATGAAGTCCCGCGGTTTGAGACCCCGTACGATCTCCGCCACCCCGGGGTCGAACGTGACGCACGGGATGCTGTCGGTGAGAGCCGGGCCTCGCCGGTGCCTGCGCCGGCGGCGTACGATGACGCGCCATTTCGTGGCCATGTCGCCGCTCGGCATCGCGTATTCCTCGACCGCGGCCGACAGCCGCCCCACCAGCACGACCTCGTTCCGATCCATTGTCGTCCTCCCGTTTGTGTTCCGGAGGAGATCACTCTCTACGATGAAGGGAAGCCCGGATCGATACGAACGTCGTTCTGGGGATGACGGATGTACGCGCGGGAGTGCCTGTGGACAACATCACCGCACTAGGCGGCGACGTCTATGAGATCGACACCAAGATGGCCGGATACGCGGGCATCACCGCCGGCTACCTGATCCTGGGAGATCGGCCGTGCCTGGTGGAGACGGGCACCTCGACCTCGTCCCCCGTGGTGCGCGACGCGCTCGCCTCGCTCGGCGTCGGCCCGGACGACCTGGCCACGGTGGTGGTGACCCATATCCACCTGGACCACGCGGGCGGTGTGGGGGACATCGCGAGGTTCTTCCCGTCCGCGCAGGTGGTGGTACACGAGAAGGGCGCGCGCCATCTGGCCGATCCGTCGCGTCTGATGGCCAGCGCCCGGATGGTCTGGGGTGACCAGCTCGACACCCTCTTCGGCGAACTGTCCCCCACCGAGGCCGAGCGCATCGTCGCCCTGGGCGACACCGGGGCCATCGACCTGGGCAACGGCCGCACGCTGAGCAGCCACTACTCGCCCGGCCACGCCAAGCACCACGTCGGCCTGATCGACTCCGCCACCGGAGACCTCTACGTCGGGGACGCCGCGGGCGTATACCTGCCCCAGACCGGCGACCTGCGCCCCGCCACGCCGCCGCCGGACTTCGACCTTCAGACGGCCCTCGACTCGATCGCCCTGTTCCAGGCACTTGGTCCGCAGCGGTTGCTGTTCAGCCATTACGGACCGGTCGGCGCCGTCCAGGAGACTCTTGAGCGATCCGCCGAAGAGCTCCAGGTCTGGGTGGATCTCACCCGCCAGGCACACTCCGAGGGCCTCGACCTCGATCACGCGGTCGCCATGGTCCGCGACCGCACCAAGGAGCGCTACACCGCCCTGAAGTCCGACGACGCGACGGCCGAGCAGTTCGAACTTCTGAGCGGCGCCCCGTCGAACGTCGCGGGCATCCTCCACTGGCTCAACCGCGTCGAACGATGACGACCGGCCGGCCACACCCCATGTGACACAAAAGCTCCGCCGTACCCCGAACCATCCGGGGTACGGCGGAGCAGCAACACCTACTCGTCGTTCTTCTTCGGCCGGTCCTGAGCGGATTCGTCCGTCTCGACCTCCAGCACGTCACCGAAGTTCGGCTCGATGAACGCAGGCGTGATCCCCGGCGTCCCGGCCTCCGCCGGCTTCTCTTCCTCGCCACTGTCCGCGGGCTCGCCCGCCTCCGGCTCGACGGCCTCGGCAGCGACGGCGTCCTCCGGCTTGACGGCGTCCTCCGGCTCGACGGCTTCAGAAGGCTCGGCGGATTCGGAAGGCTCGGTCGCTTCCGGCTCCAGGAGGTCGTCCGCCTCGGCCAGGGCCTCGGCGTCTTCTTCCTCCTCCTCGGCCAGCTTGCCCTCGTCGGCGGCGCCGGCGTCGTCGAAGTCGTCCTCGGAGTCGAGGTCCTCCTCGAAGTCCTCCTCGACGTCCTCAATGACGGCTCCGGTGAGCTCGGCGTACCGCTCGGCCGCGTCCGTCTCGCCGTCCTCGTCGAAGGCCATCGCACGCGCGAACCAGTCGGTCGCCGCCTCCTGGTGACCGGCGTCGGCTAGGGCGTCGGCATAGGCGAACGCCAGGCGCGCCGACCACGGCTTGGGCTGCGGGTCGCGCAGCTCGGGCAGGCGCTGGAGGGTGATCACGGCCGCATCCTGCTGGCCGAGGTCACGCCTGGCGCCCGACTCGACGATGGTCAGCTCGATGCGCCCGGCCCGGTCGAGGCGCTCGGCCTCCGGCGAACGTACGAGATCGATGGCCCGCTCCGGACGGCCCAGACCGCGCTCGCAGTCGGCCATGACCGGCAGGTACGCGTCCGACCCGGTCATCCTCCTGGCCGCACGCAGGTCGCTGAGCGCCTCGGAGAAGTGTCCGGCCCGGTAGGCGACGATGCCCGCAGCCTCGCGTACGACACCGATGCGAGCGGCGAACCGGCGCGCCACCTTGGTGTGTTCGTGCGCCTTGTCGGGGTCGTCCTCCTCCAGGGCGCGCTCCGCGGCGACCAGGTGCCTGCCGACCAGGTCAGAGAGGTCACCGGGCAGGGAACGCAGTTCCTCGCGCACTTCCTTGTCGAGCTCTTCCGCGGTGATGTCGGGCGCCACCTCGGGCAGCCTCTCCCGCTGCGGAGCGTCGGAGTCGCGCTCCTCCCGACCGTACCTGGCGCGGGTGCCGCCGCCCGGACGCTCTCCCCGGTCGTCACGCGAGAACGGACGCGACTCACGGTAGCCGCCGCCCTCACGACGAGGCCCGTAGGAGTCGTCGCGGCGCGGGCCACGGTCGTAACCACCCTCGCGACGCGGACCCCGGTCGAAACCCTCACGACGCTGGCCGCCGCCGCGGTCGTCACGGAACCCGCCCTCACGACGCGGACCCCGGTCGAAACCCTCACCACGAGGACCACGGTCAGAGCCTTCCCGGCGCGGGCCCCTGTCACCGAAGCGGTCGTCGCGGCGCTCGCCGTACCCGCCGCCCTCACGGCGCGGACCCCGGTCGAAGCCTTCACGGCGCGGCCCGCGGTCGAAGCCCTCACTGCGCGGACCCCGGTCGGAGCCCTCTCGACGCGGCCCCCGGTCGAAACCCTCACGGCGCGGCCCCTGCTCGAAGCCCTCACGACGCGGGCCACGGTCAAAGCCCTCCCGGCGCGGTCCGCGGTCACCATAGCCGCCGCCTTCACGGCGCGGACCACGGTCGCCATAGCCGCCGCCCTCACGCCGAGGTCCGCGGTCCTGGAAGGGACGACGCTCATCGCCCTCACGGCGCGGCCCCCGGTCCTGGAAGGGACGACGCTCGTCACCCTCACGGCGCGGCCCCCGGTCGAAGCCCTCCCTGCGGGGACCCCGGTCAAACCCCTCCCGGCGCGGTCCGCGGTCACCATAGCCGCCGCCTTCACGGCGCGGACCACGGTCGCCATAGCCGCCGCCCTCACGCCGAGGTCCGCGGTCCTGGAAGGGACGACGCTCATCGCCCTCACGACGCGGCCCCCGGTCCTGGAAGGGACGACGCTCATCGCCCTCACGACGCGGCCCCCGGTCCTGGAAGGGACGGCGGTCATCGCCCTCACGACGCGGCCCGCGATCATCCCGGTCCCGGTAAGGACGACGCTCATCGCCCTCACGACGCGGCCCCCGGTCGAAGCCCTCCCTGCGGGGACCCCGGTCGAAGCCCTCGCGACGCGGACCTCGGTCAGAACCCTCACGGCGCGGCCCGCGATCGCCGTAGCCACCGCCGCCCTCGCGACGCTCGCCGTAGCCGCCGCCTTCACGGCGGTCACCGTAGCCGCCTTCACGGCGGGGCCCGCGGTCGTCCCGGTCGCGGTAGGAGCGGCCCTCGTCCCGGAAACCGCCCTCGCGCCGCGGCGCGCGCTCGTCGCGGGAACCCTCCCCGCCTCGAGGCGCGCTGTCCTCGCGGTTGTACGGCCGCGGCCGGCCCTCTGAACGGAACGGACGATCGCCACCGGAATCACGCCCGCGAGAGCCGTATCCGCCAGTCCTGCCGCCGCCAGAGCGCCTGTCCCCGTGGTCGCCGCGCCCGCGCTGTCCGCCGTCCGATCCGTCATCTCTGTTCACTTCTGGTCCATTTCGTTGGCTCACTCAGCGGACTCACAACGGCGGTCCACCGTGGCTGGTCGCCGCCCGCCCTCGGGCCTTACGCGACGAAGGCCACCCGTGGGGGTGGCCCGCTCCCCCCAGCCTAGCAAGCCCCCGAACGTTCACGAGCCCTCCAGACACCCCACGACCATTCCATCAACGCGCCCACCCGCGATCATTCCGCCTTCGCTCCACCCACAGAAGGACACTGCTTAGAAGGATCGCGGCAGTGATCTCATGGTCGAACCCAAGCAACAGAAGAACAGTAAGTCTCCCCAACTGCATCTGGCCGACGTTCTCATGCAGGTGTAGCCCGGAGGCATCGGAGAAGTCTCTGAACGATGGGTCCTGCGACAAGCACAGCGGTGACGTGCCTGTGGCTTGAGGGTGGCTCCTCACAACTGCTGTGCGCCGGGCGCCCCGAGAGCAGCCTCCGCTGTGATGCGACCGATCAAACGCAAGGGAGCAACATCCAGTCCCACTCCACCGCTCCTTCCAGGGAAAGGCTGCTCGGGGAAGGCGGCTGGACCGTGTGCGCGGAAATAGCTCACCGCCATCACCCATTGCCGTTCGCGAAGCTCATGGGGCTGTCACGCGCGGCCTCAAGTCGTCGGAACGGAAGTCTGCTGGGGTCGATGTACTCATTACCAACAGGGGCCAAGTCGGGCACGGAGAGCACGTCACCCTATGGACGCTTGCAGCGCCCTGCTCCTGAGAGGCAGCTGCGTGTTCGCGAACCGGTTGGCGCGACCCGACTGGCAGCCGCCTATTACACAGACCCGGACTCCCAAGGCTTTGGCGTGCTGCGCGGGCCTTGAAGCTCTTCATCGGGAAGCGCGTACAACGCAAAGAAGCCCCACACGATCCGTGTGGGGCTCCTTTGAAAGATTGTCCGGCGGTGACCTACTCTCCCACACCCTCCCGAGTGCAGTACCATCGGCGCAGAGAAGCTTAACTTCCGGGTTCGGAATGTAACCG